>CAYTNQ010000119.1:0-13529 GCA_964439175.1 uncultured Anaerolineales bacterium | reverse complement strand
GAGAAAACACCGCTCTTTGGGAAGGCCGAGCCATGGTACGGGGGCGAATGAGCAAGGAACGAGACAGTGTATTGCTGACTGCTAACGTGCTCAAACACGCACTAGGATTGCCACTAACAGAAAAGGAACGGGCAATAGAGCGACGACTGACAACTAGCGTGTACGAAACACGTGTCGCTGGTGCCAGCTAAGAGCGTCCAAGTCGGGCCATAGAGGCTGTTCAACAGGACCAATAATGCCCCTATCACTGAGAGTCAGCAAATGACCAGGGACGTTCTGACCGATGGCCAACTGTGGTGAGGTTATAACCGCATAGCTTGAGGAGACACCTATCAGACCCTCGTCGAAAGTCCAGTGACAGAGTCGACAGAGGGCCATACCATTTCGCGGATCGTCGTTTCGACTGATACTCCAGGGAACGATATGAGCAGCATCTACAACTGTGTGGCCATCAGGGGTAAGCATACGGATGCCGCACAGAGCACAACGATGATCGTAGGCCATGACCACTGCGCGACGGAAGCCTTGGTCACGAGCAGATGGCTCATAACCATCTTCATCCTCCAATCTCTCTTTGGTCTGCTTTGTCCGTGCTAGCTCCAATAGTTTTTGGCTATAGTAGAATGACTCAATATTGATAACGCCTTGCTTCACCAGTCCTGGCTGCACTTCGAGTGCGAAATAGGTCTCAATCAGCACAGTACGCAGTAGGTCACGAGATTCTTCAATGCCAAGTAGAGTGTACAATTCCTCGTCCAGTCGAGCACCCAATACAATGTCACGAAGCTGGTTGACAGATCGGATTTGCCGAGCAGCGGTTAAAAATGCCTCCTTATCTGGCTGAGGCAACAAATGCCAGAAGCCATCGCTCCTAAGGTGAAAGAAGGGCAGAGCCAAGTTGCCGTGCTGGTCAGGTGGCATAACCCGCGCCCAGTACAGGGTGAAAAGTTCGCCCAACTCGGGAGTAAGCTCTATCAGGTTAGTCGTGATACTGCCCTCAGCGAAGAGGTCCATAACAGCTAGTAGCAACAGTGGTTTGTGAGGTGCACGGTGACGTGTGGCTGCTGCCCAGCGGGCATGGCTTGCATCGGTTCGAAGTTCGGCAAAACGCTCAACATAGCTTTTCGCTAATTCCATACTATAAATCCTAAAGATTGCTGCTGTTCAATATGAGGTAGCACCACATTTAACCGTGTAATGCCATAGCTCAAAGGCGGTTGCCATGCTACACAAGTTCTCTATCTGCCTGATGGATACACCTATATTCGTGGCGTAAGCGCTTGGAGAGATACGTCCTTCGTCCTGGTACTCGATGGCGTAGGCCCAAGATACGGGCGATTTGGTTGAAACCAATGAAGAAACCATTGGTAAGCTGGAGCTTATAAGGCGAGTCTGCCAAAGCTACCTTGTGGCCCACATAATTCCCCCGCAACTGCACTTGATTAATCTCGCGTCCCGGTAGTACATAGCAAATCGCCCACACTGATCGCAAGTGAACAGCGCTTCCAAGCTTTTCACTGCGTTCGCAAACCCACGAATTTCCTCCAAAGAGGCATTGGCTGCCTGCGGATTGTTGTGGGCGAGCAAATTCCCGAAAATACCGTTTGTCTCAAGATTTCGAAATACTGCCACTTTCTCCGCATAGACCTCAGGTACCAATTTCTTGATGCGGCTTACAAAAGGGGCGTGCAGTTCACTCACGACATACTTGCCGTCGCGTTTCAGAACAACTTGTGCCTGGGTAGCGATAACCACTTCATACAACAAAAACTCCAACACCCTACGCGTATCGGCCGCTGCCCCTTCTTTATCCCCATTGGCTAGTCTCTCCTCAACCTGTTCCCACCGGGACCTATGCTTGTCTAAACGAGGACCTGAGTCCACTGACCAATCGAGAATGCGATAGTTCACAAAGAGATGTCCCTGGTTATAAGCCCGTTGATGCGCACATAGTTCCTCAAACCACACATAATCGTGGGTAGTGATGAACAGCTGGCAGTCCGCGAACTCCTGGAAAAGCAGCTCACAAATTCGTTGGCGGTGACCGGAGTCAATCGAACTGACCACGTCATCCAACACCATAATCGGAAACCCCGTGTTGAACCGCTTGACAAAGGCCAGGAATACGCACAATCCCAGAGAGTCCAGATGTCCTTCGCTGTTAAAGGCCCGAGGATCTTCCTGCTCACGCTCGTAGAAATTCATCCTGATCTCGGTACTGGCGCGTCGGCCCTCCTGGACTTCCAATTTGACGTCGCGGTATCCTTCATCCGCGTGCAAGAGTTTGAAAAAGTGTTCAATATCGCTTTCCAGTTCCCGATAAATGGCCTGAACCTCGGCTCGCTTGGTGCTCACGAAACAATCATAGATGGCCGCGATCTCCCGATAAGCAGCCGCTTTCACTTTGCCTTGGGGCCGTAGAGTCTTCAGACTCTGTCGACTGTCCATCACTTTGGTTAGTAGATCCAGGATGGCGACTGTTCGTTTATCTTGCTCGGTGGGCTCTAAACGCTTTTTCTCAGATTTCAATGCCGTGAGTGACTCATCCACACCTATTATAAAAGCCGCGACTTCAGGGGCTTCGATAATTTCATCATATGAAGGCAAATGTATGTCTAAGGGGTCTGCCTGCAAGGCCGGGAGCAGACCGCTTAACAGCAATGTGTACCGGTCCCACAGCGACCTATCCAGAGGTACCTCTAGCTCAACAAGTTGCGAAGCAAGCTGCTCCACTTCTTCGATGCGGTCCCGAATTCGGTCTACCAGCCTTGAGCGCAAGCGTTTGATTCCCGAGGCTTTTTGGGCGATCTGTTGGGCTTCGCGCACCCGTTTGTCCAAGAGAGCCAGGAGTGTTTCTCTTTCTTCTATCGGTTTCTGGCAAACGGGACAATAATCCAGAGCAAAATCCGCAATCAAACGGCGGCTGGAAGCCAGTACTTCTTGGAACAACATGTCCCGAACGTGGGTCGCGTTCTGCCTTAGTGCTTCAACCTCATTCCATAGCTGACGATACACTTCATGGAACAAAACATCACTGCGCATAGCAGCCGCTGATTCCAGAACACTCTGGACTTTGACCGACCGCTGGGCATCCTGCGGGGCCCGGCTTTGTGCAACCACGGCGACTTTCCTGGCTTCTATTTCATCCAGGGGGTTGAGGGGCGGCTGCTTGAGCTCAGCCAGTTTCCTGTTCAGCGCGCCCAGAAGTTGTGCCTCGTCTATAGCAACTTCGTCCAGCAACTCGTTTAACTTGAGCTCTTCGGAACGAATCTGGCACTCAATGGAGTCCTTTTGGTCCAGAAGATCATCACGCGCCTTCATCAGGGCGCGCTCGACTTTGTCCAAATCTTCAACGCCGATGATGGCGGCCAGTTGCGCATATCTATCGGCCGGTCGAGCTAAGATGAAGTCCAAGAGGTTCTTACGTCGAAGGATAAAGGTGCTACCTGCTCCCTGTTGGATGAAATCTTGCAAGTCCACCGGGACATCTGAGAGCCCTCGGAAGGTTCTAGAGATCGTGACCGGCGGGCGATCAAACTCTATTTCCACAAGGGTATCATCTCTCGCGGCGTGAATGTGTGGGGCATGCCTGGTTGTGGAAATCGCCTGTGCCCCCTCAAGGTGACTCACCCGTCCCGTGAAGAAAAATTCCAAAGCATCAACAAACGAGCTTTTTCCGGCACCGTTCTCGCCCAATAGCACCACGGAATGCCCGTCCAGCGGCAGGGTTGTGTCAGTGATCCCCCGTAAGCTCTTAGCTGTCAGTGTCTTCAACTTGAGCATAGCGGTTCTCCATCCCTTGGACCAAACGATCAAGATGCTGGCTTTCAGCCATTCGGTTGGCCGCATAAAGAGCATTCAAGCCTTCAATTGTTTCCGGCTTCACATCTTCAAGCTGAGCCAGGTTGGCAAAAAAGGCCTCGTAAATCTTTTCGCTGACTGTCTGTGGCATGCCTTCCTCCTTTTTCGCCGAGAAACTTCCGTCGCCACGCTGCCTGATTCAATCCTACCCTCGGACTGTCTGAGTCATATGAGGGAAACCACATTGATGACAATGCACCGTCTGTGACCAACCATCCTCCAGCTTGACCCGCAAATCACAGCAAGGAAGTGCGTGGATGGTCATATCGTCTGGTTCGGGTGAGATCCACGGTTTTTGATACTCCATCTCCTTCCCCTCAAACTCGATCGAAACCAACCCGCTTTGGCGACCTGAGAACTTTCGCTTCATAGGCCGGATGAACTGTTCATTGATCATCTGCGCCATAATGTTGTAAGCGAATATGTGAATGTGCGCGGTCTGCTCTTGTGTCCACCATTGATCCCGGGGTGCGGTTTGCCCACAGTAGGGACACCACAGCTCACTTTTTTCTTCGTCCGTTCCGGTGGCATCTGCGCTCTCAGTGCGAATTTCCAGTCCCTCCTGAAGCAGATAAGCTTCTAACTCACGCTCTATTAACGACTGACAATCCGTCTCATCCGTCTCAATTTTGAATTGCCGGAGACACAAGGGGCACTCACGGCGCAAGAATTGGTCACTATCCAGGGGCAAGCTAATATTGAATGAGATGATGCTCATTCCGTCGCGTCCGTCGTTTTGCTTTCATAGTGGCGGATGACAAAAGTAGCCAATGTGGCTGCGCTGTTCAAAGCCAGCTCGGCCATCGCTTCCGAGACGTGCGGGGGCGGTTGACCTCGGCCATGGGCATCACTCAACACATTTCGCATGGCCCCAATCTGAGACACGGTGCCGTACAGCGAATTAAGCAGTGGACCAAGCGTGTCGCCTGCCGTCAAATCGTCCAGGCCGAACACGTTACGGGTGGACTTCCACAGGTCAGTTAATCCCTTCTTCGCGGGCAGATCCTTGCCCAGTTTCTCGTGAATAATGCGGCAGGTGCTCTCCAGACACGCAATGCTGTGAGTGATTGAGCGCTCGAATTCCCCATCTCTTATGGCCAGACGGGCTTTTTCCAGGTCCTGGAACGCCGAATAAAAGCCATGACTTTGGAACAGTCCTCTCGTTGACGCCACAATCTGGCGCGTGCTTTCCGCAGTTGCCAGCGTGCAGGTACGGCAGTATTCCAAAGTGGTGTACCGTCGTCTGATCTTGCAAAAGATGCCATCAATGCCTACATGGAGACCGCCATGCCCCCAATCGTGGATGGTGATCTTGGGCAAGGGTGCATCACAGCCAACTTCTCGGAAGATTTTCCCGACGTCGCAACTGAAGCACACAGCAGGAGTCACTTCGTTCGTAGTGTTCTTCTGGCCTGTCTGCTGGGCTGCGCGGCAGATGAGGCTACCCATACCTATCTGTTGCAGATGACAATCAATACTGTCGTCTTCACCCGGTTCAGTCAGTTGGATTGGCATGATCGCCCCCTATATCCGAATACGTTCATGGCAACTATCTGGTCCTCCCACTCAAAACTTCCAAACAGAGACATTTGCTCCAGCGCGGGCGGCCGTTCCACCTGCGTGGGTTTGAGCGGGTAGCGTCATATCACTAACGCGTGAGCCCCTGGTCCCAGGCGCACCATCCGAAAGAGCGTGGCGAGTAATGAGGTTTGGTAGATGGTGGCCAGAACAGAGCCTTCCTTCAACGAAACACCTGACTCATGCAATTGTGGCAAGAAACACGAACTGAGCATCAGCAGAACTGCTGCTGCTTGCTCGCACAATTGCTCCTTGGTCAGCCGTCGAAGCGTGGCCTTGGTCCTGAAACTCGCCCCGCTCAAGCTTGTTGCGAGGCAAAGCCAGCTTGAAATCCAGGATTCCGTCCGCTACCAACCAGGCCAGAGCGGAGAGGGTCTCTTCTTTCAAGGTACGTTCCAGGTCGTCCAGGTTACACTCAATAGCCCGTCGCAGCACCTCATCATAACGCGCCGCTTCCCCAAGTTGCAAAGCCTGCCAGTCTTCCTCACTCAAGATGGGACTGGTCACCCAACGCGCCCGACCACTGTTGTGAGCAAAGGTCACCATGCCCTCTGCGGCCTTTCGCAGCCAGCCGGCACTAAAAAAGCCCACGCCCCGATCATATCGGATAGCGTGGGCCAGCACGGGCACAAAGAAATCCTGGATGATGTCGGCGGTGGAGGTATCCAGAGTCGTAGGCAAAGGCAATTCGATGAAATTACTCATTCTTGCGCAGTGTCCAATGGCTTCAACAAATCGGCTGGTGATACACCTAAAGCCTTAGCCAACTTTTCTATGGTCCTGGCAGATGTATTGCGCCGTCCTGACTCAATTCCCGCCAGGTAAGAACGGTTGACGCCGGCTCGCCGGGCCAACTCTTCCTGGGTGAGTTCCAATTGCGAACGGTAATATTTGATGTTTTCGGCTAAAGTCGTTAAAATATCAGCCACGATTGTTGACTATTAGTAACAAACAAAAGACCCGCCTGAAAGCGCCGGCGGGTAACGGGATGAAACACCTGTAATGGATATAACGAGCCCTGCTTTGAGGTCAGTGGTATCATAACCCAACCTCTCAAAAAGGCCAATGGTTCTCGCTATAAGCTCTCTCTATAATTATAAACGCGGTTGCGGACGTTTTTTGGGAGGGAATTTCGCCAATCGGGAATTGAATCTGCCCCAGACCTTAACACCCACTTAATACTATAGCACATTTTGTCAAGTCTTACGATTACAAAACGGTTACAACCGGCATCTTTCGCTCCCGGCTCGGAGGCCACAAATGAAAGTCAAACAGTTGAAAGAAATCCTCTCAGAGATGCCAGACGATGCACTGGTTGTCTTGGCGGAGGATGCAGAAGGCAACGGGTTTTCTCCCCTGGGCAGCTACAACACGGACATGAAGTACCTTCCCGGCCGCCACCCCTGGCGGCGGGGGCAGGTCTTGGCGGGGACTGAGGTCAAGGCTGGCAGCAGCAAGGCCCGGCCGGCGCTGGTGCTGTGGCCCACGCATTAAGCCGGGGGCGTATCTCAATTTATCTCTTGCGTCGCCTCTTCTTGCGAGGACGCCCCCTCTTTTGTGAGGGCGATATCTGTTTGCGGTAGGGACAATCGGCGGGATGGCGCATACGGGCAGCCACCTCAAAAGCCACCGGCACCTGGACGATGCGCGAGAGGGACCCCGCTTCTGAGAACTCCAGGTTAAGCTCCTCAATTTCGCGCCCATCCCGGAGGGTTTGGACACCGATGGACATGCTCTTTAAACGCCATCCGCGCGTATTTTTCCGCTCTTTTTCCAGATCTTCAACCCCCAACGGCCCACCACAGCAGGAGCAGAGCAGGGGCAACCGGTGCCCATTTTCAAATATGCCCAGTACATTATATGTATCCCCTGCTGACAATCAAATTCGTGTATTTCGTGCTTTTCGTGATTCATCTCCAGACACCCTAAGAGCCCGCCTGCCGCTGCCGCCGTCTTCAATATGGGCCAGGAAATGAGAATCTTTTAATCTATCATTAATCTTCCTCTTACGTGAATCTAACCTTAAAGTTGTATACTTTATAGGTGTAATCAGCTTCTACGAGACACAAGAAACAGGGGTAAGATGAGCCCATCTTGCGCCTGTTTCTTGGATTTTGTGAACTATAAGATTAGGGTGTGTTTCACCTTTTGAAGAAACACGTAAGGAGAGGAGCTATGAAACAGCAACATCCATCTGATTGGCGTCGGATTGCTTTCATCGGCAACTACCTGCCGCGTCAATGTGGCATTGCCACGTTCACCACAGACTTGTGCCAGGCAGTCGCCGCCGAGTATGAAGAGACCACCTGCTTCGCCCTGGCGGTTAACGATATCCCTGCCGGTTATGACTACCCGGAGCGGGTCCGGTTTGAACTGGCGGAACAGGAGATAACCTCCTACCGGCGCGCGGCCGATTTCTTGAACTTTAACAACGTTGACCTGGTCTGTTTACAGCACGAGTACGGCATCTTTGGTGGCCCGGCCGGAAGCCACATTTTGGCTTTGCTGCGCCAGTTGCGTATGCCGGTGGTGACGACCCTGCACACCATTCTGCGGGAGCCGGATGCCAACCAGCGTAAAGTGATGCAGGAACTGGCCCAGCTCTCGGATCGGCTGGTGGTGATGAGCCAGCGCGCCTCAGAATTCTTGCAGGAGATCTATGACGTCTCCCAGGAGAAGATCGACCTGATCCCCCACGGCATCCCCGATGTCCCCTTCGTAGACGCTAACTTTTATAAGGACCAATTCGGCGTTGAGGGAAAACAGGTATCGCTAACCTTTGGCCTGCTCTCCCCCAACAAGGGCCTCGAATACGTCATCGAAGCGCTGCCCATGATCCTGAGCCAGCATCCTGATGTCGTCTACATGATACTGGGAGCTACTCACCCCCATATCAAGCGGCGAGAGGGGGAAGCTTACCGCATCAGCTTGCAGCGACTGGCCCGCGAAAGGGGCGTGGGGGATCACGTCGTATTCTACAACCGCTTCGTTATCTTGCCGGAATTGGTCGAGTTTATTGGCGCTGCCGATATCTACCTCACGCCCTATCTCAACCCGGCCCAGATCGTCTCGGGCACGCTGGCCTATACCCTGGGGGCTGGCAAGGCGATTGTTTCAACCCCTTATTGGTATGCACAAGAGCTGCTGGCCGAGGGACGGGGTATGCTGGTCCCCTTCCGGGACCCTCAGGCAATTGCCGCTCAAGTCATTCGTCTCTTAGATTATGCAACTGAGCGCCACGCCATGCGCAAGCGGGCCTATATGTTTGGCCGCGACATGATCTGGTCGAATGTGGCCCGCCGTTATATGCAGAGTTTTGAACGGGCGCGCCAGGAACGCGCATCTCGCCGGCATCCAGCCTTTATCATCAGAACTTTAGGCGAGGACCCGGAGGAACTGCCTGACTTGAAACTGGACCATCTGCGGCGCATGACCGATGGCACAGGCATGCTCCAGCATGCCTTGTTCACCGTGCCCAACTATGCCGAAGGCTACACGACCGACGACAACGCCCGCGCTCTGACACTGACCATCTTACTTGAAGAAGTGGAAGGCCAGATGTCGGCCGAGGTGGATCAACTCGCCTCCCGCTACCTGGCTTTTCTATGGCATGCTTTCAACAGGCAAACCGGCCGTTTCCGCAACTTCTTCTCCTACGACCGTCACTGGCTAGAGGATATTGGCTCTGAAGACAGCCACGCTCGAGCGTTGTGGGCTTTGGGTACGGTCCTGGGACGCTCCCACAACGAGGGGTTGCGTGGTCTCGCCAGCCAACTGTTTGACCTGGGTCTGCCGGGTGTGTTAGAATTTTCCAGCCCCCGCTCCTGGGCTTTTGCGCTGGTCGCCATTCACGAATATCTGCGCCGTTTCTCGGGGGACCGGGTTGCCCAAAATGTGCGGGAAGTCCTCGCCGAGCGGCTTATGGATCTATATCACCACCACAGCGCAGCCGGCTGGCCTTGGTTTGAGGATGTCGTGAGTTACTCCAACGCCAAGTTGCCGCACGCCCTGCTGCTTTGTGGACAGTGGATGGGCCGGGCCGATATGGCCGAAGCAGGGCTCAGATCCCTGGAATGGCTGGCGGACATCCAACGCTCTCACGACGGCCACTTCGTACCCATTGGCAACCAGGGTTTTTATCGTCGAGGCGGGGAAAAAGCCTGCTTTGATCAGCAACCGGTTGAAGCCCACGCCATGCTTTCGGCCTGTCTCGAGGCACACCGCATGACGGGAGACGAACGTTGGTACCGGGAAGCGCAGCGCGCTTTCGAGTGGTTCTTGGGGCGCAACGACCTGGGTCTGCCCCTTTATGACCCTGTCACCGGCGGCTGCCGGGATGGGCTGCACCCCGATCGCGCTAACCAGAATCAGGGAGCCGAGTCGACACTGGCTTTTCTGCTCTCCCTGGTGGAGATGTCTCTATCCAGACACCTGCTGCAGGCGGTTCTGGATACGTCGCTGTCCGAGCCTTCGCTACAATTGGCCCGGCAACTTGCCAAAGATGGCCGCGTAAAACACGCAGCGCAATAACGAATTGGGCGCGTTCAAAATGGTTTGTAGGGGCGGGTCTCGCACCCGCCTCGGACACCCGCAAGGGGTGTCTCTACAACCGAAATTGAATGCATCCTAACGAATTCACGGATAAGAAGTAATGAAAGTCAACCGAACTGGAATCCTGATAAAGCCCAACCCTGGCCGGGTTCTATTCCGGCCCTTCAACCCGACCAGCGAAGAACGAAAAATGAAGATCATCGCCCGGATTATGGCTATTCCGGAAGAGGACGTGGAACGAAAGGTCGCCCAGGTATTAACAGAATTTGCCGGCCGTCACCAGAGGCTGCACGAGTTATTTCTCAACCGCTTTGAGCAGGTGCGCCAATATCAGTTGACCGACCTGCCGCTCAGCGAGGCGCGCAAATTGCTCGTCGGGGCTTATTTTACCCAGGAATATGCGCTGGAGGCGGCCGCGCTCTTTAACCCGTCAATGGTTTGGGCTCCCGACCAGTCAGATTTGCCCGAGGGAAGTCGCCGCTTTGTCCTCAGCCTGCGAGCCACCGGTGAAGGCCACATCTCTTCCATTACCTTCCGTTCCGGGGTCATTGATGCCGAGGACAACATCGTATTGCATGAACCGACACCTTTCGCCACCGCGCCCGAAATTGTCCCCAATCCTATCTACGAGAAACCGCTCTTTGAAAAGAAGCTCTTTGAGTTGGGCCTGACCAACGACTTTACCGACCGGATTATGGCCGGGCTGGAGGAATCCTTTACCCTGGCGGAGCTTAAGACAGATATTCAACACGCCCTGCGCCAGAGTCGCGGTCGAAACGGTCGCAATCAAGCCACGGCCAATGGCATCCTCTCCCTGGCACGTTCCAATTACGAACTCGAATATACGTCCGAGCAGCGCCTTTCCGAACGCATCATCTTCCCCTCCACTCCGGCGGAGATAAACGGTATCGAGGATGCCCGCTTCGTCGAATTCCACGACGATGATGGGAGCGTGACTTATTATGCGACTTATACAGCCTATGATGGCGAAGTCATCCTGCCCCAGCTTTTGGAGACAGGCGACTTTTTACACTTTAAAATCAGCACCCTGAACGGCCCGGCCGTGCAGAACAAAGACTTTGCCCTTTTCCCACGCAAGATCAACGGGCTGTATGCCATGCTCTCGCGCCAGGATAACGAGAATATCTACCTCATGTTCTCTGACCACATTCACTTCTGGTATTCCAAGGAAATCCTTCTCAAGCCGACCTTCCCCTGGGAATTCGTGCAAATAGGGAATTGCGGCTCCCCGATTGAAACCGAAGCCGGGTGGTTGGTCCTCAGCCACGGAGTTGGGCCGATGCGCAAATACTCGCTGGGTGCCTTTCTGCTTGATTTGAACGATCCGACGCGGGTGATTGGCCGCCTGCGGGAGCCTCTGCTGAGTCCCAACGAAAACGAGCGCGAAGGCTATGTGCCCAACGTGGTTTACAGTTGTGGCGGCCTGGTGCACGGAGACGACTTGATCATTCCCTACGCCATGTCTGATTATGCCAGTAGCTTCGCTACGGTTAACCTCGACGAATTATTAAATGAATTGACTTCGCAGCTATGAGGGTTCCAACGTTAATAACTACTCAGCCATAGATTACTTTTGTTTCCTTTTAGGAAGAGGTGTCACGCGGACGCGATTGTCTTCGACGACAGAAAAATGCTCCGCTATTAGACCTCAGACACTTCCAGGGGATAGACCTTTTCGGTCTTCAAGACAACACTGGCGTACTGCAGGCAAGCCTGGATATCTTCCCGTGTCAGCCCCGGGTAGTTACGCAGGATTTCCGCTTCCGTCCATCCCTGGGCCAGAAGATCAATGATGAACTCCACAGCGAGGCGTGTGCCCCTTATCACAGGCTTCCCCACAAGAATCTTAGGATCAGCGACGATTCGATCTTGCCAATTCATTGTGTTCTCCCTCTATTCATCGTGTACGTATTTACTTATGTGACCAGTATACTATATCCCCCCTCTGCTGACAATCAGTCCAGGCAAGAGGTTTTAAACTTCCGAAGTCTTTCTCCCCTCCATTCCAACACCAGCGACCGCCGCCCTGCAGGTGGGGCAGCAACCATCTCGAACGTGGTTTTCGGCAATCCAGTAGCCACTTCGCCGGATCAGCAACCGGCCACATTGATGGCAGGTCGTGTTCGACTCGCCGGCCACGTTTCCCAAGTACACGTAGTGCAGCCCTTCATCCAGGCCGATCTCCCACGCCCGCCGCAGGGTCTCGATGGGCGTGGGGGGCCGGTCGGTCATGTGGTAAGTCGGGAAGAAACGGCTGAGATGCCAGGGGGTCTCCGCTCCCAGTTCCTGGGCCACGAAACGCGCCGCGTCCCGCAGTTCGGCCGGGTCGTCGTTCAGGCCGGGGATCACCAACGTGGTCACCTCCAGCCAGATGCCCAGTCGTTTCATGGCCTTCATAGCATCCAGCACCGGCCCCAGGCCCCCTCCCACGTAGCGGTTGTAAGTCTTATTGCGGAAGGCCTTCAAGTCCACGTTGGCGGCGTCCAGGTAGGGGTGGAAAGTTTCCAACATTTCGGGGGTCATGTAGCCGTTGGTCACGTAGACATTGGCGATGCCAGCCGCGCGGGCCAGGCGAGCGGTAGCGTAAGCATACTCGAAAAAAATGGTGGGCTCGGTGTAAGTGTAGGCGATGCTCTGGCTGTCGGTGGCGCGAGCATCGGCTACGATCTGTTCCGGGGTTGCTTCATAGCCGACAATCACGCCCCGTTTGCGCGGCATATGGGCGATTTCCGCGTTCTGGCACCAGCGGCAACGGAAGTTGCAGCCTGGCGTGGCGATGGAGTAGGCCCTGGACCCGGGGTAGAAGTGGTAGAGGGGCTTCTTCTCCACCGGGTCCACATGCTGGCTGATGGTGCGGCCGTAGACCAGGGTGTAAAGTGTGCCCTTCACGTTCTCCCGTACCCGGCACACGCCAAGTTTGCCCTCCCCGATCACACAACGATGCGCACACAGATGACAACGCACGCGGCTTTTCGGAAGCTTCTCGTAGAGCATGGCTTCTTTCATCGTTCCCCCTTCCTCCTCATTCCTCCTCCCATGTCAAATAAAAAGACCCATCAAGCCGGGGTTTGGGGACTGACAGGCCTTTGTGCTGCAACTATCTGTGAACAATGCACCCGCCCCGGCTATCGCCTCGCCGGTAACCAAGGCCGGGCGAGGTGCTTTCCTTACTCAATTATAACATAGCTCTTCTCCAGCGTAAATCCCTTTTCTCACGCCACAGCAATTCTCATTTTGAAGCCAGCACCTTGTAGGACAAGCTGTTAGCTTGTCCCAGGGAACGACAAGCTAACAGCTTGTCCTACTTTTTATGGGCTACACTGCCAAAATGAGAATTGCTGCTCACGCCAACCGCCCCTTGTACTGGAACTGCCGGTCGTAGAGCTGGCGCAGGGTCTGGATGGTATCTGCTTCGGCGGCGCTCTTGTCCTCGCGCAAGCGGTAGATGCGGGCGAAGCGCAACGCCAGCCCCGACCGGTATTGGCTGCTTTCCTGGATCTCGTTGAACAGCACCTCGA
>CAYTNQ010000118.1:0-13562 GCA_964439175.1 uncultured Anaerolineales bacterium | reverse complement strand
ACGCCTGCCCTACCGGTGTTTTCGTTCAGACCAACTCACCTGAATCGAAGCTGCCACAGGCGATGACCAAGTCCCCAAGCGAGACCATCGAGCTGGCATGTCCGCGTAAAGAGCCGGCGGACTTGAGCCAGGTGCCCGAGGCCAGCGTGGTTCAGATACCGCGCTGCCTGGCGGCGCTATCGTCCCCGGCCTTGCTAGAGATGGCAGCAGCAGGCAAAACACTGTGGCTGAATGACAGCATCTGCCATGCCTGCCCCATCGGGCAAGCGCGTTGGGCCATCCAACGGACTATCACTACCGCCAACCGTTGGCTTCAGGTGATGGGCCACGAAGCCATAATTCGCAGCTATCTAATCAATGCTGACGAGCTGGCCAACACGCCCGTTTCCCGGCCGGTAATACAAAGCAGCCAACCTATTATGTCGCGGCGTGACTTTTTCAGATCTGTGACACGACTGGCGGAACAGACGTCCGTGCTCCCCGACGCACCCCTCTCTTCCGCGGCGGGGCACCGCCTGCCTCACCATATCCCGGCCCAGCGCCAACATCTGGCCGCCTCCCTGGGGCAGTTGTCGCCAGACCCATCAGCCTCTATACCCACCGCCGGCTTGCCCATCGCCGACGTGACCATCAGCGACGACTGCACCGCCTGTGGCCTGTGCGCCCAGTTTTGCCCCACCGAGGCCATTTCCTTCGTCAGCGATAGTGAATATTACGTGCTCAATTTTTCAGCGGCACTCTGTTTGGGGGATGACTGCAACCTGTGTGTCATTGGCTGCCCCACTCACGCCGTGGCCTTCGGCCAGGAAGTTATGTCTGGAGAACTCCTGAGGACACGGCCGCGCCCGGTGAAGGCAGGTCGGCTGGCTCGCTGCTCCAAATGTGGCGTGCTCACCGCTGCCGACGAAGTTGACGCGGCCAATGAAGCTCCCCTATGTTACGTTTGTCAGGCTCAGGCCAACCATCCCAACCTGTTGTCAAGCCTATCCAATCAGTAATCAAGGGGGTCGCCCCATTTGCTTCTCCCCCACCTCACGTGTACAATGCACTCGTGGACCTGAGTGTATGCTCGAGGCTGAGTCGATGCCCTACCCACTGCCGGGAAAGAGCGGAGGTAGGGTTTTGTCTTTTCTGGAGGTAATGATGCAATTTGCGGACCTGCTAGGTGCTGAAGCGCTAACGTTTGATGACGTGCTGCTAGTGCCAGGCTACGCGGAAGAGCTTCCCTCGGCGGTCGACCTGCGTACCCATTTGCACCAGAAACTGGTATTGAACATCCCGGTGTTATCCGCCGCGATGGATACGGTGACCGAGGCACGATTGGCCATTGCCCTGGCCCGGCAGGGGGGGATGGGGGTTATTCACCGCAACCTCAGCCCAGAGGCGCAGGCGGCTGAGGTGGATAAGACCAAGCGCTCCGAGTCGGGCATGATCGTTGACCCCATCACCCTGGGGCCGGATGCTACCCTGGCCGAGGCCGAGTCCATCATGGCACGCTATCACATCTCCGGCGTGCCCATCACCGACCAGGGCCGGCTAGTGGGTATCCTCACTAACCGGGACGTTCGTTTTGCCACCCGGTTTGACATATCTGTCCGGGAGTACATGACATCTGAGGGCCTCATCACCGCGCCAGTGGGAACCACGCTAGAGGAAGCTAAAGCCATCCTTCACAAACATCGGATCGAGAAGTTGCCGCTGGTAGACGAGCATTTCAACCTGCGTGGCCTGATCACCTACAAGGACATCCTCAAGAAGCAAGATTTCCCCAATGCAGCCACAGACGACCAGGGGCGATTACTGGTTGGCGCGGCGGTGGGCGTAGGTGAGGATCTGGACAGCCGCCTGGAGATGTTGCTGGATGCGGACGTGGACGCGGTGACGGTGGATACGGCGCATGGACACTCGGCTGGCGTGATGCGGGCAATCAAGCGGATCAAGATGATCGCACCCCACTTGCCCCTGTTGGCCGGGAACGTCGTCACCAGCCAGGCCACTGAGGCGTTGATCGACGCCGGTGCAGATGTGATCAAGGTAGGTGTCGGCGCGGGCTCGATCTGTACGACACGCATCGTGGCGGGTGCCGGAATCCCACAAATGACGGCTATCGCCGAATGTGGGGCAGCGGCGCACTCTCGGGGCGTGCCGGTCATCGCCGACGGCGGTATCAAGTATTCCGGCGATATCGTCAAAGCGCTGGCGGCCGGCGCGGACGCGGTCATGCTGGGCTCGCTCTTGGCGGGCCTGGAGGAGTCGCCGGGGGAGATCGTGATTTACGAAGGACGGCGGTTCAAGGAGTACCGGGGCATGGGTTCGTTGGGCGCGATGAAAGGGCGCGCCAGAGACCGATATGCCTCGGGCCAGGGTACAGGAGGCCAAGGTGTGACCACGGGGAAGCTGGTGCCAGAAGGGATCGAGGGCCAGATACCGTATAAAGGCCCCCTGGCTGATTACACGTTTCAGTTAATGGGGGGGCTTCGTTCCGGCATGGGGTATGTAGGTGCGGCCAACTTGCAGGAACTGCGTGAAAAGGCGCGTTGGGTGCGCATCACCAACGCCGGATTGATCGAGAGCCACCCGCACGATGTCTTCATCACCAAAGAGGCACCGAATTATCAGGTTAATCCTCGCTAGGCGGTATTGCCTGAGGCTGTAGACATCCTCGGAAACGGCAGCAATGAAAGACCCACCGTATCGGGTAGGGTCTTTTGTTGTTGAGAAGCTGTCTGAAAAGCCCGCCCACGACTTTTCAGACAGCTTCTGGGGCGAAAACGCTTGACTAACTGCCGAGTATCGTGATATTATGGTATTAGGTTCAACCCATTATCATCGCTACCCGAGCCTTTACAACAGTCACAGCACCCTCGATCTACTACGCCACCTCCAACTACTACCTCTCCCACACTTTATTCTGCTTTCCTCTAGCGTGCCCAACTTCTATGCGGTAGAACCTGTAAACTCGCAATTGATCCTATCGATCAGCTACTGGGTTAGGAACGTGCGGGATGTGCTTCTGAAAAGGTAGTTACCTGAAGTGATTGGAACCCGCCTCTGCTTTCAGGATTGAGTGCCGTATTGAGAGAAAGAGAGGTGAGAGATGTCAGCTTTATCTGGGGGATTTGACGATTTCGAGGTACTCATCGCTGCCGACCGTGGCGATCAGGTTTATCCTGTCACCGTGATCAAGTCACCCGCCGGTCAGGCGGATGGGGAGTTGGTCCTACCCATGCCTGACCAGGAACTGGGGGCAGCTATAGAGAGGATGCAGGTCCTGGCTACCGACGAAGCCATGTTGACTGATTTCGGCGCACGCCTCTTCTCGGCCCTGTTTCAGGGCGACGTGCTTAGCCGTTACGCTGAAAGTGTAGGTATAGTCAGGGAAAAGAAAGGGCTGCGCATCCGCTTGCGCGTCGTCCCGCCCGAGCTGGCTGCCCTGCCCTGGGAGCTGCTATATGACCCGGAAAAGCACGAGTTCCTGGGCCTATCCAAGCGGGCCTTGATCACTCGTTATCTTCATGTAGCCCGTCCGCCATCCGCGCTACGGACCGAGCTTCCTCTGCGCATTCTAATCGTGATTGCCTCACCGCAGGGTATGCCGAGGCTGGACAGTGAAAGCGAGGTAGCCAGGATCAAAAAGGCGCTGGCTCTGCCGCTGGAACACAACCTTGTCCGGTTTGACGTGCTGCGGAACAGCACTGCACGTGCCCTGCGCGATGCGCTGCTGAATCCCTACCACGTCCTGCACTTCATCGGCCACGGCGATTTTGATGAAGGGGTGGGGCACCTGGCTTTCGAGGACCGGTGGGGCGACACTGACCTGGTGAATGGACGTACCCTGGGTACGTTGCTCAAGAACACGTCCGTACGGTTGGTGGTGCTCAACGCCTGCCAGAGTGCCCAGAACATACAGACCGTGCGGGCCTTTACGGGAGTCGGTCCGGCCCTGGTGGAAGCGGGTATCCCGGCCGTGGTGGCCATGCAATTCGCCATAGGGGAAGACAGCGCCCTTGTTTTCACCGAGGACTTTTATGAGATGCTATCGCGCTACCTGCCCGTTGACGAGTGCATTTCCCACGCTTGTGAAGGGTTGATGCTAAAGGCTAGCGTTGGGAGCGTAGACTGGGCCACTCCTATCCTCTTTCTGCGGGCACCCGACGGCGTGATCTTCATCCCCGAGGGAGTTGACTGGGTTGAGCGTGATGCGTTTGAAAAGAAGGAGCTCTACTTTTGTGATCTCACGACGGCGCACCGGGGGCCCACCCGGCCGGCAGCACGACTGCCGGAAAAGAAGGAGATCATCAACCATCTGTGGGCAATGGTCGATTCTCCCACCTACAGACGTTGGGCTGTCCCGCATGAGGCGCTGTCACGCTGGGTGGCTCCCTACCAGGATGGCCATTGGGATGAGCTAGGCCGGCAGGATGTGGCGGTCGTAGTAGATCGAGAGCCAGTGAGCGTCATCCTGGGAGACGCCGGCATGGGGAAGACCGCTATCTTGGAGCTATTGGCTTATCTCTATGCTGAACGGGCGTTGCGTGGCGATGCCAGCGCCCTGATTCCTGTTTTCGTCAAACTGAGCCAGTACGGCGGCGAAGGTAATCTCATTCCCCTGATCAGAACGGGCTTGAACCGCCATAGGCAGATTAACCTGTCGCCTGAAGAAGAGGATGCCCAAACCCGGACCCTATTGGCAGAGCGGCGATTTGTCATTCTAATCGATGGCCTTAACCACATACCGGGCGACGAAACGCAGCGTACGCACGGGATCGCCGTAGTGAGGCGCTTCCTGAAAGAGTATTCCCAGCATAAGTACGTCATTAGTTGCCGCACGTTAGTCTACGAGGATGAATCCCAGGAATGGAAGGAATGGATCATTCTTCCTCATTCTCATGAAGATGTGAGAGCCTATCTTATCCGCCGCCTGGGGGAGGCGAGGGGAAAACAGTTATACCAAAGCCTGCCAGATCCGATGCGAGAGTTGGCGCGTACCCCCCTTCTGCTGTCTCTACTGCTCGACGAATTACGTGACCAGGAGGACGAGGCTGCGAAACAGCGGGCTCTGCTATTCGCCCACTTTACCTCACGTATATTGAGTAAAAAAAGGGGAGTGATCCCCGTCGAAAGCCAAAAAGTGCTCCTGGCCCGCCTGGCCCTGGCTATGAAGCAAGATCAGACCCAGGAGTACAGTCTGGCCGGCACACTAGAATTGATCGCCAGCGAGGCCAGGGGGGCGTGGCCGGCGGGGGTTGCCCCCCAAGATATCCTGGACGATCTGCTTGCCACCAGCCTGCTGCGTACGGGGAGTACGGCACGGATAGCCTTCGCCCATTCCTATTGCCAGGATTACTTCGCGGCTGTGGCACTGCAAGACGAGTTCCTAAGCGGGCGTGTGGATTGGGAGAGCCTGACCCCGGAACACCGGTGGCGTGAGACCATCCTCTTGCTGGTCAGCATGGTCGAACAGCCTGCTGCCCTGGTCAGGCAGTTGTTGGCTTACGATCCTCTGCTGGCCGCTGAGTGTCTGCTGGAAGTGGGGGCAGTTAACGGTGGGTTGCCAGGGCAAATCGGGGAGGCTCTGAGAGAAAGAGAGAAATTCGGTACGAAAAGGGAGAAGAGGAGGTCGGCCGAATTACTGGCCGAACTAGAAGCGGCGCGCATGGTCTCAGAGGCTGCTGCCTACCGGCAGAGGGCGGCGACTGACATAGACGAGGGTAGTGAGGGCACCACGGCGATAACGTATCCTGTCAGGCGCGGGCAATTGGTAGTAACGCGAGGCTCCCTTGCAGGCTTGTGTATTCCTCTGTTGGATGGGACCGCGTGTCTGGGACGCAGCTCGCAGGCCAACATCACCCTGTCCGAGCGATCTGTTTCCCGCCGTCACGCCGAGATCAGGGTGACGGCGGAGGGAATCAGCATCCGTGATCTGGGCAGTACCAATGGCACCCGGGTCAATGGGCAACAGACCACCTCATGGCGGTCGTTGCAAGACGGCGACGAGATTCAACTGGGAGAGCTACCGCTGACCGTGCGCATCTCGAGAAACTGATTGGCTAATTGCATGCGTGGACTAAATGTATTGAACACGGTCTACGCCACCACAAAATCGTCAAGAGCGATAACGTCGAGTTCCGGGGATAGACGCGCCAGCCGTTGATCGTTGGTCACAAACGCTGTCGCCCTGTGAACCAGAGCTGTCGCCACCTGTAGCGCATCGGCCGGTCGAACGTTGTAACGCGCTCGCAATTGAGCCGCCCGACGGGCTGCATCGCGGGTCACATCCGCCAAGGTCAAGTTGGGAAAGTGGACAAGCAACGTCTCATACTCGCGGGCCACAGCCGCCCGCCCCAACCGCCAAGGATGAACAGTCAATTCCATTACTGTCACTACAGATGTAATGGCTTCCTGTTGCCCGGCCTGTACGCCAACCAACAACGCTTGGGTTAACGGCTGGTAACGTGGGTGAGCTTCCAAAGGGCGGGCAAATCTGCAAATGTCTGTGGGTGCTTCGTTTCGATCAAGGTTCAAGAGCTGCTCAGCCTGGCCTGTATGTCTCGCACGCACGCCCCCGGCTCGGACTCGGCGGCAAAGCGCAGGCCACCGGTCGGGCCGGGGCGATCCCCGAAGGTCATTGACAGCCAGCCATCCTCACATGTTATCAGCCAGCCCCCCACCCCTGCCCGGCCCGGGAAGCTGATAAAGAAGGTTGTAATTGCAACTATAACGCCGGCGCTCACACCTGCCGCCGGATTACGCCGCCAGATCAGGAGGCCCGCTACATCCACTACACAGGCCGTAACAAGTACGCTGACCTGCCCAACCCATCAAAGGCTAAGAGCCGGGATGTGTATGGCTACGCCTCCAACCCGGACCGCCTGCTGGACGATGGCTTTGCCTGGGCCTGGACTTTGCGTACCGGTCTTCATCCGGCCAACGCCGATGAGCGCAACCGCTTTCCCACCAGCTTTGCTCAGCTACGGACGCGTTTCCCTTATCTCCAATAACAACTCGCTCCTTTTCCGTTTTCCCCCCCACTCCTGGGCTTTGGCTCCACTCTTCTCCCCGACTCTTGCATCTTCACCCAACCATCCACTGCGCAAGCCCTTTCTCAATAAAACTATTGAATATGTGGAGCTAATGTGATATATTAGATATCGCAAAGCTCGCTGCGACCGAGATGGCTTTCCGCGCCCAGACAGCTTCGTCTTTTGTGCTTCAATAACCTGTCCCCGCCCGCTTTATGAACAGGAAGAGTGATGAATGAAGCCCAAACTCAGTAGGTACTGTAAGATACCTTGTGGCATTAGGCGAACTATACTAAGGCCAGCCAGTCTATGGCGGGAAGAGTTCAGTATTTGACCTCCAACCAAATTGACTGGCGTGTCGGGTTGTGCCTTGTGTCCGTTTGCCTATCCGCTGGCTCCGAGATATCCTCACAGTGCAATCCTCGGATTGGCACGAGTTGACCAAGACAGAAGTGATAAGGATCAAGTGACCCGCACGGAGGCTGTAGCTCTGAATCGACTGGGAGGTGTTGCAATGGATATCCTGAAACTGTCAACAGATATTCAGTCTGGTTTGATAAGGGCATTGAATTTCGAGCCTACGGTGACGGATATGCTGACCATGATCGTGGATCGAGCTGCCACGGAGTTGGGGGCCAGTGCTTGTACCATCTTCATCGTTGACCCGGAAGGGGAAACAGCCACCCAACGCGCAGGCACTGGGTATCAATGGCAATTTGTGGATAAAGTACAGTGCCGAGTTGTACCGGCTGATCAAGTACCGGACAACCCTGAAAAGGATGTGCGGTTAGGCTTGACGGGCTGGATCTTGTCAACAGGGAAGTCGTTCCTGGCCCAAACACCGGAGGAACTTAGTCAGCACCCGCACCGCTCTGGAAAACACGATCCCAAGCAGTTGCCTGGTGAAAAGTTGCGGCTTCAAACCTTTCTTGGTGTTCCTCTACGCAGCCTGCGCGGTGAGATAGTTGGCTTGATTAAAGCCGAGCGTCGTACAGAAACTGACAAACCTATTGAGCCTTTCTCTGTAAGTGACCAGATAGTCTTAGAGACGGTAGCTCGGGTGGCGAGCAAGTGCCTGGTTTACCTTGACATAGCTCGAGCAGGAAACACAGATTCGGCGATCACAGCTTGGACTCGAGATGTCATCAGCGAGGCAGCAGCCACCGAAGGAGAGTTAGATAGTTTCTTGTACATAGTCGTCAACGTCATGGCTGCAGCTATGCAGGCAGACTCTTGCGGCGTTTACCTCATTGACGAGGGCAAGAAAACACTAACACAGCGCGCGGGAATTGGTTCTCAAGCACCGCGCCACGTGATCCGCTCGTATCAATTGCCCAAACGTGGCGAGGTCAAGGTGAGCAAGGAGCCTGTAGGGCTCACCTCTTGGATAGCAGCCACTGGCCAGCCATTCTATGCACGTAACTTCGGTGAGCTAAGCGCTCATCCTCACCACAGAGGAGAATTCGATCCATGGAATTTTCCAGAAGACACCAGCACCATTTGCGGTGCGTTTCTAGGCGTCCCATTGCAAGTTGGGGGAACAACCATTGGTGTCCTGAAAGTTGAGAACATATCCAAGATTGGCATTCCTGACTCGCGGGACTTTTGCGAGGAAGCACGACGGCGGTTCGATATCTTGGCCCAGGACATTGCACTTGCTATCTTGCGTCTTCGGGGGCAGAGCGGAGCACGTTATCAAGTCATTGTCGATGCCCAGCCGACTATCTTCGAGATCCTGCGAGGCGGTTTGGACGTCCCGGACCTGGTGCATAAGGTGGTGACCGAGGTTGCAAAGCTCTTCAACGCGCGAGCCTGTGCCTTGTTTTTGAAGGAAGGTAACAGACTAATACAGCCGCCCTGGGCTGCCTATGGTTGGTTCCTGAGAGGCCCAGAGGTGCGAGAATATAAGTTGGTCGAACCTGAAGCGATCAAGGATGACCCCACGCCGGATGAGAAAGTAGGACTAACTGTCTGGATCGCTGCCAAACAAGAGAAGTTCACAGCTAGGAGTAATCTGGAACTGACGATGCACCCACATCACAGGGGGACCTTTGATAAACATAACTTCGATCCGGGCCAACGGTGTGAGTCTTTTATGGGTGTTCCGCTCACTGTCGAAGATAAGCTAGTAGGGGTGCTCAAAGTCGAAACAAAAATGAAACCATTGAGGCCCGGGGTAGAGGAGTTCACCTATTTCAGTGGGCAGGATGAATTGGTTTTTGAACTTATCGCCAAGAGCGCTGCCATAGCCATTCAAAACGCCCGCTTGTTGGAGTCCCGTCGCCTGGCAGATCGGGTGTTGGCTCGGCCAAATACCGATCAGGTTATGATGGAGTTGTATGATTTTATCCAGGGCCGCGTGGAGGTCATGAGTACTTTAGATAGCACGATCGAGCAAGTACAAAGCAAAGACCCGCGTAAAGCTAGCATCATACAGGGTTTTGCCGGCCTGCTGAAACCGAGTTTTCACATCGCTATCCTGCAACAGCTAGCAAAGCCTATGAAGGGAACTCTAAAGAGCTTTTTGGGCTTTTTAGCAATAGCGATTCGGACGGGTAGCCTTGATGAGATTCGCGCGTTGCAGGATGAGCAACCCACAGTTGCTGCCCTGCTAAATACCAAATTCTTCCTCCACGATTGTGCTGAGGTCTTCCTTGATACCTTGAATGCAATCAGTGATCAATTGGAGTTATATGAGCAAGATCACACATACCGGGATGCCCTGCAGCGCAGTATAGAACTTCTCAAAGAGACAGAGATCCAGCTTGCAAAGATGAATCCCTTTGAGAGAAGCGTCTTGGGGCGCGCTTGCGCTCATTGGCGTCAAGTGATTGAGGAAGAACTCGAACGGTTCCACAACATCCCTAACCCTTATGTAGCTGGCGTTCCCCTTGGTCCGGATAGCCCAGTGTTTGTCGGCCGCGAGGAAATATTCCGCTGGATTGAAGCAAATCTTTACAATGAGGGTCAGAAAAACGGCCTAGTGCTGCATGGAGGCTGGCACACTGGCAAGACCTCAATCTTGTACCAACTGCAGGCTGGGCCGTTGGGCCAACATATGCGGGAACGTCAAAAGCACCCAATCTTCCCTGTGTTTATTGATCTCCAAGGGATGCCAGACCCAGGCACGGATTTGTTCTTGGTTGGAGTCGCCGAATCCGTGGAGTCTGCTCTGCGTGAGCGCGGTCTAGCCAGTCCTTACCCGACAGAGAGTGACTTTAGAAAAGCACCCTATCGAGCCTTTGACACGTTCTTGAAAGAGGTAGAGCAACTGCTGGCACAGTCAGCGCAAGGTCTCTTGGTCATTATGCTGGATGAGTTCGAATTGTTAGATGACCGAGTAAAAACAGGCAAGATCGACGCTGAGATCTTTCGCTACTTGAGATCGAAGATGCAGCACCATCCTTTGGTCACGTTTATCTTGGCTGGCCGACATCGCCTGGACGAAATGACGCTGGACTACAGGAACCTTCTGTTCAACGTTGCTCTGCATAAGGAGGTCGGCTTTCTCAATGTGCAAGAATCCGAGTTTTTGATCCGCAACCCGGTCAAAACTTCAGCCGTGACTTACAAGGATAGGGTCGTGGAACGCATCTTGAATTTGACGGGTGGCCATCCTTTCTTCATTCAGCAATTATGCTATAGCTGCATTGACCTCTTGAACAGGCAAAGACGGGGGTACGAGGTCAAAGAAGACCACTTGGACTGCGCGCTTAAAGAAACCCTGGCACACAATGCCGTACTGGAAAACCTTTGGGAAAGAGAAGTCAATGAATACGACAAGCAGGTTCTCAAAGCCTTGGCCGAGTTGCCTAACGGTGAGCAGACTTGGGTGGCACTTTCTGAACTTCGCAAAAATGCAGGGCTGGAGGAAAGTCAGATTTCCGAGTCATTGAAGAGACTGGAAACACAGCGATTGATCGTTCGTAGCCGGTCCTTGGATCAAGGCCAAGAAGTTTATCGCTACGGGATTGACCTGTTGCGATTGTGGGTGATGCGCAGATTAAGTTAGTACATCAGCAATAACGTGACAGGCAGAATGGCTTTGCACAGTTCTCAGCCACCAAAGTCTAATCTATGGAGCGCTAGCAGGGTGTTCCTAAAGTCAGGTTGCCAGGCACTTGTGAAAGGACTTTGGTTTAGAAAGTGCCCATGGAAAAGCCGATTGATGGCACGGAATACACTCTTTGGAAGTGCTTGGCGCCTTTGAGAGTTGAGAATTGGAAAGTCTTGGGGGCATTAGATTGAGGTGTATTATGGAGTCAAATGTGCCCGTCAGCCCTTATACTATTGGCCCTCCGATAAAGGATCTCGATTGCTTTTATGGCCGCCGGAGTCAAGTTAATCAATTCTTCAATGCACTGCGTGGCCGGACATTGCAGCCACTGCGGGTCTTGGGTCTCCGTCGTTCGGGCAAGACCTCATTCCTGCTGCATCTAGTACACCCAGAGGTCGCCGGCCCAGAATTGGAAAACGACGTGCGTCCGACGATCATTGGGTATGTTGATCTTCTGGCAAGTATTAAGAACCCCGCGGATTTCTATTGGAATGTCGCCGAAGCTATCGCCTCGGCCGCTCCCCTGGCCTTGACAACGCAGATGCCTGACGTGCCTGATGACTTTCCCACTTTCCGATCATTCCGCAGTTGGCTAAGACAGTTACTTGCTATTGGCTCCTCAACGACCTCCACAAGCGGTCAAACTGGACCATTACGATTGGTGGTCTTGTTGGATGAATTTGAAGTGCTAGCCCAGTCTTCCGAATTTGATGCTTCTTTCTTCCATGGTCTGCGTGCTCTAGTTACTAAGTTTCTCAACCAGTTTATCTGGGTAACGGCATCCTGCATTGAACTTCACACCTTCGCACAACATTCAGATCTAGCCTCACCCTTTTTTAACATCTTTCACATAACGCCGATTGTCATTGGCCCATTAGAGGCAAAGGAGATTGAAGAGCTTATTTGCGATCCAGCCCAAAAAGTTGGAGTCAGATTTTTGCCGTCAGAAATAAATGCCATTCGAGACATTGCCGGTCTATTACCCTACTTCCTTCAAGTTGCTGCCGAGCGCTGGTTTCTCAGTCGGAAAAAGGGGGTATCTGTCGACCAGTGCTATGGAAGCGTGCTGAAGCAGCTTGGTGACTCGACTCAAATTCAGCATCAAATAGGCTGGTATTGGCAGCAACTCACACATCAAGAACGGGCTTGCCTTTACCAGGCAGCCCAAGGAAGACTAGATCTCGGAACACACCAGGACTCGGTACTAAAACTCTTGCATTTTGGGCTGTTGAAGCAAACCGACGGCAGTCTAAGGGTGGCAGGTGAGGTTTTTAGACTTTGGATAGAGAAACACCATATTGAAAGGAGAGTCTCGGTGGATCCTAGCAATGTTGCTCCATTTGTTCCTATTATTGTGGAAGCTACAAAATTCGTGTTCGGCGAAGTGAGTAAATGGATTGACAGCGTTCGGAAGAAAGCTAATGAGTCCCTGACGTCAAAAACTGCTCTGGATTTGCCTATCACGGAAGATCGGTTCTTGAAGTCTCAAACTGACTTGCAGGCTATGGCTGCCATGATGAGCAGTTTGACGAATAATACGATGGCCTACGATATCCAGGGACTTGTTACACAAATCGAAATACATCACAGAAACCTTGCTGACCTAGAAATCCAGCAGACTGAGCTTGGAGTCCACACTCCAACCTACGTCAAGCGAGGTATTGAGCGCGAGGCCAAAGCCATTGTTAGAAAGACAGAGCGATTAGTGGAGTTGCTGAGACAAGTTTACCAAAAAGAACCTTGACTCGGAATATTCTCTGTAATTGATGGAAAACAAAACATCGGAAATGATGATACCCGTGTCTCACCCAACGCAGCAGGGTTTCGCTTTGACTGAAATTGCGTGAATCAACACAGAAGAAACCACCGAAACGCGTGAGGGCGTTTTTGGGGTTACTGGATTCGCAGTGGGAACCAGGCTCAAGTGGTACGCAGCCTAGCCTGTATCTCCCGCAGGCTAGCCTCGGGCTCGGCCTCGGCGGCGAAGTGCAGGCCGCTGCCTGGCCCAAGCCGATCCCCGAAGGTCACCGACAGCCAGCCATCATCGACGGGCAGGGCTAGGTCCACCACGTAGGCGATGCCTTCCTCGTCGACCCACCACTCCCGCTCGACTGGGATGCCCAGCTCTTTCAGTTTGACGTACAACCGGCCGGCCGGGCTTTCACGCTCGAAGAGGTCATTGATTTCGAGGGCGTTCATAAAGCGGTCGCCGGTGGTGAGGATGAAGGTGACCCGCCGCCAGCGGGCGCTGATGATGGGAGGCAGCTTGTGCTCCAAGGGGCCAAGTTGTAGCTTATAATACCATTGGCCGGCGCGGGGGTGATCCGGCTCGGAAGGGATCAGGTCGCGGCGCGTGACCAGCTCGTGGCCTTCGATGGGGGCATAGTAGTGGATAGCCCACTTATCATCCTTGAAGACTTTCGTGAAATAGAAGGCCAGCCACTCGAAGTGGGGCGCGTCGGGTGGGGCGTGTTTGGTGGGCA
>CAYTNQ010000117.1:0-13602 GCA_964439175.1 uncultured Anaerolineales bacterium | reverse complement strand
CCAGTAACTCGATGACCGTCACCTCCAGGCCCAGGGCGCGCAGGGCGAAGGCGCTCTTCATACCTACTCGTCCGCCGCCCAGGATAACCGCCTGTTGTCCCTCCTTGGCGGCGCGGCGAATGGCCAGGGCATCGTCCCAGGTGCGCAGAGTGAAGACACCAGGCCCGTCCAGACCCGTGATGGCCGGCTTGATGGGCGTGCTGCCCGTCGCCAGGAGCAGCCGGTCGTAACCTAGCCCTCCTCCGTCGGCCAGGATGACAGCTTTAGCGACGGGGTCAACCGCCGTCACCTGGCAATTCAGGCGGACGGTCACATCGGGTGGCGTGTGGAGTGGGTCACGCAGCAAGTCATCACCGCGTTTGGTGCCGTCAATCAGGTGAGGGACGAGAGGCCGGTAGTACGATGGGTGACTTTCGGCGGAGAGGATGAGCACCTCGCCCGCCCTGTCGAAGCGGCGGATGACAGCAGCGGCAGCGTTGCCGGCAGCACTGTTGCCAATGATCAAGTAGCGCATCGACTCACCCTCCCGGCGCGCCGGCCACAGCGGTCGCCAACGCTTGACGCCGCTGGCGGGAGACATCGTCCGCCTCGGCGTAGACAAGGGCACTGGTGGGACAAGCAGCTACGCAGGCTGGGACATCCCGGTTGGGGCAAAGGTCACATTTGAGGGCACGCTGCGTCTCCAACTGGCGGGTAACGACACCATAGGGGCAGACCATCACACAAGTCCAGCAGCCAATGCAACGGTCCAGGTTGGAGAGAACAGCGCCGGTCGCTTCGTCACGGTAGAGGGCACCAGCGATACAGGCATTGAGACAGGGGGCGTCGTCGCAGTGCCGACAGAAGATCGGCACCTGGCTCCCGTTGACCGCTTCCACGTAGACCCGCGTACGCGGGCGAGGCGTCTCGAACATGGCAGCGAACAGGTCTTTGGCCGCTGAGTGCTCGACCATGCAGGCAATCTGACAGGTTTTGCAGGCAGTGCAGCGCTCCCATCGAACGAAGATGCGTTTCATCATCCACCTCCCCTCAGATGCCCAGGCCGGCGCGGCGTTCCTGGATGGCCTCCACCAGCTTGCCGGCCGCAGCCACCGGGTCAGTCTCGACGATGAAATAGCCGCCAAACAGATCTTTGGCGTCCTGGGTGAGCACCTGGGTGACGATCGGGCTGCCCAGCACCGGCGGCACCACGCCCAGATGAGTCGGCAGGCCCAAGGCCACGGCCCAGGTGCCAATGGAGACCGCCTTTTCCATGGCCGCCTCGGGCGCAGAAGCGACGACCGGCAACTTATCTATATCCACCCCCAATTTGCTGGCAAGAGCAACGGCGATGGTGGCAGCGCGGGTGTTATCCACGCAGGAGCCAGTGTGCAACGCCAGCGGGAGAGGGGCGTTTAGGCCAGCCGCCTCCCCCAAGGCGGTCAGTACCGCCTTGAGTCCATCGCCAGCGTACTCTTCTGTCGCCTGCGAGGTCATCAGTCCGTGACGGGCAAAGGCTCCGGATCCACAGCCGGTGGCCAGGATGAGCACGTTTTTCCGGGCCAACTCCTTGATCATCGTTACGAACAGATAATCTTGGGTGACCTTCACATCGTTGCAGCCAGCGAAAAGGCAGGCCCCCAGGATGTTGCCGTTGACGATGTTATCTATCAGTGGCTTAAGTGGGTCACCGCCGTTTAGCTTGGCCAGCACATTCAGTACGGCTTCGACCGAGATGCCGGCGACCGCACTGCTGATAGCTTCTGGGATGTGGAGCTTAGCCGGGTCGCGCTGCTTGTAGGCCTCGATGCCCAGGCTAAGAATCTGCCGCGCGGCATCGGCAGCATTGCCCACTTCGAAGGGAACGTGGGTAGCACCTGGTATCTTGGCGATGGGCATCGTGGTGATGATTTGTGTGTGGAAGTTTTCGGCGACGCGGGGTAGACTGGGCATGATGCATTGGTAGTCTACCACAGCAGCGTCGAGGGCACCGGTCAGAATGGCCAGCTCTTGCGACAGCGAGTTGGTGAGCTGGGGGATGCCGTGGCGCATCGTCATCTCCATGCCGGTGCAGCAGATGCCGACGATATTGATGCCCTCGCTGGCGCCGGCCGCTTTGGCTGCCGCCTCCATCTCCGGGGCGATGGCCACCACAATGTCGCTCAGCATCGGATTATGACCGTGCACGGCTACGTTGACGGCATTTGCCCTGAGCGCGCCCAGATTGGCCTGGGCGATCACCGGCTGCGGCACGCCGAACAAGATATCTGACAAGTCGGTAGCGATGTGGAGGCCGGCGTAGTCGGCCAAAGCACACTTGATACCCCCCAACAGGATGTTGACCGCGTCGGCGTCCACCCCGTTCGTGGTGCGGTGCATGACCTCGGCTACGGAGGCGTCCAGGCCGTAGGGGGTCACGCCCAGTTTGTCGAAGGTCTGGCGGCGGCCTTCGGTGAGGGTGCTCCAAGCCCAGCGTGAGGGCTCTTCCCGTTCGGAGAACTCGGCCAGGGCCAACTCGGCTACCTCGCCAGCAACTTGCTCGACACCCTTGCCATCGAGGGCCACGCCGACTCGCTCGGCCACAGCCCGCAGCTTACCCTCGTCGGCAATGTGATAGGCAGGCGCCTCACCCCGACTCCACTTCTTGAGGACGTGAGCCAGGTGACGAGCGTGATCGCCGTGGGAGGCACAGCCGGCAGCGATGGCGCGGGCCAGTCCCCGGGCGACTATTGTGTCAGCGTCGGCCCCACACACACCGTGGGTCGGTCCCTCGACGCCAAAGGGGTCAATACGACATGGTCCCTGCATACAATGCCGGCAGCAAAGACCGGTCAGCCCAAAGCCACACTGCGGCAGTTGAGCATCATAGCGGTCCCAGGTAGTGGGGATGCCCCGAGCTTGAGCCACCTCCAGCATAGCCAGGGAGCCAGGGCAGATCGAGCGTTCAACCAGTTGTGTCATCTTGACTCTCCCTTCTAAACTAGCCTGCGTCGTTGCATGGCGCAGGGATGCCAAACGACGGGTTTGCTCAGTCAATCACCCCCCTTCAATGAAAAATACAATGACAAAATGAGGCGGCTGTACCTGCTGTGAGGATGCAAAGAAGGAATGGTTAACCTCTCGTTGCCCAGCCGTCCCCCCCGACGGTTGAATGCTGGGCTATCACTGGCGAAACCATGCTCTTTGGTGCGATGCTAACGGGTGTATGGGTATCCATTCTAGCACGATGCGGTTCACTTGTCAAGAATTTCACAATTCAAGATAAAACAGATAAATATTGTCTCATACTGCTACGGCAACGACGATGGCAGTCCAGAATCACAGACCCGGTTTCTTTATGAAGGTTAGGGAATTAAACGAGTTACCGATGCATGGGCCGCACCGCCGTAGAACAGGCGGTGCTAGGTAGATTTCCTGAGAAAAACCGGCCTAGCACCGGCTCTTCTCCCGCAGGGACCCCCGTGGGGTAGGCCGGTGCGGCTTTTGCCGTGTTACCCAGATAATTTTGAACCTTCATCAGAAACCGGGTCCCTCAACGACCTATATCGAGCGCGTGCCGTTGTTTACATCATCGGCCGCAAGTGTTTGATGGCACGCCGCGCGCCGGTGTCGGCATCGGGGAACGGCATAAATTCGCCGGAGACGTAGCCGTCGTAACCCGTCTCACGCAGGGCACTCAGGATGCTGGCGAAATCCAGGTGGCCGGCACCCGGGTGCCAGCGATTTGAGTCGGCCACGTGGAAGTGGAAGATGCGATCACCGCAGGCGCGGATGCTGGACTCGATGGAAGGTTCTTCGATGTTCATGTGGAAGGTATCGAGTAACAGGCCGAAGTTCTCCGCGCCGACCCGATGCATCAAGTCCAGGCCTTCCTCCACCGTATGAATAAGATCCGTTTCATAGCGATTGAGCGGCTCCAGCGCAAAGCGCACGCCCTCAGTCGCCGCCACGGTCGAGCATTCCTGCAGCGCTTCCACCAGGTAGGCCATGGATTGCTCGTGGGTCTGCCCCGATGGAGTAATGCCTCGTATGAGACCCAGGATTATGGTGGCGCCAAAGCGCTGCGCCAATGGTACGTGACTCTTCACCCGCTCGATGGCGGCACGGCGCACCTCCGGGTCATCACTGGTGAAGGATAGACCCTCTTCGCCCCAGGCCTGCCCGGTGCCGATGGCCGGCACTTCCAGCCCATGCTTTTTGACCACCGCTTCCAGATCGCCGGCATTCACCAGCTTCGGATCACGGATAGCCAGCTCCACGCCGTCGTAACCATACGAAGCGATGCGGGCCACATTCGCCTCAAAGTCTCCTTTGAAAGCGACCGCCTGGAACTGGGCGGCCTGAGTAGAGAGAACGATGGCTAGTTTCATGGTTCTTTATACCTCTCTCGGGTCGGGGAATCAGGGAATCAGGGAATCAGGGATCAGGGAATCAGGGGCAGCCCGACTTTTCCGACCACTGACTTCCTGTTTCCCGATTGCCTGGTCCCTGATTCCTCACGCCAGCGTATCCTGGCCGATGCGCGGCAGCCCATAGACGGGCCGCCAGCCTTCACTTTGCGGTTCACGCAGATAGGGCTCCATCTCGGCCTCGGTGCGCAGGGTGACCTCCTCCACTGGTGGCACAGTGCCAGCCGGGAAGGCCGCCAGAATCTCGTCATTGATCAGGGTCAGATAGCGCAAAATGGCCGCCAGCGGACGCCTGGCCTTGCGGGCATCGCCGTGAGTTGCCTTGCCGACCACCCCTTCGGGCGTGGCGGCCAATTCAATGGCGAAGTGTCCTTCCCCTTCGCTCCAACGGCTGGGGCGGCTAAAGGGATCTACCGACTTATCAAAGTGTCCATCGGGCAGATAGGCCTTGCCTTCGGTGTCCACCGCGTATTCCATGTCAACCATGTCAGGGAAGAGAAGTAACCCGAGCGAGGTTTCAGACTCGTCGGCGTGCACAAAGTTGGTGTCCCAGCCGCCACCCCGTTCTCTGGTACGGAACATCTCACGCACCGCCCGGTGCCAGTCAATCACCCGGAAGATACCAGGCAGTTGATACCGTTTCTGGAACTGCTGGATGGCCGATTCTAGCATCCATAAGTGGCCGTGGTTATTGAGAAGAATCTGCTTGCGGAAACCGTCGTTCCATAGGCCAAGCATTACATCCATCAGCATTTCGCGGGCCACGTTTTCGCGAACGACGACAGTGCCTGGCATGCCCATATGGTGATAAGGATGCGAACCGTAGTTGAGGGGCGGCAGTGCCAAATTCACGTGCCCATCGCGATGCTTTTCGGTGTAACGGCGTACCCCCTCGCAAATCTGGCTGACGAAGAGAGTATCGGTGGCACTGGGCAGGTGCATACCGTGGTTCTCGGTGCAGCCGATTGGGATAAGAACGATGTCATTTTTGCGCCGGTTCTCAACAAGCTTGTGGCGCGGCGTGGTCTGAATGTAGGCCCCTGGCCTGGCCCATTCGCAGGGAGAGGGAACCCCATACTCAGCCAAAATAGCGTCGAGTTGCTCTTCACTCGCGTCCCAAATCTCTTTCTTCATCCGACCCACAGCGTTGTCCTCGAAGAAGAGGTCCGTTTGCTCAGTGGGAATCAAACCTTTCGGGATCACTGCTGTTTCAGACATTGAGTAACCTCCTGTGAACTTACCTATATGATTTTGTAAGGGACTAGACAGACACTTTTGCAACTTGTCCGCTGCGCCAGGATTCGACGGCGGCCAGGCCAATCTCTGAAGCACGGCGCCCCTCAATACCACTCGGCTCTGGAGCACGCCCTGCCTGGAGCGCGTCCACAAAAGCGTCCAACTCGGCCACAAAGGCATCGGCAAAGCGTTGGGGATACCAGGGAAAGACGTCGTGAGTGACTCCATCGCGCGATAGGATCGAGAGCGGCGTTTGCTGTAGGCCGCCAATCATCAGCGCTCCCTCGTCGCCCAGGATTTCGGAGCGGACGTCATACCCGTAACGCGCATTGCGGCTGAAATCAATACTGCCCAACGCTCCATTTTCAAAGGTGAGACTGACTAGAGCATTGTCCACGTCGCCAAACTCGGCCAACTTGGGATAGACCAGGGCCTTCCCAATCGCGTAGACTTCCCTCACCTCACCCCCCACCAGCCAGCGAGCCAGGTCAAAGTCGTGAACTCCTAAGTCGAGGAAGGTGGTGTTAAAACCAGGGCCATCTTGCTTTTCCGGCCAGAAGGGATCGCGGCTGGTTGACTTGAACATAACGGGGCGACCGATAGCTCCTTCATCGATCTTTTTTTTGGCTGCCGCGTAGCCAGGGTCGAAACGACGCATAAACCCAACCTGGAGATAGCCGCCAGCCTCCTGAACAGCCGCCAGCGCCTGATCGATAGCCTTCAGGGTAAAGCCAATGGGTTTTTCAGTAAAGATATGTAAGCCATGTTGAGCGGCCTGGATGATGTGTTCCGAGTGCTCAACGCACCCGGTAGCGATGACCACAGCATCCAGCTCAGGGTCGTTGAACAGTTGGTCATAGTCGCTGTAAAAACGAGTAGCGTGGTAGCGTTGGGCAATGTCTTGCGCCACGTCTGAACGGCGACTGGCGACGGCGTGCAGATGAGCCTGGGGTATTTTGGCAATGTTGCCGGCGTGTACCTGCCCCATTGGCCCCAGCCCTACTACGGCGATACGCAGGCGATTCATGGCGACTTTGGCTCCTTGCTTGACAAACTGGAACGATCAACCTGAGGATGCACACGTGTGCATAGACACGTATAATGTATCACAGTTATTGCCGTTCGTCAAGTTCCCGAGAGCCCCTCCAGCAATTCTCATTTTGGCAGCGTAGCCCATAAAAAGTAGGACAAGCTGTTAGCTTGTCGTTCCCTGTGACAAGCTAACAGCTTGTCCTACTTTAATAGGGGCGCAGCCTTGTTCTGCTGCGCCCCTATAGAACCTCATACCTCCGTGATGCTCGCTGCGGGGCTATTGAGGCGACATAGTAGGAGGAAGCTCTGTAACGATCACACTCTTGTTGGCTTCCAATTCCTCAGGAGACACGTCGTCTTCCGTGAGGAAGAGGTCAGCATTACCGTGGCAATTGTTGCACTCGGTATTCTGAGGCGTGACTCGCTGGATATTGTGGGGCGTGGTGTACTTCCACGTCGGCTCATTGTCAAAGTTCGGCAGAAGATCCTCGCCGTAGTAGCTGAAGATGTCCGGCGTCACCGGCACGTGGCGTAGCAGCACGTAGTCCCAGGGACGCTCCGCACTCTTACTTGGGTTTAGCCCAATCTTGAAATCCAGTTCCGACGGTTCCAACTGGCGATAGGGCAGCCCATCATCATCCTTTCCCACGTGACAGCCATAGCACTGCTTGTAAGCACCTACCGAGTGACATACCTGACACGCCACCTTGTCCTGGTGCAGTGTATGCTGCATCACCCCATCTTTGCCATCAGCCACGTCTGGATGGCAATCCAGGCACGCGGGCATGGGTTTCCCGTCGTAGCGATGTGCGTACTCGGTCCCATCGCCGTGAAAATCAGCTACCGTGTGGCAGGCAACACAGGGCATGCCACCTTTCATCCAGTGAACGTCACCTTTGACGCCCTCGTTTTTGCCTTGATATTCGGGACCCACGCGCCCACCGTGGCAAGCCAGACAGGTGTCCGTAATCGACGCCACCTTCTTGAAAGTGTGGCCGGCGATGAGGCCTCCTCCGGTGTACGCGGGCCGACTGACGTGGCACTGACCACAAGTGGTGTGGCAACTGGTGCAGTGGTTGTTGTAGGCTTCAGCCATTTGGGGGTTGCTGAAGTCGGCCCCCCGCGCTTCCATAACCGTCTCATAGCCTTGCAGACCAAAGTGCAGGCTGGTGGACGCGGTTTTGACCACGTCGGGGTGGCAGGTGCCGCACACCTTCTCCGGCGAAGCGCTGGGGTCGCGTATCAGCCCAGCGTGAGCTTCTTCTTTGTTGTCTACGCCGCCGACACCCGCGTGGCAGGCAATGCAGTTAGGCTCATTGTGGGGCGACGAGGCGAACTCTTCATCGCTGATGAACACCTTTTCCCATGCCTCCAACGGAGGCAATTCGCCTGCTCAACCCTCCCCTGACGTGGCTTCAGACTTGACCTCCTTGTCCTCTGCCAACGCTTGTAACGTCGCCTCATCCGTGTGACAGGTGATACAGTTCTCGGCACTGACAGACGAAGCGTCTGTAGTAGGAACTGGCGTATCGGTTGGGGGAAGAGGCGTCGGGCTGGGAGGCACCGGCGTGTCTGTCGGGGGGACCGGCGTTGGACTGGGCGGCAGCGGCGTGTTCGTCGGCGGGACCGGCGTTGGACTGGGTAGCACCGGCGTGTTTGTCGGCGGGACAGGTGTCGGACTGGGCGGCACCGGCGTGTCTGTCGGCGCTGCCACGACTGCCACGTCCGTCGGCGCCGGGGCAGGAGTCGGACCACTACACACTGTCAACCCTGCTGTCACAATCCCCAAAACGACTAACCAGATAGACGCCCTGATTGCCATCCTCACATTCATAACAGAACCTCTTAGCGTAAGATGATCTGGGTGCATTCAAAATGGATTGTAGGACACCCCTTCCCCAGAGGGGACCTGCGGGTGCGGGTGTCCAGGGCAGGTGCAAAACCTGCCCCTACCAACCCATTTTGAACGCGCCCAGATGATATAAGGCAGGCATAAGGGAGGCAGGCTTCTGCTGCCCGCCCCCCCATCGCAACGCCTTAGCCTGCCAGGCGGCGGCGTAGAGTCAGTCCAACCACAAGAGAGCTCAAGCCGGCGATCAGCCACGCCAACCACGACGGGAATGTAGAGGCACCTGTGGCTGGCAAGTCTGCTGGTGCGGCAGCCGTCTGCTCGATCCGGTAGTCGCGCTGTACATCGGGACCGAAGCGAGCCGTAGCAAGCACCGCATCGTCTTCTGTCCATGCCATCATACCGTACTTCATGTTGGAGACATCGTAGCCCAACACACCCAGGATGGTGGTTGCCACCTGACCGGTATGGCCGGTGTAGCAGTAAGCAACAATGTGCTTGTCCGGCGGCAATTTGGCCAGATTCTCCGCCTTGGCAACCTCCTTCCAGGGGATGTTCACAGCGCCGGGGACATGCCCCAGGGCGTAGGGATCAGGCGAGCGCACACTGAGGATGAAAGGATCATTCGCCGCATCACCATCGCTCAGGTTCTCCCACAAAGCATCGGCACTCATAATCGGAGCCTCGGCCGTTGTGAGCCAGTGCTCAGCCGCAGCACGCACAATCTCGAAATCACCCTCGCCCCCGGTGTTCAGTTCGGGAAATGGATAGGTGTCCGTAGCCTGGTGTGCTTCCGTCTCGACGCGATAGTCTCGTTGATCGGTCGTCGGCCCGAAACGAGCCAGGCCAAGCACTTCGTCATTTTCCGTCCAACCCATGATGCCGAATTTGAGATTGACAGCATCGTAGCCCAGTAAGTTAAGGACTGTAGTGGCAATCTGTCCGGTATGGCCGGTGTAGCAATAGACCACGATTTGCCGATCCGTGGGTAATTTGGCCAGGTTATCCGGGTTGGTGATTTCCTTCCAGGGGATATTAAGCGCACCAGGGACGTGGCCCTTGGCGTAATCCTCAGGCTTGCGCACGCTGAGGATGAAGGGGTCGTTGTCTGGATCACCATCGCTCAGGTTCTCCCACAAGGCATCAGCGCTGATGGTCGGTGGATTCCCCGAACTCAGGTACTTTTCGGCAGCAGCCTGCACCACCGCGAAGTCACCGGTGGGCTCTTGGGCCGCGACACTAGTTGCCAGACCGAAAAGGAGCAATAGGCTCAACGTGACAATGAGCAGACCTCTGATCTTCATTTTTTCTTACGTCCTCCTCAGTTGTTATGTAGAACTTTGAATTTCGGTAGCAATCTTTCAGGCTAGGGTTTTCTTACAGAGTGGTATCACCTCCTTGTACTTGTTCAATAATAACGCTGTTGCCACTACTATCCCCACCCGGCCTCGATCCATTAGCCATCGCCTCCCGAATCGTGATATTATTCACATATAAACCCATGAACATTATACTATTTTTACTTATATAATACAATACTTATTATACGTTTTTCTTATATGTCTTTTTTATTACAATATATCAATAATTATTATCATAGGGCGAATTCAATATCTTGTTTGATGGGTAATAATATGTTATCATTAGTTCAAAATTCCATAAACACAATTGATACCATGCAGCTATAAGAGGAGTGACCATGCTCAACATACACGAAATGAACGTGTTTTTAGTAGCTGCCGAAACTCAAAACTTTTCAGAAGCGGCACGCCAGTTACATATGACACAGCCGGCGGTCAGCATGCAGATTCAGGCTCTGGAACAACGCCTTGGCATTCAACTGTTTGAGCGGTCAGGGCGGCGCATCCGTCTGAGCGAAGCGGGCGAAGCGTTGGCGCCGATGGCTCGGGATTTGGTGAATACATCTTTGCGCATCGAGGAAACGATGAAGTCGTTGAGCGGCGAGGTAGTGGGGCATCTCAAGATTGGGTGTAGCACGACAGGCGGCAAATATATTTTGCCTCAGCTCATCGCTCGCTTCAGGCGTATGCACCCTAGAGTTCACGTAACAGTGCATAATGCAGGGCGGGATCATGTGATGCAAATGTTATGTGATGGCGTGACGCACATTTCGGTGGTCAGCAGCCTCGTAAACTGTCGTGACGTTGAGTTTCAGCCTTTTTTTAGCGACCGGGTGGTGCTCATCGTGCCGATAGACCATCCTTGGGCAAACTATGACTCAATCGAGCCCCACCGGTTACGGGATGTAGCCTTCATCCTACGCGACGACACGTCTGGCACGCGCCAGGTAATGGAGGAAGGGCTTTTGGAGCATAGCATCCACCTCGACGACCTGAAGGTCGTGATGGAGTTAGGCAATGCCGAGGCAATCGAGATGGCCGTTGAAGAAGGGATTGGGGTGTCTTTCGTATCCTGGCTGGTGGCTCAGCGTGGGGTAGAACTGGGACGTATCAAGATCGTGGAAATTGAGGGGTTAAATCTAGAACGTAAGATCTATATGGCCCATAATATACGCCGGGCCGCTACCAGCGCTCAAGCTGAATTCTGGAGTTTCGTACACAAGCCTGTCAACGAGACGCTGCTCAAACTGGCAGCATAATACAGTTGCGGGCCCGTAACTACTCAGCCTTCCCGCGAATGTGTCATTCCGAGAGCCTGTCCTGAGCGAAGCCGAAGGAAATGAAGCGACGAGGCCAACTAATTCCCCGCTACACCCCACGCGGAAAGTACTCTAACTTGCCAGAAGCTGATTAAACAATCGCAGGTAATCAGCCAGATGGCGGGTCGAGAGGAAATGTTGGCGGACGTGCTCGCGTGCAGCCTCGCCCATTTTCTCCCCCTCCGCGGAGTTCTCCAGCAGGTAGAGCATCCTGTCAGCACACGCCTCGACACTATCTACCAGGAAGCCGGTCTTGCCATCAATCACCTGCAGCGGAATACCGCCGACGTCCCCGCCGATAAGCGGCTTCCGCTTCCACATAGCTTCGGTGACGACCAGGCCAAACCCCTCACGTATGGACTTCTGGACAACAACGTCGGCTGCGGTCTGGAATGCATTCACTTCGCGGTTCCCCACGCCGTGGAAGTTGTGCAAGATACGGATGTCGTAATCCTCACCCGCGTGACGGACTGTTTTATCGTAGTAGTCCCAACCTTCTGGATCGTCCGAGGCCATCGAGCCGACGAGAGCCAGTTGCACCCCAGGAATCCGACTTTTAACAATACGATAGGCGTCAATCACACCCAAGGGGTCCTTCCAGGGATCGAAGCGGCTAACTTGCACCAGAAGCGGCCGAGAGGTATCGAAGCCATAATCTGCAACAATCGCATCAGCTTCGGCCGGATCCATAGGCGTGTTCTTGGGCGATAGCGGGTCAATGGTAGGCGCGATGGTAGCCAGGCGTTTGGAGTCAATACCCGGTCCGACGTACTGCTCCATCGTGAACACAACTACCGAATACACGTTGATATATGGCGCCAGGAAATGCCAATAATCGGCGTTGGGGCGTGAGGTGTCAATGTGGCAGCGCCAGATCCAATGGTCGCCATTCTCGCCCGCCGTGAAGTGGAGCAGGCCCGCCGGTTGGGGGTCATGTACCACCACGAGGTCATAGTGGCCTTCGAACTTCTTGGCGTTTAGCTCATTGAAGCGCTGCCAGATAGTCTTCATCTCGGCGGTGAAGGGAAGATCCATGCCTTGCAGCCCATTGTGCATGGTCTTGGTAACGTTGAAAAACTCATCGGTGCCCTCAATAATCTGCCAACAGGCATCGAGACCGACATCACGCATCAGTGGCACCAACGTTTGCAAGATCTCGGTCACCCCACCGCCAAAGGCCGTGGCGTTCACGTGAACGACCCTTGCTCCCTTTAGAGATTCGGCCAGGGCACGAATCTCTTCGATGCCCTCGTCGCCAACGATGGGACGATAATCCTCCAAAGACTTAGCTCTGATCTCGACATTCTGTAACATTTACCTATTCCTGTTCATTGGGATTAATCAAGGTTTTAACGTATCTTCTCAATAATCTGCGGTAGGGGCAGGCCTTCCCCGAAGGGGACCTACGGGTGCGCCTGCCCGCCAGGGCGACCGCAGGGGTTCGCCCCTACCTTCTGAGAAGATACGTTTTAACTGTCTACCAGTATGGGAATATAACCCATTAGCAGAGGCTTGTCAATAGCTGAACTGAATAAAGTATGTTTCAAGGGAACGGGTGTATTTCAGATGATCGAGATGGACCGCTCTCTACTTTTGTCGGCGCCACCAGAGAGCAACCTGGATGCCATACGTGACGGTAAAAACCACCAGCCCCACCAAGATGAGGATGAGGCAACGAGCCGGAGTAAGGATGGTCAACGGGGTAATCGGCGGCAACGGAGTGGGCAAGGGCTGTGGTGATGGTGACACCGGAAGATTTTGCGCGATCTTCAGTGGCATTGGGGTGGGAGTGAAAACGACTGAGATCGCCTGAGGAGACGGCTGAGAAGTTGGCGTTGCAGTCTCGACGGAAACAGCGGATGCTGTTGGTAAGGATGGAAGGGGTGTAAAGCTTGGAGTAGGCGATGCCTGCACCACCTCTTCCTCACTCTTCGAGGACTCTGTCGGCGTCGGGGTCGGCAGGATGGCCGGGACTAACCCCGGTCGATTGGCAGGGGAACCGGCCTCCACCAGTAGGCGCGGCGCGCCGCCGATGAAGCAGTCTGTGGCCTGGGTGCAGATAGCGCCAGGTAGTTCAATCGTATATGTCCCATTTGTGGCAATGAGGGTATTAGTATCACCCTGCTCGTCTACCAGCGTAGCCTGGGGCGCGATGGCGTTGACGGTGAGACGAGTCGCCGTGCGGCTCATTGTCCACAGGACCGTGGTCGTCGTTCCATTCCGGTCGAAAGTGACAGCATACACATCGCCCAGGTGTTGCCACTGCACAGCGCGAAAATCACGCAGGTAAGTCGTGACCACTTTATAGGCATCGAAGGCAGGCCGCCGCGAATCGTCGGCGCGTAACAGCCCGTAGGGCTCGATAGACTCGGGATGGTCGGCGCTGTTGCGCAGTTTGTAGAACTCCACCCGGTTGG
>CAYTNQ010000116.1:0-13764 GCA_964439175.1 uncultured Anaerolineales bacterium | reverse complement strand
GACGAAGCCCCGCGCAGGCGGGACGAAGCCCCGCGCAGGCGGGACGAAGCCCCGCCCTTTGCCTTCGATCCTTTGTCGTTCGTCTTTCGTCTCACGTCGTTCGTGTTTCGTCTGCTGTCGATTGCCCCTCAGGCGCTGGATGCGCGGACGGGCTACGACTTGTGGGCCGCCACTTACGATGCCGACCCGTCGGGTAATCTGGTCTTGGCTGCGGAACGCATAAGCGTGGAGCCGCGTTTGCCCTCGTCGAGAGACCAGGTGGTGTTGGACCTGGCTTGTGGAACGGGCCATTATGCACTGCGTGCCGCCCGAGCGGGCGCTCGGCTGGCGGTGGGAGTGGATCTGTCGGCGGCCATGCTGCGCCAGGCGCACCGTAAGTCCGAGGGCCTGCCTGTGGCTTTGGTTCAGGCCGACCAGGCCCACATGCCTCTGGTCGACGCCAGCTTCCAAGTGGTCATCCACGCCTTGGGGGCTGGATATGCCCCTAACCTGAGCGCAGTTGCGAGTGAAATGAGTCGCCTGCTCCGTCCGGATGGGGTCGCCTTTGTGTCTGACTTGCATCCTGAGGGGCTGCGCAGGGGCTGGCGACGCACCTTTTCGTTCAGCGTTCATGGGGGAACCCGACGCGAAGCAATTCTGCAGTCATATTTGCATGGGATGGAGGACTACCGGACAGCCTTCGATCGGGCGGGGTTATTGATTGTTCAGGCAGTGCAGCCCCGTATTGGTGCAGCGTTGCGCCCTCTCTTTGTAGCAGCGGATGCCTTACCCCGTTACGAGCGATACCGCGACCATCCCTTGTTGGTGGTGTTTGAATTATGCCGAAAAAGCCCTTCTACTCTGGCAGATTTAAGAGCCGATGCTGACTAAGATACGTCCTGTTCTCAACCGGATCGCTTTGAATTCGCTGTGGCTGCTCATGGCTCGCATATCCAGCCAGAGCTTGATGTTTGTGTTCAGCGTGCTGGTGGCGCGCCACTTGGGCCAGGCCGGGCTGGGACAATACGCCTTCGTCGTAGCTGTGGTCTTCCTGGGCAACGTCCTGACTACTTTTGGATTGGATACCTTGCTCATCCGCGAGATTGTCCAACAACCGGTGGCCGCGGCGCCCTCGATGATGGCCGCCTTGACCATCCAACTCGGTCTTTCGGCGTTGTTTATAGGCGTCGTGATCCTGGCATCAGCCTGGCTGGCTTTGGCCCCCACTACTGTATTGGCGCTGCGACTGTACAGCTTCTCGTTGATACCCTTGGCCTTTACTACAGCGTTCAGTGCCACTTTACGAGCGCGTGAACGGATGGATTTGATTTTGGCCCTGAACTTGCTGTCAGCGACTGCCCAGACCGGCGGGGCCGGGCTGCTGCTGTGGTCGGGCGGAGATTTGGTCGCCCTGATCATTCTTTTGTTGATGCTACAGGCTCTGACGGCACTGGCGGCGGGCGCCATGTGTTTTGGCTGGCTGCCCGGCTTCGTGTTGGATTTACACGTGGGACGTGAGGTAATTGAGCGTATGTTACGCCAGGGGGCTCCATTGGCTTTGCTGGCCGGTTCCATGGTGGCCTATCAGCGGCTGGGCATATTGATGCTGTCTTTTCTGGCTGGAGATGCCGTCACTGGCTGGTTTACGGCCGCAGCGCGCGTGACAGACGGATTCAAGATGATCCATTACGCCTTCTTCGGCGCTATTTTCCCTCTCATGTCCCGGCTGGCGGTGGCAGAACGGCTTCCCGGGTTTGATGGAAACTCCCTATCCCTGGAAAAGAGACTTTCTCAATATTCACTTCACTTCTTGCTGGGCTTTGGTGCCTTGGTTGGGTTGGTTAACATCCCTTTGGCTGGACCCGTGGTCTACCTGCTCTATGGAGCGGACTATGCTCCGGCCATAGGCGCCCTACGAATTCTGGCCTGGAGCTTGATCCCCTTCGCGATTAATTCGTATACCTTCTTCTGGCTGGTTTCCCAGGCTAAGGAAATGAGTGCTCTGAAAGTCGGCATTACATCGCTGGTCAGCGTGGCTATATTATATGCTCTTCTAATTCCGCCTTTCGGCCTGCTGGGTGCCAGCCTGGCGACGTTGGCGGGTGAAATCATCCAAACTTTGCTGTATCTGCCCCATACCTGGCGGGCCAGGGTGGGCCGGGGGGATGTCTTGTTTCCTTCAGAGGCAGGTTCTGTGCGGGGAAAGGAAGCTTTATCTTGACGGGGGAGAGGGGGCACGCTGTATGAGACCGTGGAGCATGCTGAGCGGGCGCGCACGACAAATAATGCAACGCGTCCGTCGGTTACCCAACTTGCGGCTGAAAGGCGGTAACCTGGTCTTGCCCTCGGGGGTGGTTCAAGCCGACCTGCTGATTCAGGACGGGCACATCCTCGCCATACAGCATAGCCGCGGAACTTCACGGGAGGAACACGTCGTGGATGTGTCGGGGCTGCTGGTCTTGCCAGGCTTGATCAACGCCCACGACCACCTGGAGTTCAATTGTTTCCCGCGTTTAGGTGAGCCCGGTGCCTATACGAACAGCTATGAGTGGGGTCTGGACATCACCCGCCGGCGACGCTTGCCTGTGGTGGACCAGGTGTTACAGATTCCGCTGAGGGATCGGCTGTTGGTGGGAGGCTACAAAAATCTTCTGGCCGGGGTAAGCACTGTCTGCCACCACGGTCGCTACTGGCGGATCTTCAGCCAAGAGTTCCCGATAGAGGTAGTCAGACACTACGGTTGGTGCCATTCGCTGGGCTTCGGCGATGACGTGGTAGGTTCATATCGTCGTACGCCGCGCGACGTGCCCTGGATCATACACCTGGCCGAAGGCATAGACGAGAGATCGCGCGGCGAATTGGGTCAACTGGCCGGGTGGGGCTGCCTGGGAGCCAACACGGTCATCGTCCACGGCGTGGGGCTGAGTCAGGCCGACATAGACCTGATGGCCCGATCCGGTGCCGGACTCATCTGGTGTCCCGCTTCCAACCTGTTTATGTTTGGCCAGACCGCCCCCATCGAGCGTCTGTTAGGGAGCTCTATCTCTGCTGGAGGCGAGAAGCCCCACGGCCGGGGCGGTAGGCTGGCCCTGGGCAGCGACTCGCGGCTTAGCGGCAGCCGGGATCTCCTGGCTGAGTTGAAGGTTGCGCGCAGCCTGGACCTGGTCACTGACGAGGAACTTTTCCATATGGTTACCCGCGACGCAGCCCGTCTGCTGCGTATTGACCATCAGGTGGGGACCATTGAGCCGGGCAAGCAGGCTGACTTGTTGATCCTGGAAGGTGAGGCGGCCTCTCCTTATACGACGGTAGTGACCGCTGCGCGGACAGCCATTCGGCTGCTCCTCATCGCGGGTCGGCCTGTATATGGCACGCCCGGCTTTAGTAGGCTGTTTCAGGCCTTGGAACACTCCTTCACTCGGGTCCTGGTCGAAGGCCGGCCCTACCTGGTGAGTGGAGATGCGGTCGACGTGGAGTGCGGCCTGGCCCGACTGGAAGGCGATACGACTTATTCTTTCTCTGGTCCTGTCTCGCAAGGGGAGATGGTTGCCGGCTAAGGTGTAGGCCTGGAGAGATATTATGCGAATCAGACTAGTACCCCATCATAGAGATTATGATATACCAAAGCCACCCCCATGGCGGCCGAATCGGGTCTATCAAGATCACTTTGAGGGGGCACTGGCACATTATCTTCGCATTCTGGCACGCTTTGCTTTGAGCGCCACCATTGTCCTGATACCATTCCGGTATCGTTTTGTTCTACAGTCTCGTCCACTTCCGCCTGTTTACACGGACTACACCGACCTTTTGCTCTTTGCGAGCGACATTTTCTTGATTGCGACTCTCGTCGTGTGGGCACTCAGCCTGGCTTTGGAACCGCGCCGTCTGACGACGGGGCCTTTCTTTCTCAGCCTACCCGTGCTCGGGGTCACGGGTGTGGGGGTACTGAGTATCCTCTTCTCGGTCGATCCCCTGCTTTCTTTCTACCATTCAGTGCGGCTGATTCTGCTAGGTGGGGTGTACCTGTATGCCCTGAACGAAATAAAGGAGCTAGGAGAGATTGTTGTGCCCCTCAGCATCCAGGTTTTCATCCAGTCTGCTGTAGGCATCGGCCAGGTACTGCAACAGCATTCGCTGGGCTTGAAATTTCTGGACGAACTTGAGCTGGACCCGGCTTGGAATGGGGTCAGTATTGTCTGGTCAGAGGGCATACGTTCGCTGCGGGCTTATGGCTTGTCCGACCACCCCAACGTCTTGGGTGGATGCTTTGCCTTGGCGCTAATCCTGATAGCCGTCGGTTACGTCAAAGCGGAGGCCAAATGGCGCGCGCCGATGGTCAGTGTCTTCGCCTTGGGAGCGCTGGGATTGCTCCTGACATTTTCCCGGTCGGCTTGGCTGGCCTTTGGGACCGCATCGATCCTGGTAGCGGTCCTTTTATGGAAAACCCACCAAAAGTGCGCCTTACAAAACTGGTTGGCGCTTATGGCGGCGGGCCTGATCTTGGTCGCGCCCTTTATCGGCCAAAACGTGGGTCATCTGGGCATGCGATTTGACATAAAGTCATCATTTACCCCAAATGCGCCGGAGAATCGCTCCATTGCTGAGCGTAACAGCTTGAACGCCGCTGTCAATACTACCTTTACCCAACATGCGGTAAAGGGCGTTGGGCTGGGGGCTGTGCCGATTGCTATGCGGGATCGGTTCCCGGATTTCCCGTTTGACTATCAGCCAGCGCACCTGGCTTTGCTGGACGTGGCGGCTGAGGTTGGGATTTTCGGCGCGCTGTTTTATATGCTGGCTATGCTCGGGCCCTGGTTAGCCTTATGGCTGAACCGAAGCCGCCTGGCTCTTTCGCCGGCTATGGTTGGCATTACTGGCGTTTTGATGGCCGTGACAGTGATCGGCTTTCTCGACTACTATACCTGGCTTTTGGCCCCAGGCCGTTTGTGGCAGTGGTTGGCTTGGGGCTGGTGGGCTGCGTTTTATCAATCCGCTCTTTCTCCCCGCCAAGAACCAGGATAGCCTTGCAGGTAAGGAAGCGCACTATGCTTGATGTATTGTTCGTTCCAGTTGCGATTGTGTATTTGGCTGTAGTGGGTATGCTTTTCATTTATGGCGTTAACTTCTTCTATCTGACTTATATCGCGTGGCGCGAGCGTGCTCGTGTGGTTGATCCGCCTCGCATGACTGAATGGCCGTTCGTGACCGTGCAGTTGCCCATTTACAACGAACTCTACGTGGCGGAACGCCTGATCGACGCCGCAGCCAGCCTCGATTATCCGGCCCATCTCCTGGAGATACAGGTGCTGGATGATTCGACCGACGAGACGGTCAACATAGTTCACCACGCTGTCGAGCGCCTGCGCGCTCAAGGCGTTAATATCTTTCACCTGCACCGCGTGGAGCGGACTGGATTTAAGGCCGGGGCGTTGGCCGAGGGCCTGGCCTGTGCTCGGGGCGAATTCTTGGCTATCTTCGATGCAGATTTCGTGTCGCCCTCCGATTTTCTTAAGCGGTCATTGCCTTACTTTCAAAACCCGCGCATCGCCTTTATCCAGGCACGCTGGGGACATCTCAATCGCGACTATTCTTTGTTGACGTTATTGCAATCGTTGGCCATCGACGCTCATTTCATGGTCGAGCAATTTGCGCGCAGTCGGGGCGGGTATTGGTTCAATTTCAACGGCACGGCGGGTATTTGGCGGCGGGCGGCTATTGAAGATGCTGGTGGCTGGACGGCGGAGACGCTGACAGAGGACCTGGATCTGTCATATCGTGCCTTCTTGCGAGGCTGGCAGGCGTTGTATCTGCGCGACCTGGAGGTACCCGCCGAACTGCCGGTGAGTTTCAGCGCCTATCGGCGACAGCAGCATCGCTGGGCGCGCGGCAGCCTGGAGTGCGCGTTGAAGCTCCTCCCCCAGGTTTGGGAGGGGCAACTTCCGCTTCTCAAAAAACTAGAGGCCAGCCTGCACTTAACCGGCTACAGCGTGCATCTTCTCCTGTGGGCGCTCACGCTCCTATATCCGCTGGTTCTTCTGCTATCCATGCGCTATCCTGGGCTGATCACCTTGTTTGGGATTGCCTTTCTCTTCAACGCAACGGCATTTGCGCCCGCGCTCTTTTTTACCGTCGCCCAGCAGCAGTTAGGCCGACGCTGGTGGCGCCTGCTGCCCCTGATCCTGTTCATCACGGCTCTGGGGGCGGGTATGATGTTGAATACCTTGCGCGCCGGGCTGCAGATCTTCTGGAAGCGGCAGAGCCTGTTCGAACGCACGCCCAAGTTCGGCATCGTCAGCAAGAAGGAAGACTGGACGCGCCGCCGTTACCAGTTAGGTTTCGATCCGATTGTCTACTTCGAATTGGCATTTGCCTTGCTAAATCTGGGCACCGTTGGCTTGGCCATTTACGTGAACAACTGGGTTATCGCCGTGTACGCGACACTATTCTGCGTGGGTTTGTTTTTTACGTCCGGGTTTACCATCGCACAAGCGGTTGTAGTGTATTGGCGGCAGTCGCGTGGGCGTGTTCCATCCGTGGCCCGCAGTACTGGGTGATGGGTTAGCATTTTACGCGGTTAGCAAACTAGTACATCGCGGCGTAAATGGACCTATAGTTCGTAGTAACGACTTTAGTCGTTTTTGGCTGGTAAAGCGACTGAAGTCGCTACTACAAACTGTTGGCTTACTTCGGCCCGGCTGTACTAGCCGTCGAATGGGCTGTAATTCAGGCTGTCCCCGTGCGGTATGCTTGCCACCCTAAACGAGGATTTATAAGATTGACTCCAAGGACGCGATGGTCTCAGCCCTCGTCGTCACCATGTTCCTAACCCATATGTCCCTTTGCGGGAATGGGATCTCGATGTGCTGGGCATCGAACCGGGTTTTAAGTTCTGTTCCGATCTCACTGAATACGTCGCCCAACCGCTCACAGTGATCGCCGACTAGATCATCTATAAAGAACTGCAGGCTAAAGTCCAAGGTGGACTCCCCAAAACCCACAAAGTCCACGTCGGGGTATTGGTATCCGTGAACTTTCACCATGAAATTGTCCTTGAGCCTCTGGGCGGTTTCTTCGATATAATCATCCAATTGGAATTCTTGCTGGCCTCTTAGTCTCTTGACCTTCTCAATACGGTCTAACCTGCCCAGCAGTTCCTGGGTAGGCCTGCTCCACGTCTTGTATAGACGTTCCCAGTCTTCGAAGGCAATGGCACTCCGGATGTGGTCATCCGGGCACGGCCAGGGAATGTCTTGCGCCTGGAAAGCGGCCAGCCGGTCAATGTCTCGGGCCAGCCGGCAGCCCTCGCTGATGAAAGCCGGCCCCCACGTCTTGAACTCCATATCCGGTTCGAAGCTCCCAATCAGCGGTGCTTTCCCGATCTCCTGCAACCTGCAAACGCGGTCCTTCACCTTAATCATCGTCTCACAGATCGTCCTCCATTCGTCCAGGGTGACGACCGATTGCTCGATTTCGGCAAACAGGAGGGGCCGGTACTCGTTAGCCCCCAACTTGTAGATCGCCTGAAGTAAACCCGACCATCTCACCCACACCGTAAGAGCGCGGCGCATTCGGCCAAGGTCTGCTGAGATCGTTTGTGCCGCCTTTCTGATGTATTCCCTCTCGGTTGGATTTAATCCTCTGCATTCCAACTGGTTGACGGTACTGGCCAGGGTAAGCAGTTTCTCCCAAATCGCCTGGTTCTGGTCGCGCAGGCAATATTCGACTTCGAGTCGCTTCACTTCTCTTTCAAGCCTGGCTGCTTCCTCGTTATCCCCCGCCTTTCGCAAGTCTCGGATGCGAGCGGCGATGAGTTCTTTCTTGGGTTTCAACTCACGGCTGGGTTTGTCCCACGGGCCGAGAGTGTGTTCATGGGCATTGGCCAGATTCGCCATCAGGGTCTGAATCTTCGCTACGTCATCCGCGTGGGTCCCGTACGCGATGCCGACGTCGATCCGCGAGCGCAGTTCGACGTTGGGACGGGTCTGGTTAATCAGTCGCTGTCCCGCCAATTTGCTGTTGGGGAAAAAGGCAACCGTGTGATCCTCAATGTTGTAAAGGCGTGTGACCCGAGAGCCAATTTCCTCGACACGGTATATCTTTTCGTCCTCGAGGGTAATCAGGTCGCCATACTTGAAAGGAGAGCCAAGCCAGAGGTACACTCCGCTGAAAAGGTTGGACAGGGGTTCCTGGAAGAGAAAAATAATGAGGAAGCTCAGCGCGCCGATCACCGTCAACAGCTCTGCCAGAAATTCAGGACTGAATACCCCGACGGTGACAATCAGGGCGGCAACCACGACTAATAAGGGGCCGGCGCCCGTCACCAGCGGCACCAGAACGTCGTCCAGGTTGGTTTCGCTTTCTTTGGCGTACGCTTGAGCATGGCGCTTGACGATATCGGTAATTACGCGCAGCCCCAGCCAGGCCAACAGCCAGATGACGACGAGTACGAAGAATTTTTGGGTGAGGTCAACCCAGAATTTGTACGGGCACACCCGGCACACCATTTCGAGGGTGCCGTAAGCGAGGATGATCACCGTCACAGGAGTCCGCAGAATCCCGACGATGATGTCGTCAATTTCAGTCTTGGTATTCCGCGTAAGACAGGGAATTCCCCACGTGAAGAGGCCGAAGGCAATTGTTGCAAGCGCGACCCAAAACGCAATCTCGGCGAGGATAGGAAGCTGATTGAGCGCGGATATTAGAGCATCCATGGCATTCCTCCTGATCAACCTCTTTCTGCCCCAATCTTCGTAATTCTGCGCTAAGAAATCGACACAGCCGGTCTATTATATTAAACGCCAGTTCTAACATTTTTGGGACAGATAAAGTAGTAGCTTACCTTAAAATTTTCCGGAAAGCTCTTCCAGGAATGCCCCTGGATAGTTGGGGATGGTATAATGGATTCAGATCGGAAGTATCCGGTAGCGTGGGGAGATAAGTCAGCTAGCTTGTCTCGTCTCCAGGTGTTTGCTCAACACCAATCTTGGCGAAAATCTTCTGTTTCACCTGGCTATCATACACCTGCCATTTCTCATCCCGATACTCGTCGCTGTGCCCGCCTGCCAGGAATCCAATCGGGATCTCAAAGCCGCCGGCCGAGTCTTTTCCTCCACCGAAATAGTGACCCTCTGCGCTCTTGCCAAACACATCTTTGATAAAATCATCTGGGGCAAGGGTGATCTTCGATGTTCGCATGGAGCCGACCAACATCTCTTGCTGGTCATCGCCCGTCACAATGCCGTAGACCAGAGCGGTGTGGATGTTCTCTTCCGTCAGCAAGAAGTCTGCTGCCTGGGGGATGGCATCTCGATCTTCAACCCGCAAGTAGCCGATGCCGGAGACCGAGAAGCTTTCGGCGATCACCCGGTTGCCCAGCGCCCGCCGAATGATCTCCATGGTCTGTTTCGAGCGCGCCTGGCTCATGATTTGGGTGAGCAAATCGGCGTCTCTAAATTGGCTTAGGAAGCCGGCAGCGTGGAAATCATCGACACTGGCTCGAATGAAGCCGCCTGTATCCGTCATGAGGCCATGCATCAGCGCCGTAGCGACCATCACGTGCTCTTTGTGGGTCTTGTCCATCTCAACCAGACCCTGTTCCAGGTAATCGGCGTAAATCGTGGCCGTGGCACCGGCACGACGGATATCGCTGAATTCCGGTTTCAGGCGCTCTTGTAGCTCATGGTGATCGACGACAATGATCACCGGCACGCCGGCTGCTTCCAAAGCCTTGATTATCTCTTCGGACGTCGTTCCCTGATGATCCACGAACACCGCGCCCGCGTATTGTCCCAGGTTCAGCGATTTATCGTAGGGGATAGGCTCAATTCCCAGCAACCTCACCAGGGCGATATTTTGCTGGTGGCTGATCTTGCCAGTGTAGACGATATCGACCTCAATGTCGAACTGAGCGCTGATGAGCCAATGCGCAAAAGCTGACGAAATAGCATCCGGGTCGGGGAAGTCATGAAGGACAACGATGTGGCGTTCTCCCTGGTGAGCTTTAAGGATTTCCACTATCCCGGCTTGTGGCTTTGTTGTCGCCGTATCCGGGGCTTCCGGTGTGGTATGTCCATTCTTGTCCATAATATCCTCTTGATTCATTTCAATTGGGCGCGTTTAAAATGGGTTGTAGTGACACCCCTTGCGGGTGTCCAGAGCAGGTGCACCCGCAGGTCCCCTCTGGGGAAGACCTGCCCCTACCAACCCATTTTGAATGCACCCATTTCAATTCTTGCTGTTCACCTGGTGAGTTAGCCCGGCCGCGTCAATCTTTGGGACCCTCTTGCCTTTGGCCGAGCTCCTACTATTCACCTTATGCGTCGAAGGTGGAGTGGGCGCCGGTAGCGGGGGAACTGGTGGCGCGGTTAGATTCTCTGTTGCCTCCACTGGGTATTTGATGCGAGGATGAAACGCACCGGTCAACATCTCGACGAAGGCGCTACGAATCTGGTCCAGATCGCGTATTGTCAGATCACATTCGTCTAATTCGCCACTGCTTACCTTGTCGATAATGACGCGGTGGACGACCTGGTCTATCTCCTCCATCGAGGTAGGACGCTCGGCGCGTACTGCTGCCTCACAACTGTCGGCTAACATGACGATGGCCGTCTCCTTGCTTTGGGGTTTGGGGCCCGGATAGCGAAAATCAGCTTCGTCCACCTGGGCCGGGTCATCTGCTTGCTCAAGAGCCTGATGATAAAAATATTTGACAAGGCCCGTGCCCTGATGTTCGGCGATAAAGGCACGTACCTCGCGCGGCAGGCGATATTTTTTCGCCAGTTTGAGACCGTCTTTTACGTGGCTGATGATGATCTGAGCGCTGGCCCGGGGGTCCAACCGATCGTGATCATTGCTCATTTGCTGCTGATTCTCGATGAAGAACTCAGGTTGCCCCATCTTCCCTACGTCGTGATAATGGGCTCCCACGCGAGTCAGAAGGGCATCGGCACCGATGCGCTCGGCTGCCTGTTCGGCCAGGTCGCTGACCAACAGGCTGTGATGGTAGGTGCCAGGAGCACGCAAGAGAAGCTGTCGCAGCAGCGGCTGAGTTGGTTCTGCCAGGTCGAGGAGCTGAACCGAAGTGGTGATGCCCATCCAACTATTCGCCAGGAAGAATCCGATCAAGGCCAGGCTGGCGGACAGAACCCCGTTGGCGACGCCCATAAGCAACAACTGTGACAATTCCAGTGCATCATAATTGCCACCGGAAATATCAAAGACTAATACAGTCGTCACGTTTGACAGCGCTACGTAAACTCCCGTCCACGGCACCCGGCTCACTCGCTTCATTCGTTCCAGACTCAAGAACCCAATGAGTCCCCCCATCACCGTATAAACTGTGAGCGCCAGTGACCCATGGGCGATATATCCGACGCCGAGTCCGACGAGAATCGTCACCATGATACTCAGGTGTGGATCAATCAGCATAGCCAGCAGGATGGAAAGAGCTGCCATCGGAAACAAGTAGGGCAGGAATGTGTTGGCGGGAAGCATCACCAGGGCCGCGCCGGCAAATAGCATCACGAGTAATAACAGCAGCCACTGGTAGCGGGCCTGGTCGAGGAGTCGCGGTCGGAATCGCACCAGATACAGCCTCATCACCAATCCGATGAGGGTGACGTAAGCCAGGATGCCAAGCAGTTCAAGCGTCGGTCCCTGCAACGCCAACGTTCCAAGCGTCTCGCCCAGCGTCAGGATGTTCTGGGTGGCAGCGGACGCCGCCCAGACCAGATTGCCCCATAGGTCGGCCGGAGCCAGCCCGGTCCTCTTGCTCGCCGCCAGCGCAAGCACTATACCCAGGCCTATCGTCAAGGCTAATAATCCAGCCTTGACTATTCTGTGCCTGGCCAGTTTCAACCCATTCATGTGTTACCTCCTCCCACCTGATTGAATCAGGCCCCTTACACTTCGCCCCGATTTCGTCGCATCACGCTCTTCTTTCGAACCATCCTTACAATACAAGCAACCAGCCACAGACCCACAAAGGCGCCGATAAAGCCGACCACGCTCGAGACCAGGCAGCCTCCCAGGGAATAGCCAGCCAGGGCCTGTCCCAGACTACCAGCAATAGCCGCAATGATCAGCAGTATGATAAAACCTAAGAGTGTCATTTCTTACCTTCGTTACTCTCCGTCTTGACAAGTTGAGCCGTTGTTACAAAAACCAATTTGAGTATACCCCCTAACTGTCGCCCTATCAATAGGGGATGTTCCTGTCCCAAGGTAGGGATTCCCCTATGGCAACGACGGGTATTTTCCTATTCTCACCTTCCTGATTGTAACTACTCAGGCCAGATAACCCTTGCTAAGGTTTGGTGAGAGTCTTCAGGGCGAAAATGCCCTGGCCGGCCGAAAACTGACCTGTTAGCCAGATTATTCGCACCCTTCGCAAGGGTGTCTGAGATTCTATTTGCCGGGCAAACATGTTATAATGGAATTATACAAAAATCAAGAGTTTTCTGAAAGTTTTCGCAAAACAGGTGGGGAATAGGGATGGCCATGAATCTCTTCCAAGAGTTGGCAGCAGGGAAACGCAGCCAGTACCGGCTGGAGAAACGTTACCTGCGCAAGGACGGCCGGATGGTTTGGGCTCATTTGACCGTTTCCTGGTTCGGGACGTCGATGGCAATCAGCCTGAGTCTCATAAGGGAGAGGGAGGGATGACGTATGACCAGCGTACGTGTTGTATTGGCCGAGGATCACCCGGTCACGCGGGGAGGGATTCGGAACTTGCTGGAGAAAGCAATCGACATCGAGGTAGTAGGCGAGGCGGGTGGCAGCACAGATGGCTGACTGGAGCCAGGAGGAACCCTCGAAGGAGACATCGCTCACGGGCAAGGAAGAGAAAGTGCTGCGATTGGTCGTGGCCGGCAAGACAAATCAAGAGATCGGCGAGACGTTAGGCCTGAGCGAGAAAAAGGTAGAGCAGCATTTACAGGTAGTATTGGCCAAGTTAAGGGTGGCTTCGCGTATGGAGGCAGCTATGCGTGCCGTACAGGAGGGACTGGTTTAGAGACGTCTTTTGAGATAAAATGGAAGTAAACTTGTGGAAACGTAAAGGATGGGCAGCCCTAATCGTTGGTTTGTTATGCATTGTGGCTCTGACCAGGTGCAGCCTGCCCGGCTTCACATTATCGTCTTCAGAGGACACGGTACAGGAGCGGCGGGCAGGGCAGGAGCGCTCAACTACCTTAGCCGCTGTGCCGTCTTCTACAACGACCGCAGCGCTCCAATCGTTGTCGCCTTCACCAACTTCTTTGCCAGGCCCGACATCTAAGTTGCCGTCGCCTACGTCGCTGTCGAAGGTGGCCTTAACGCCCCGCATATTATCGCCTGTCATGACGCCTCCACCCACCCTGACCCCGCTATCACCTATTGTGCCACCCACAGCAACTCCTACCGCTCGGGCGATTTCGCCTGTTCTCCCCATTTCGCCTATCGCTTCCCCAGTGAGTCCAGTATTGACCACAACTGTGTCACCCAAACTTCTAGCTCTAGAGCGGGAGATGCTGGATGCGGTTAACATGGAGCGCCTGAAACGGGGGTTGTCACCCTATCGGGTCGATGGGCAACTTGCTAGCATCGCTCGAGCACACGCCCAGGATATGGTCGCTCGTGACTACCTCGGCCACGTCACCCCTGAGGGAGACACCTTGCGTGACCGCCTCCGGCAAGAGGGCCTGGACCCATATTGGGCGGGGGAGAATTTCCTGCGCACGGTTCGACCGGCAGACGAAGCGGTCGAATATGCGATCGAGTGGTTTATGGCGGATCCTCCACATCGCAA
>CAYTNQ010000115.1:0-13779 GCA_964439175.1 uncultured Anaerolineales bacterium | reverse complement strand
TTAGCGCATATGCCCCCAGCCCCTCCCCGACGCAGGGAGGGGAGCAATTCTCCCCTTCCCTGGTAGCCTGTCCCTGCCAAGGGAGGGAGGGGGCCGGGGGGTTAGGTCGTCCAAGACCCTAAGGATTTTCCGAAATCCTTAGGGTCTGCCGATTTGTTGAAAGCGCAAGGCAAATGTGTTATACTGAACACGTCCCTAACCCTCTCGCTAACACCAAGGGGCATTCCAAGATCATCCCTCACGATACGAAGACCTTGACAATAGCGTCCTCAGGGAAAGCGGTGGCAAGATTGGAGGTGATAGACCATGGACGAGAAAGACAACCAGATGCCACCCAAACGCCAATATCCACCCTTCTACGAGAAGGCTGTGCCCATCGCATTGGGCATCATCGCAGTAGTTATCGTCGTCATCCTGGTCATCATCGTGGTTGTGGCCTTGGGACTGTTGCCGGGGGCAGGATGATCAGTCACAAACCTTACTTTCCTGGGAGGTACTCTATGAACGTAATGAACACCTGGTTACCTTTTGCCTCGAGCGTCATCAGCTTCATCTTCGCTTTCCTGGTATTAAGACGCTATCTTGTACGCAGAGGTCCCCATCTGCTTCTGTGGGGCATCGGCATGGTATTCTACGGCACAGGTGGCTTCTGTGAGGCGTACTACGGAGCCTTCGGCTGGAATCCACTGATTTTTCGCCTGTGGTACCTGTTCGGGGCCATGTTGGTCGCGGCCTGGCTGGGCCAGGGCACGGTCTATTTACTGGCGAAGCGCAAGTGGGCCAATGGGCTGATGCTGCTCCTGGCGCTCAGCTCGCTGTATGGCCTGGTCCGCGTCTTCGGCGCACAACTTGACCCCAGCCTGATGACCACCAGTGTCCATACCGGCAGCGAATTGAGCGGTCATGCCATCACTACCCCCGGCGTACGCACCCTGACACCCTTTTTCAACCTGTATGGCACAGCCACGCTGGTTGGCGGCGCAGCCTGGTCAGCCTGGATCTTCTGGCGCAAGCGTATCCTGCTGCACCGCACCATCGGCAACATCCTGATCGCCGTTGGAGCCATCCTGCCCGCTTTTGGCGGCGCTTTCAGCCGTTTCGGGCTAAGTGGCGCCCTGTACCTGAGCGAGTTGCTGGGTGCCGTGCTCATATTTATCGGCTTCGTGCGCGCCATCACGCCCATGGGTAGTGCTCTGTTGCCGGCGGTACTTCGGCCTGCGAGCAGGTGAGTGTTGGAATTGCGAAAGGATTATTCAGTGAACGACCAGGTAGCCTCACAGCCTGATTCACATCTCATCTGGGATGCCGATGGCAGTCCCGATAGCGTGATTGCCCTGCTTTACTTTCTGCAGAACCCGAATATCAACGTCGATGCGCTGGCTGTCTCTTGTGGACTGGCTCACCCAGACGTCTACACGGCGAACCTCCTGCGCATGTTTGCCAGGCTAGGGCGAAAAGTTGTTCCTATTGCCGCAGGTCGCTCCACTCCCCTCAAGGGGAACAACGCCTTTCCGGAACCCTGGCGGGATGCCGTCAATAGATTCTTGGGGATCGATCTGCCAGAGACGGATGAATCCGCACATCCTCTACCGGCTGCTGACTTGATCGTAGAGGTGTTGAACGCATCCCCAGGCCCTGTAACCGTTTTTCTCAGCGGCACGCATACAAATCTTGCGGAAGTCCTGCGTTTGGACCCGAACATTAAAAACAAGATTGCTTCTGTGCAAGTGATGGGTGGCGCCCTTTATGTTCCCGGCAACATAGAACGCGAATGGCCCGAGATACACAACAGCGTCGCAGAATGGAATATCTGGGTGGACCCGGTTGCTGCAAGCGAGGTTTTCAACGCCGGCTTGTCCATGTACATTACCCCTCTGGATGCCACGAACCAGGTGGTCTGGACGAGCGATGACGCTGATACATGGGAGGCCTCCGGAACTTTTGCCTGGTGTCTTATTTGTCTGCCAGGCCATTCACACGAGGAGTGGAAAGCTAAATGGGGGTGGATTGGGATTTGAATCCACAGAACCGGCAAAAAACCTATTGAAAGCGGTCGGTTGATGTGATATACTGAACACAGCGGCACTCGTGGCGATCAATGAAGTCTCTACGAAAGGTGCAGGGAAATGGAAACCATCAAGAAAACCTGGAGCGGTGGATTAGTGGGGAAACTGATCATCGGCTGCGGCGGCCTTATGATCCTAAGTTGTATATGTGCCGTCCCACTGGTCATCTTGGGGGGTTTGGGTGGTGACTCAGATGATACGGCTTTGTCTCAAATATCCACTGAAGTGCCAGCAACCAGCATTCCACTACCGACATTCACGCCAGAACCGTCCCCCACGGCGATGCCAACCGTGACGCGCACTCCTACACTGGAGCCAACTTCCACGCCAGAACCAACGGCGACACCAATACCATCGACCAACACACCAGAGCCCACTCTGACGGATACACCCATACCGACGCTTGCTCCGACGGACACACCGGAGCCACAACTTGCGGAAGCGCGTCTGGTCATTGCCAGAGTTGAAAAGCAAATGGAGTTTGTGGACATTCAAAACATTGGTGGGGCTCCCCAAGACCTGACTGGCTGGCTCCTTCGTTCGGAGAAGGGATCACAAGACTGTCCCTTGGGTGGGACTATCCAGCCTGGTGAGACCTTGAGTGTCTGGGCACAAACCAAAGATGGTGATAAAGGTGGTTTCAACTGCGGCTTTGATGGTCCTATTTGGAATAACGATGAGTCCGACCCGGCTGTTCTCTTCGATGCCGCAGATCGTGAGGTGGACCGAAAATAGGTACTGCTGCGGAAAAAATGGGGCGAGAACCGCCTGCGGTTTTAGGTGGGGAAACAAAAAAAGGGGAGTCTGCCACATTCGGTAAGCTCTCCCTTTTTAGTCGAAACTGGGCTTGCGCAGCGAATGCCCATAGTCGTAATATCACAGTATATAGTGTTGCCTTCTCTGACAAACACAACTTCTTCTGGATTTGAAAGATGCCAACCTCCTTATGCTTGGGACAACCACAATTCATGGGGCCAATCGATCTGTCGGACACTATCCGCAAAGCTTTGTGAAATTCTTCCGCTACGCAAGCCCTCGAAAAGAATCTATTGGAGGCAAGGGATAAGCGTATTATTTATAATGAACACGAAAAAACTAACTGCGACCCAGAGGGCTTACCTGACCAGCCAACGTCTCGACCTCCAGAAGCTCTATTACCGACCCGACTCGATTCGCTTCCGATGGTATGCCGCCCGGTCGCGAGGGCAACGCCTTTCATTCTGTTATCTTCAGGGAGAACTTTCTTGGCATTCCTCGATAAAAGGCGGGAGCAAGCAATGAAGCACAACACGTTACCACTCTGTCTGACAGTGTCCATAATAATAGTCACCTTTGCTATTCTAGCGAGTAGCGTAGCTGCGCAAGAACCAGAGTTGGACGAATTTATATATTTGCCAATTGTATTCAAGTCCTCATCACCGCTGCCAGATTGCAATTCCTATGAGCCAAACGACATACCACAGCAAGCAAACTGGATCCAGGATGGTGAGATCCAAGTACAATGCATCATACCCGCGACTGATATAGACTGGGTCAAGTTCTCTGTGAGCGCAGAGTCGGAGGTTGTGTTGGAAGGAGCGGACGAGGGGGGGGACCTGGAACTGCGGTTGTATGATAGCAATTTGAATGAGCTTGAGTATGCTTATAGTTGGACTGATCGCCCTGCCCAAATTGCTTACAGATGCGGCCTCGGGGGAGAACCGCTAGCAGCCGGGTTATACTATGCACGAGTCGAGCACTGGCTGAACTCTGAAAAGATACCCAGCTATGAAATTACGCTATCAGTCAATGCGTGCCCAACACCGGTTGTTCTGCCGAATCATTCATATTCTGCTACCAGCTACGCCTTGTATGTTGTCGGTGAAGTACAAAACAACGGAGATATTGGCCTAAGCGGCATTGAAGTCATCGCTAATCTTTTCAACGGCGATGATCAACTTATAGACACGGGCACCGATTACGTTGCGCTTAGCGTTCTGCCGCCAGGAGACAAAACCTGCTTCAGACTCGGTTTCGGCGGATGGGATGTGTGGTCATATTATGAGTTTGAGACGCCTACGTATTATTCTACTAGCGACGGACATTTACAGAACATGACTGTTCATGACGACAACGGCACGTACAATCCCGATGACGGTTCATATAGGATTCTCGGCTTTGTCCGTAATGATAACGACTTTCAGGTCACATCTGTCCAGTCCATATTCACTCTCTACGATGCCTCCGGTACTGTTGTCGGGTGTGATTACACCTATGTCAGCAGCACTAATCTGAACCCTGGACAGAGTAGTTCTTTCGAGATGACTTTCTCTGGGTACAGCCGGGACTATGCCGACGTTGCTTCATACCGAGTTCAGGTAGATGGCTACCTACAATAGCCGAGAGGACTACCGACATTTAGTGCGCGCTTATGAATGAGAATGCCAGCTTCGGCCACGTAGGTTGGGTTGAGGATCGAAACCCAACACATCCCTTGTCCACACGGGGGGGTGTGGGGTTGTACACCGGAAAAGGTTGAGTTTCATCAAGTTCAGCCCATTCTACAGAACCGCCTTTACCTCCCCGCCTCCACCCACAACCGCTCGCCATCGGTGACGAACTCCACTGTACCCAGTTCGTCTGTGCGCAGCAGCGGAATCCCTTGCTCCGCGTAACGTGCCAACACTTCCGGCGCCGGATGCCCGAGGCGATTGTCGGCGCCGACGGAGATGACGGCGATCTGCGGATCCACCGCCTCCAGGAATGCCCGGCTGCTTGAGGTGTCGCCCCCGTGCTGGATGCATCTCAATCAATCTGCCCCAAACTTGAAACACGCCCAGGTAACGATCTCGGTTGCCCTTGAGCCGGATTGAGAGGTATAATAAGAATGCCATGAGAACACTGACCGAAATCAAACAAATCCTGCAAGCCCAAAAACCCTACCTGGCCGAGAGATACGGGGTGACCGAAATTGGCGTGTTTGGCTCCTACGTGCGGGGCGAACAAAGCCCTGACAGCGACCTGGACATTTTGATTGAACTGGAAGACCCTCCCCGCATCAGCCTATTGGGACTGGTAAACCTGGAGAACTACCTGAGCGACTTACTGGGCGTCCAGGTGCAGGTTGCCATAAAGAGGGACCTCAAGCCCCGGCTAAGCCCATACATCCTGCGCGAGGTGGTTATGGTATGAAACACTACCACGAATTTGGAATTCAACGAATGGGAATGGTTCATAATCTGGTTGACACTTTCTCCTATTCGGAAATTCGTTATTTTCTCAATTCGTTGTAGTGTTCCAATCCCCCTGCACCCACAACCTCTCCCCATCGGTCACGAACTCCAGCGTTCCCAACTCGTCGGTGCGTAGGGCCGGAACCCCCTGTTCCGCGTAACGATCCAACACCTCCGGCGCCGGGTGGCCGAAGCGGTTGTCGGCGCCCACAGAGATGACCGCCACCTGCGGATCCACCGCTTTGCTGCCGGCCAACATCAACAGGCCGGCCACAATGGCGATATTAAAGCCGTAAATGGCAACACAAACAATATGACCTACCATTTTCTGTGGTGGTGGCAATCAAGAGCCATATCTAGATTTGAGTTTTCAAGGCAATCATTGTCTTTCGGCTTAGCTCCTACGAACCAAACACCACGGACCGGGAAGCCATTAATCAGGAATCGGGGCCTCAATTTAGCCATTTTCGGCGGCTGGTGTTATGATTAACCACGGCGATGCTGAAATCGCCTGTCGCCCGCTGTCGAAATGGGCACCCACCCTGAAGCATTGTCCGATCCCAGAGGCAAGTCAAGTGAGCGAGTCCGGCCCCAGCGTACTGGTAATAGACGACGAAGGCGCTATTCGCCGCTTCCTGCAGGCCTCGCTCACGGCCCGGGGCTGCACGGTCTTTTTGGCCGCCAGCGGACGGGAGGGGCTGGAGGCAGTTGCGGCCAAGCGGCCAGACCTGATTATCCTTGACCTGGGCCTGCCCGACATGGAGGGGATTGACGTCATATGCCAGCTTCGGGAATGGTCCCAAATCCCGGTGATCATCCTATCGGTGCGGGAGCGTGAGGCAGACAAAATCAACGCTTTGGATGCCGGTGCGGACGATTATCTGACCAAGCCGTTTAGTGTGGGAGAATTGATGGCCCGGCTACGGGCGGCCCTGCGGCGGGCCAATCATCCTGCCTTAGAGCCTCTCTTCATTACCGGTGAACTGAAGGTAGACCTGGTTGGGCGGGTGGTGACCCTCACCGACCAGGAGGTTCAGCTAACCCCGACCGAATACGATCTCCTCAAGCTCTTCATCACCAATGCGGGCAAAGTGCTCACCCATCAGCAGATCCTGCGGCAGGTATGGGGCGTGGGATATGCCGACGACCTGCACCTGTTGCGGGTCAACATCAGCAACCTGCGCCGCAAAATCGAACGCGATCCCAGCCGCCCCCGACACATCGTGACCGAGCCGGGCGTCGGATACCGCCTCCGTCTGGATGCTTAACTCATTCCGATCCTCTCCATCATCACTACCAGCCACCGGTTTTGTCGTTTTCCACCCCTGTGTTGAAGCCGCTTCCTGATTTCTTGATGTTTTCTTGATCCATTCCCACATTTTCTTGACCCATAATTGACCTTTTTTTGGATATACTAAGGGGTGTTTCAGCCCGGTCTGTTCCGCACATTGGAACAGACCTGATACGGCGCGCCACGAATCGAATTGTACACGAGGTAAGCACTCTGTGAACGTCAACAACCGAAACACCACGGCCCCCGTCCCTGAGGAAATAGCACTGAGCCGCGACCTGGGGTTGTTTACGATTACCATGATCGGCGTTGGGGGGATGATCGGCGCCGGCATCTTTGTGTTGACCGGCATCGCCGCCGGGGTGGCCGGCCCGGCCCTGGTGCTGGCCTTTCTTCTAAACGGGCTGGTGACCACGCTCACAGCCATGTCCTATGCCGAACTGGGCTCCGCTTTCCCGGAGGCAGGCGGTGGCTACTTGTGGGTAAAGGAGGCCTTGGGCGGCGCCCAGGGCTTCCTGGCTGGCTGGATGAGTTGGTTCGCCCACGCCGCGGCCGGCAGCCTGTATGCGCTGGCCTTCGGGCGATTTGCCAGCGAGTTGTGGCTCATAGCGAGCCTCCCCAGCCTCGACCTGTCGGTGTCTCAGATGACTCTAGGATTCCTGACGCTCATCATCGCCATCTTTACGGTCATCAACTACCGGGGCGCATCGGAGACAGGCAGGGTGGGTAACGTGGTAACCTTGACCAAAGTGGGCATCCTAGGACTCTTCGTCCTATTTAGCATCCTGGCCATGCTGCGCAGCGAGGCCTGGGTCACCCGTTTCACCGTCGGGTTCCTGCCCAACGGCCTGTTGAGCATCTTTGTGGCTATGGCCCTGACCTTTATCGCCTTCGAGGGCTACGAGATCATCGCCCAGTCAGGCGAGGAGGTCATCAACCCCAAGCGGAACATCCCCCGTGCCATTTTTCTGGCCATCAGCATCGCCGTGACCATCTATATCCTGGTGGGGATCACCGCCATCGGCGCCGCCGTAGCACCGGAAGGGATGAGGGTCTACGCGTACCTGGGCCAGAAAAAGGAGGTGGCCATCGTCGAAGTGGCCCAGCAAGTCTTTCCCCTGGGCATTGGGGGCCTGGTGCTGCTCTTCAGTGGGCTGGTGTCTACCATGTCAGCCCTGAATGCGACGACCTACTCGTCTTCGCGAGTCTCCTTTGCTATGGGCCGCGATCACAATCTACCGGCCCTCTTGGCCCAGGTACACCCCCTGCGCCATACCCCCCACTGGGCAGTCCTCTTTTCGGGCGGGTTGATGCTGGTGATGGCCTGGACACTGCCTATCGAGGACGTGGCGGCCTCGGCGGACATCATGTTTTTGCTTCTCTTCCTGCAGGTCAATGTAGCGGTGATGATCCTGCGTCGCAAAATGCCGGAGTTGGAACGAGGCTTCAGGATGCCCTGGTTCCCCGCCATCCCGCTCATGGCCATCCTGTGCAATGGACTGCTGGCCCTGCAATTGTTCACCTTCAGTCCCATTGCCTGGTACATAGCTATCGCCTGGCTGGTCGGCGGTTCGCTGGCTTATTACATCTATTTCTCCAAGATCGAGGCCATGGAGAAGCCCAAGGAGATCCTCTTGGAGGAGGTATTGACCAGTCGCGATTACTCGGTGCTCGTCCCGGTCACCACCCAGGAGCAGGCGCGCATCCTGGGCAGGATCGGCGCTGTGCTAGCCCAGGACAACGAGGGCGAGGTGCTGGCCTTGCACGTGGTCCGGGTGCCTCCCCAGCTTACCCTGGGCGAGGGCCGGCTACTACTCAAAGAGGGCCGGCCCTACCTGGAGACAGTGATCCAGCAGGCGAAGGAGCGAGACGTGCCGGTGCACACCATGATCCGCCTGGGGCGTGACGTGGCCGAAGCGGTGCGCAGGACGGCCATGGAGAACGCCTCCGACTTGATTGTATTGGGCTGGCCGGGCTATACCAACACCGCCGGCCGGATCTACGGCTCGGTCATCGACCCCATCGTGGACAACCCGCCCACCGACATCACCGTCGTCCGCTACCGGGAATATCGCCCCCTGCGTTCCATCCTGGTGCCGGTGAGTTGGGGCATCAACAGCCGGCGGGTGGTCAAGATGGCAGTGAGCATGGCGCGTGCCGGCGAGAACGGCCCGGTGAAGGTGACTTTGTTACACGTGGTGCCTCTCGGTGCCCGGAATGCCGACCTGGTGCGGGCTGAACAGGTCTTCAAGTACGTCCTGGAAAGCGTAGACTACCAGCCGCTGGAAACGCGCGTCGTCGGGGGCACCAACACAGTAGATACAGTGCTGGCGCAGGCCGAAGGGTACGATTTGATCGTGGTGGGCGCCACCGAAGAGCCGCTGTTCAAAAACCTGCTGATGGGTAACATCTCCGGGCAGATCGTCCGCAAGGCCCAGGTGACGGTGGTCGTAGTCAAACGGCGCAGCAGCTCGCTCCACTCGTTCTTGCGCCAGACGGTTCTGGAGCCAAGCACGGCCGCGGAGATAATGCCCGGTGTTAAGGGGGAAATGTGATAATTGCGGCGATTGCCTTCCTCATCACCTGGCCTGTCACGTACGTGATCTGGAGATACTGGTGGCCACACTGACAGCCGTCGAACTCCGACAGTAATCTGGATGGGTTGTTTCTGGGAGGGGACAGTGGAAAAGATATTGCCCATTCTTATCACCGTTTCATCACTGATGCTGCCAGGCTGTATCAATACATCGCCCATAAGGATTGAGGTGCCGGAGCTGGTCACGTCCGACAGGTTCGCTGGCTACGAATTGGTAACCGCCGAGGGTTACCCTTTGGGTCGGGCGACGGAATCGATCCTCCAAGTAGAAAAGGGCCAAATCCAGTATGTTATCTTTTCGCTGAAAGACCCCTCCATTTTCGGCAAACCGGCCATGATCGGCCTGTCCGGCGAACTGGTGCCCGTCCCCTGGGCGTTGCTGACGTGCGATACCCAAGCCCGCACCTGCGGCTTGGATGCCAATCGGCAGACTTTGGAACTGGCGCCCCGAATCAAATGGCCAAGCCGTGTGTTCGACCGTGACTTGGAGCAAATGATGGCCGCCTATTGGTCGGAGCTGGCACCTTCTCCACAATCCCTGAGAGACACCGGCGGTCTGTTGCTCGAACAGCATGCAGATTTACGCCTGCGGTGGCTGCTAGTACTCTGTCAAAGGTGATTTGAAGAGTAGTCATATGCGCTATATGAGCCAAAATCGTGCGTCAATTCAGCCTTGACAGAGCATTAGGCAAACCACGGGTTAATGTGTTAGAATCGACATGGCTTCGGATGAATCCTAACTGGGGGAAGTCGCCGCAAGATGATTGATCACAGACCTGATCCAGATCTCTTGTTGGCCCACGTTCAAGAAGCGCAAACGCAACAGGCTCGTGGCAAACTGAAAATCTTCCTGGGCTACGCGGCCGGCGTGGGAAAAACCTATAGCATGTTGGAAGCAGCCCATCAGCGACTGGCCGAGGGGAGCGACGTGGTGGTGGCCTATATAGACACGCACGGACGCCACGAAGCACAGGCGTTACTGGAGGGGTTGGAAATCATCCCCCGTCGCTACGTGACCTATCGGGATGTGACCAGCCCGGAGATGAATCTGGACGCCGTGCTGGCTCGCTGCCCGCAGATTGCGTTGGTGGACGGATTAGCGCACACCAACGGGCCCAGCTCGCGACACGCCAAACGATACCAGGATGTGCTGGAATTGCTGGCGGTGGGCATCGACGTATACACCACCCTGAACATCCAGCATGTGGAGAGCCTCAACGATGTGGTAACGCGGATCACCGGTGTGGTTGTGCAGGACACGCTGCCCGACCGTATTCTGGATGAGGCCGATGAAATAGAACTGGTCGATCTGCCCACCGACGAGCTTTTGCAGCGGCTGTCCGAAGGCAAGGTGTACATTCCGGAGTCGGCCAAACGGACCGCCGCCTCCTTCTTTCGCACCGGCAACCTGACCGCGTTACGAGAGCTGGCACTGCGCCGCGCGGCCGACCGGGTGGATGAGCAAATGCGGGCCTACATGCAGACGCACGCCATCGCCGGGCCGTGGGCAGCCCACGAGCGGGTGCTGGTGTGTGTCAGCCCCAGCCCCTTCAGTGAGAAGCTGGTACGTTCCGGCCGGCGTCTGGCGACCCGGCTGAACGCCGAGTGGTACGCAGCCTACGTTGAAACACCCGGCGAGACTGATAACTCAGAAGTGGAGCGTGAGCGCCTGGCCCGTAGTCTGAGATTGGCCGAGTCGCTGGGAGCGAAGACGGTGACACTGGCTGCCTCTTCGGTGGCCGAGGCAATCGTCCCGTTTGCCCGGACGCGCAACGTCACCAAAATCGTGATCGGCAAATCGCTGCGGAGTGGTTGGCAGGAGTTGCTGCGGGGCTCGGTCATCAACCAGGTTGTGCGGCAGAGTGGCGACATTGATGTGTACGTCATCAGCAACGAGCCGGGCCCAGTGTCCTCGCAGACGAGAGCCGAGGCAAGAGACGTATCACGGCCCGCGTGGGGTAGGTATCTGCAAAGTGTGGGGTTAGTTCTGGTGGCGACAGCCCTGGGCTATCCCTTGCGCTCCCTGATCGAGCCGACGAATCTGGTCATGTTGTACCTGGTGGCCGTGGTGGTCGCAGCCCTCTATCTGGGCCGGCGAGCAGCCATGCTGGTCTCCGTGCTGAGCGTGGCCGCGTTCAACTTTGTTTTTGTCCCACCCTACTATACGTTTATAGTGGCCAACGCCGAGTATCTGCTCACCTTCGTCGGCCTGCTGGTGGTGGGAGTAGTCATCAGCAGCCTGGCAGCCCGGGCGCGCAGGCAGGCGCAGGCCGCCCAAGTCCGGGCCACCGAAACACAAGCCTTATATGAGTTGAGCCTTGATCTGGCAGCGGCGGCCAGTATGCAGGACATTGCCCAGGCCGTGGTCAAGCATTTGAGATATGCCTTGGAATGCTCAGCCGCTGTGCTTTTCCCGGACGAGTCGCAGGCGCTCAAGCCCGGGCCTGGCATAGAGGGGTTTGAGCTGGCAGACCACGAGCAAGAAGTTGCCACGTGGGTCTGGCAGCATGCGGTGCCGGCCGGTCGTGGTCACAGCACCTTTGGAGGTGCGAACGGCCTTTATCTACCGCTCACAACCGTGCGGGGGGTGGCGGCTGTGTTGGGCGTGCAATTTCTGCCAGATGACCCGCCCTTGCCGCCTCAACAGCGCCGCCTGCTGGAAGCTTTTGCCAGCCAGACGGCACAGGCCATCGAGCGAATGGAAATGGCCCTCCAGTCTCAGGAAGCAGAATTGCTGCGCGAAAAAGAGAGATTGCAGACTGCGTTGCTGGACTCCATCTCCCATGACCTGCGCACGCCGCTGTCCTCTATCACGGGCGCCCTGAGCAGCCTGCGTGAGGATGCCGACTACCTGGACGACGGAGCGCGTGAGGCGCTGGTTGCTACGGCCAGCGAACAGGCCGATCGCCTCAGCCGACTGGTTGACAATCTGCTGGATATGACTCGCCTGGAGTCGGGCGCGGTCAAGGTCAAAAATGAGCCGTGCGACCTGCAAGACTTGATCGGGGTGACTCTGGGTCAGCTTGAGGAACGCATTGGTCAGCGGCAGATTAAAGTGAACGTACCCTACGATGCCCCGCTGGTGCCCCTGGATTTCAAGTTGATGGTGCAGGTATTGGTAAACCTGATCGACAATGCGTTGAAATACTCCCCACCCATCGCGCCGGTTCAGGTTAAGGCATGGGTTGAGGAACAACAGATCATAATAGAGGTGGTGGATTGGGGTATCGGTATCCCAGACCAAGCGCTCCCGCATATTTTTGACAAATTCTACCGGGCTAAGCGGACCACGGGGGCCAGCGGTACCGGCTTGGGCCTATCCATTGCCAAAGGGTTGGTTGAAGCGCACCAGGGCAAAATATGGGCCAAGCCAAACCCAGAGGGAGGTACTATTGTTGCGCTGTCCATCCCGCTACAGACAGCAGGATGAGCTGTTGTAGTCACGCATGACGAATACTAAGCAGTATCAGTTGCCTGGCCATCTTTGGCAGCGCCTCAAAGATAACCAGTCAATCGACAGATGATATACGACCATCGTGGTTGTCTTGACCCACAGGAGTTTCCCATCCGTGCTAAACTCGACAGTGCCCAGTTCATCGGTGCGCAGTACCGGAATGCCCTGCTCCGCGTAGCGAGCCAACACCTCGGGAGCCGAGTGCCCGAAGCGGTTGTCGGCAGCAACGAAAATGGTGTAGAGAGCGATACCTCCCATAGCGGTCTAGACTGCTCGCCGCTTGCTGACTGCCCTGGTGCCGACCAGCATCAGCAATCCCGCGACGATGGAACGTTAAAACCATAAATGACAACACAAACAATATGGATTGCCGTTCAATTTAGCGGTGGCAATCCCAACCTAACGCGCTGTCTCAACCCACAGCCGCTTTCCATTAGTGACAAACTCAATAGTGCCCAACTCGTCGGTGCGCAGCGCCGGAACCCCCTGTTCCGCGTAACGATCCAACACCTCCGGCGCCGGATGCCCGAAGCGATTGTCGGCGCCCACAGAGATGACTGCCACCTGCGGATCCACCGCTTCCAGGAATGCCCGGCTGCTGGACGTGTCGCCCCCGTGGTGCGGCGCTTTGAGCACCGTCGCTGCCAGTGACGGGCTGCGGGTGACCAACCCCTGCTCCACCCCGGCCTCGATGTCCCCCGGCAGCAGGAAGCTGATCTCGCCTAACGTCACCCGCAGCACCACCGAGTGATCGTTGAAGCGGTCGCTGGCCGGGACCAGGCCGGGGTGGAGCACCTCGATCTGAACGCCATCCTCCAGTGACAACCTCGCCCCTGCCTCTGCCTGGGTAATGGTTGCTCCTTCGGCTGCCATCGCCTCTTGCCAGGCGGTGTAGAGCGGTGTGTCGTTCTCCACGTCGGGCAGGAGGATCTGGCGCACCCGGTAGCGCCCCAGCACCTCCGGCAAACCGGCCAGGTGGTCGGCTTCGGGGTGGGTGTTGACTACCACGTCCAGCGAGCGGTCCCAAAAAGGCATGTGGCGGCCCACTCCCCACAGCACGTCGCTGGAGCCGGGGCCGCCGTCGATCAAGATCTGGCGCCCGCTCGGGGTGGTGATGAAGATGGCATCCCCCTGGCCCACGTCCAGGAAGGCCACGTGCA
>CAYTNQ010000114.1:0-13912 GCA_964439175.1 uncultured Anaerolineales bacterium | reverse complement strand
GTGACGCTGGCCTTCACGGCCGAGCATCCCACCGGCCAATTGACCGTGGTCAACCAGGCTGCCGTCCACGACGCGATCAATATCCGGGGGGAGTCGGTTTTTGCCGGGGGTGATGACGCGCAGAACGACACGGTAGGCGGATCGACGCCTCTCACCAAGACGCTGGAACCGCCCGACTATACGCCGGAGGTTGGTTTACCCGTCAGCTTCACCATCCGCATCAAGAACGATGGCGCGGCCGACCTCACCCGCCTGCCGCTGGAAGATACCTACGATCCGGCAGTACTGGCCTTCAACTACGCCGTGCCGACTCCCACGCTGGTTATCACCGCCACCGGTGTCATCAGTTGGACCGACCTGACCGCGTTTTTCGGCCCCATCCCCGGTGATACCACCATCACCGTCACTGTGATATTCACTGCGCTCAAGGACATCGAAACCAGTGTCAACCAGGCTCAGGTCGTTGGTGCCCGAGATGAATTTGGCAATGACCTGGCGGCGGGACAGGATCAAGTGCCGATACGGATCTTGCCGTTGCCGGCACCCACTTCCACGCCGACTCCTACGCCTGAAGAGGAGGAATCTGCGCCAACCCCGACTCCGACTCCGACCTTTACCCCAATACCTACCCCGACCCCAACGGCTACCCCTGCCTTGCCTACCACGCTACCGGAGACAGGCGCTGTATCCGGCGGGTGGTCGTTGGTCATCGCTGGCTTGTTGCTGGCCTTGGGCGGTGGCGTGCTCACCAAATTATGGCATTCACCCCCAAGCTAAACCGTCCCCCGTACTAAAGGGTACGTTCGCTTTTAGGGGCAGACCCCACTCCCAGCCCCTCCCCGCACCGGGGAGGGGAGTAATTCTCCCCCTTCCCTATGAGGGAAGGGGGCCGGGGGGTTAGGTCGTCAGGGCAGTTCGCCCCCCAAGCTAAACCATCCCCGTACCAAAGGGGGACTTGACGGATAGAAATTTCCGACTATACTCCATAATAGAGTATTAGGCTCTTATTTATCATATTAAATCCGTCAGGTTCTTTTGGCCTTGCGACGGAGACTACCCACGTAAGGGATCTAGGTTTTTCCTTGGAGACTCTGCATGGCTCAAATTCAGCTAAACCAAGTTGGAGACACTCTCGGTGGCCGTTACAGGATTGAAGGAGGGATTGCTCAAGGTGGCATGTCGACGGTTTACAAAGCTGTCGATCCCAATCTACAGCGTACCGTTGCCGTCAAATTGATTCACCCACACCTATCCATGGACCCCGAATTTGTGCGGCGCTTTGAAAGAGAGGCGGCTGCAGTCGCTCAACTGCGTCACCCTAACATCGTCCAGGTGTATGACTTCGATCACGATGGCGACGTCTATTACATGGTGTTGGAGTTTGTACCGGGCGAGACGTTGCAGACCTGGCTCAAAAGGCTCAACAGCGCCAAGCGGCGATTACCACTGAAGGACACGATTCAGATCATGGCTACCATCTGCGATGCCGTTGCCTATGCCCATCAACATGGCACGATCCACCGTGACCTGAAGCCCGCCAACGTCATCCTCAACCCCCAGGGACAGCCAATCCTGACTGACTTTGGCGTCGCCAAAATGCTGGGCGAGACGCAGCACACTGCCACCGGGGCTGTCATCGGGACGGCATTATATATGTCCCCCGAACAGGCGCGCGGCGAACATCTGGATGAACGAACCGATATTTATTCCCTCGGCGTGATGCTGTTCGAGATGATCACCGGCCAACCTCCGTTCGACGCCGACTCGGCTGTGGTCATTTTGATGAAACATGTCAATGAGCCGGTGCCGGACATTCGCCAGATCAACGGCGATGCGCCGGAGGAACTGGTGGCAGTGGTTGAAAAAGCGCTGGCCAAAGATCCGGTCCGTCGTTATCAGACCGCCAGCGAAATGGCTGCAGCATTGCGAGCAATTGGTACTCATGCCCAGGTGGCCTCCCCGGTGTCCCAACCTGTTCCAGTTGCCCCAGTATCCGCCTCGATATCTTCGGTCACCGGGACAGCCCAACCGGCTCAGAAGAGTAGCTGGCTTCCCTGGCTGGTCAGCGCTGCGACTCTTATGCTGCTGGTTCTCGCTGTGGGCCTCGTTCTGATCTTCGTGGCCTGGCGCTTCGCCCGCCCCCTGGTTCTGGCTAAAGCGGTGAGCCTGCCCACGGCGGAAGGCATGGTAAAGATCAAGGGCGGGGTCTATCTGGTTGGCCTGGATGCGCCGGATAGCGAACATGCCGTCCCGCAGCAGATTAAATTGAACGAGTTCTGGATTGACCAATACGAGGTGATGAACACTCAGTATGCGCAGTTCCTGACTGAAACAGGCCGCCAGCCACCTGTGAGTTGGACTGGAGGGAACATCCCATCAGGCCAGGAGGCCCACCCGGTGCAGGGGGTCGCCTGGGAGCTGGCAGCCGCCTATTGCACTTGGGCCAAAAAGCGCTTACCGACCGAGGCTGAATGGGAGGTTGCTGCCCGGGGACCGCAGGGTTTGCTGTACCCGTGGGGGGAGGACGAACACACGGTCGAACTCCCGCACGATGGAACCTACACCGTCGGCAGCATTCCCTCCAACCGCAGCCCTTTTGGCGTCTTCGACATGGCTGGTAACGTCTGGGAGTGGGTAGCGACCCCCTATACACCGATACCGGACGGCCAGCGCATCTTGCGAGGCGGCGCGTACGGTTTTCTCAAGGATATGGCCTACCGTCTTCAGGGTGATCCTAATGTGCCCACTATGGTCGCCACGGCCGGTTTTCGTTGTGCCGCCGATCAGGTAAGGGGAGAGTCTGCCCTCAGCGAGTTGCCGCTGCCAGCCCCTTTACCCAAAGGAGTGTTGTTCCAGGATGAGTTTACCGATCCTAACAGCGGCTGGCCGGAGGGGGAAGATGGCAGTCACCGTTTTGGCTATCACCCGGCGGCCTTTTATCACCTCGAAGTCAGCGCACCCAATGACCACCTGACAATTTTCCGAGAGTTGAATTTCACTGACTTCACCGCTGAAAGTGAAGTCCTCGTGGATCACACCGATACGGAGACTGGTGATTTTCGCTACGGCCTGGCCCTTCGCCGCTCGGGAGATCAATATTATGCCTTCACCATCTCCCCCCGCACCAAAACCTGGCAGATATTCAAGCGCTCTCCAGCCGGCTCGGAGGTTATGGCAGAAGGTACCAATGAGTCCCTCCGGGGCTTGCATGCCCCGGACAGGTTGCGCGTGGATGCTGCCGGTCCCGATTTCACGTTCTATATCAACGACCAGACTGTGGCCCAGGTCAATGACCCGGACTACACTGAGGGTGAGGTGGGTTTCGTCGTCGAGACCCTGGACGAGACCCTGGTGCATATTCACTACGCTTCGTTGACAATCCGCGAACTTGAGGCACACCAGGCGAGTTTGCTGTCTCAGGACGAGTTCACCGATCCTGCCAGCGGCTGGCCAGCGCTCGACCAGAATAACCATCGCTTTGGCTATCACCCCCCGGACTATTATCACGTCGAGGTCAGCGTGCCCAATGATCACGTGGTGGTTTCGCGGGAGCCGAGCTTTGACGATGTGACCGTGGAGACCGAGGTTTTCGTGGATCACACCGATACGGAGACTGGTGATTTTCGCTATGGCCTGGCTCTTCGCCGCTCGGGAGATCAATATTATGCCTTCACCATCTCACCTCGTACCCAAACCTGGCAAGTATTCAAGGCCTCTGCGGCTGGATTGGCAGTCCTGGCGGAAGGCAACGACGACTCTATCCAGGGCCTGAATGCCTCGGATAAACTGCGCGTGGATGCGGTCGGCCCCGATTTCACTTTTTACATCAACGATCAGGCAGTAACCCAGGTCAATGATCCAGACTACACCAGCGGTGAGGTGGGTTTCGTCGTCGAGACCCTGGATGAGACCCTGGCGCACATCCACTATGATTCACTGACGATCCGGGGATCCGAGTGATGTTGCATTTGGGCCCTCTCTTCCTCACGGAGCGCCCGGCGCAATACCTTGCCCGCCATTGATTTCGGCAACTCGTCTCGGAAGTGCACGGCACGCGGCACTTTGTAGGGAGCCAGCCGCTCCCTACAGAAAGTGCGAATCTCGGAAGCTTTGGCCGTCTCGCCTGGCTTGAGTACCACGTAGGCGGTCACCTTTTCACCTCGTACCTTGTCCGGTAACCCGATGACGGCCGCTTCCAGTACTTGGGGATGCTGATAAAGGACTTCCTCTACCTCGCGGGGATAAACGTTGAAGCCGGCGGTCAAGATCAAATCTTTCTTGCGGTCCACGATGTAAAAATAGCCACCTTCATCCCGGGTCGCGATGTCGCCGGTGTGTAGCCAGTCGTCGATGAGGATCTGAGCCGTCTCCTCTGGCCGATTCCAATAGCCGACCATGACCTGCGGTCCCCTCACCAGCAATTCGCCCGTCTCGCCCGGTGGCAACTCCCGGTCCCCAGACTCCAAATCCACGATTTTGGCGTCGGTGCCCACGATGGGGATGCCGATGCTGCCGTACTTGCGAATCCCTTCCCGAGGGTTAACGTGCGTCACCGACGATGCTTCGGTCATGCCATACGCCTCGGCGATGCGCGCGCCAGTCCGGGCCTCAAAAGCCTCAATCACGTCCACCGGCAGCGGTGCGGCTCCGCTGAAGCAGGCTTTGATCGAGGTCAGATCCACTTGCTCGATGCCGGGATAAGAGTTGACGGCTACATAAAGCGCCGGTACCCCCAGGAAGAAGGTGGGGCGTTCGGTGCGAATGGTGTCAACCAGCAGTTTGACGTCCATGCGGGGGAGCAGGATCAGCGTTGCCGCCAGGTGGATGCCCAGGTTCATCACGCCGTTCATCCCGTAGACGTGGAAGAGGGGCAAGACAGCGATAGCCCGATCTTCGGCATCTTTGTGTCCCTGAAGGAGGAAGGTGCGAATCTGGGTGACGCTGGCGACCAGGTTGCGATGGGTCAGCATAGCCCCCTTGGGCAGGCCGGTGGTGCCGCCTGTGTATTGCAAGCAGGCCAGGTCGTCCGGTGCCAGGTCCACAGGTGGCAGAGCGGCGGCCCGCCCTCGGACGAGCCGTTTAAAGCGGAAAATCCCATCGCCAGAAGGAACGTCCATCCAGTTCCCCAGGCGGCGGGCCTGAATAGGGAACAATAGGTTCTTAGGAAAAGGCAGATAATCCTGAATGCCGGTGATAATGAGGCGCTTGAGAGGAAGCTCACTGCGCAGAGTCTCGATCCGGGGCCAGAGCAAATCGAGCACGAATGCCGTTTCCACGCCCGATTCGCCCCATTGATGCTCCAGTTCTCGTTCCACGTAGAGGGGGTTGGTGGGCACGGCCACTGCGCCCAACGACAATGTCGCATAATAGGCGATGACCATTTGCGGGCAATTGGGCAACATCATCGCTACCCGGTCACCCTTGCGCACACCCATCGCATGGAGTTGACCCGCCAGACGGTCTACTTGTGCTTTAAGCTGGCGATAGGTCAGGCGAGCTCCCAGGAACACCGTCGCTATCTGAGAGGGAAAGTGTTGCGCCGTCTGGCGCAGAAACTCCGGTACGGTGATGGCCGGATACTCCAGCGTGTGAGGCACACCTTCGTCGTAGAACTCAAGCCACGGACGATTCATAATGATCTGGTAAGGTCCTTTTAGTGCCCCGTCAACGTAGTTTAAATAAGTCAGACATAGCTTTCATAGACAACTTTCGTCACATCACAATCCCTGTGGCGGGGTACCAGGAATTCGACACGCGACGTCGTGCCATACTCAACGAAGAACGACGCGCAGTTTGTGTCGGCGTCCTGAAGTTAGTATACCTTCCCTCCGGTAAACCGTCAACTTTGCCAAGGTGTGTTCAGATTTGGGACAGGCCTAACCCCCGGCCCTTTCCTCCCTTGGCAGGGACAGGCTGCCAGGGAAGGGGGGAGATTGCTCCCCTCCCCGACGCGGGGAGGGGCTGGGGGAGGGGTCTGCCCCCAAAACTGAAATGCATCCCTTTGCCAAGGTGCGTTCAGATTTTGGGGCGAACCCTACGGCAAATATACGCGTAGCATGGTCGCCGATTCAGCCGCTCGTAGCGTAAAATCTCCAAGGCGAGCCGGAACCAAACAGAAACGGATCTTCGGTAGGGAGATGGGGTCGCCGGCCCAGGTCAATTCGCTTTCGCCTTCCAGCGTGCCCCAGATTTCGAGCGTTTCACCGACTGTCCGACCGGCATAAATCGCTCCCGGCGCCAGGGTCACTTTTTCCACTACGAAGTACTCAGAGCGGCTGATCTCATAGCGTGTGACTCTCTCCGTAGCCGCAACCAAATCTGGCTGGTAGGGGCTGGGTTCTACCTGCTGGAAGTTGATAACCTCCAGAGCTTTGTCCACATGCAGGGGTCGGGGCTTGCCATCCTTGCCGACCCGGCCCCAGTCATAGACGCGATAAGTCATATCGGAGTTCTGTTGTATCTCGGCTACGACAATGCCCTCCAGGAGGGCGTGGACGGTGCCGGCCGGGACGAAAATGGCATCCCCGGCTTTCACTGGCAGATGGTGCAGACATGTTCCCAGTTTATTTTCGGCGATGGCCTGGCGAAAGGCTTCAGGGGTAACGCCTGGCCGGAGACCTAGGATAAGCTGCGCCCCAGGGCGAGCGTGCAGGACATACCACATTTCGGTTTTGCCCAGCTCGCCGTTTTCGTGGGCCAGGGCGTAATCATCTGTAGGGTGCACCTGTACCGAGAGACGCTTTTCAGCGTCGAGTAACTTGATAAGTAAGGGAAATTTATCCCGCTCCAGCGCCCAACCGGCGCGGGTGCCAACCAAGTCAACTCCCAAAGTCGCCAGGACAGCCGGCAACGGCTGGCCGCGCAGCGGCCCGGCGTCCACCGCGGTAGGCGCAGTAGGGTGACCAGATATCTCCCAACTTTCGGCGGTGGGGCCGGGGGGCAGCGGGCGGCCATATAGTTTCTCCAGATTACGTCCACCCCAAATGTAATCGCGTAGAGCTGGCGTGAAGGTTAAGGGGTAAAGCGTTGTGGTGTCGCTTCTCACTTGTATTCTCCCTATGTCAGATATACGCGCGCGGCTGCGTCGAATGCCTCTTCTGGTGTGCCGCAAAAGTCACCCAAAGGAAAGATAGACAGCAAACACGCTCCCCAAGTATATCATGATCAGCAACACGCCGCAACGGTTGGTAATGTATGATGAATACTTTGCCCGGTCATGCAACGGTGTTATAATGAAACGCGCCAACACCAACATTGAGGAGACAAAAAACCATGATCCAAGCTGCTCTTAATTTTGCCGAGGCTCACCAGACCCATAATCTGGATCACCTCATTGAATTCTTGCGCATCCCCAGCATAAGCACCGCGCCGGAACGCCAGCCTGACATCGAGCACGCGGCCAACTGGCTGGTAACCCGTATGCAGGCAATTGGTTTCGACCGGGCCGAGATTATCCCGACCGCGGGCCATCCGGTCGCCTACGGGGAATGGTTGGGGGCCGGACCCAATGCACCGACTGTACTCGTCTACGGCCACTACGATGTGCAACCTACTGACCCGGACGACGAGTGGAGTTCACCCCCCTTTGACCCGTCCCTTCGGGATGGCAATCTGTATGCGCGGGGCGCGTCCGACGACAAAGGCCAGCTCTATATCCACCTGGCTGCCGTCGAGGCCTTCTTCCGTGCTGGTGGTGTCCCTCCTGTCAACCTCAAATTCATGTTCGAAGGTGAAGAGGAAATTGGAAGCCGTAACTTGGGTGCCTTTGTCCAGCAACACGCCGACATGCTGGCCTGCGACGCTGCTCTTATCTCCGACACAGATATGCTGGACGCTGAGACGCCGGCGATCATTTACGGCTTGCGAGGGTTAGCGTACATGGAGGTCGAAATTCAAGGGCCTGAACATGACCTTCACTCTGGGGGATATGGTGGTGTGGCCCACAACCCCTTGCAGGTCACGGTCGAGATGCTGGCTGCCCTGCACGATGATCAGGGGCGGGTGGCCATCCCTGGCTTTTACGACAGAGTCCGCCCCCTCAGCGACGAGGAGCGGGCCGAATTGAAGCGTATTCCTTTTGACGCAGAGGCGTTTCGCCGCGAAATAGGGGTTCCTGCACTCTGGTTGGGTGAGGTGGGCTACACGCCGCTGGAACGACTCGGCGCCCGCCCCACCCTTGAGATCCATGGCATTCGAGGTGGCTTCGTGGGCGAAGGCCAGAAGACAGTCATCCCGGCCAGGATTGTGGCCAAGGTGAGCATGCGGCTGGTCTCGGATCAGGACCCGTTAGAGATCGCCCGGCTCTTTGAACAACGCATCCACGAACTAGCTCCTCCTAGCGTCCAGGTGACGGTCCGTAGGCTCTCCTACGCCGACCCCGCCCTCATCGAGCGAGATGCACCGGCCATGCAAGTGGCGATTCACGCCTATCGTCAGAGCTTTGGTGCTGATCCGGTCTTTCGGCGCTCAGGTGGGACGGTGCCCGTGGTTGCTATGCTCAGCAAGACTCTGAAGATCCCTGTGATTATGATGGGCTTCGGCTTGCCGGATGATAACCTGCATGCGCCTAATGAAAGGTTTAGGCTTGATAACTTTTATCGCGGTATTAACACCTCGATTCATTTCATGGGTGAGCTGGCCTCACGGGCGTGAGATACGCGGGGTACAGTGATTCTTGCGTCATTGTGCGGGCTTGACCAGAGTTGTTTTGCTTTTAGTCGGAAAACAAGCGCGGCTTCCACACACGATGTGGAAGCCGCGCTTGCTTCTATTTATGCGCTGGCCGGGATCTCGACGGCTCGCCCCAGGAAGTGATTGAGCGGCCCATGGCCCTGGCCGAGGTGCAGATCGACCGCCGCACGCAGGGTCATCGTCAGATATGCCTTGGCTGTGCTCACTGCCTGACGTACGTCATTTCCTTGGGCCAGTTCGGCGGCAATGGCCGAGGCAAACGTGCAGCCTGTGCCGTGCGTATTGGCCGTCTTGATACGTGGCGCGCGGAATTCGGTAAATTCTTGTCCGTCGTACAGCACGTCCACGGCGTCGACCGCCTCGGGCAGATGTCCGCCCTTCACGACCACGTGTCGCGCGCCCATGTGGTGGATGGTAACGGCTGCCTCACGCATGTCGGCCAGGGTGCGGATTTCCATACCGGTCAGCACCTGGGCCTCGTGGTGGTTGGGGGTAATCACGTAGGCCAGCGGCAGCAGTCGCGTGATCAGCGCGTCCCGCGCCTCTGCCCGTAGCAGCGGATCGCCACTCTTGGCGACCATCACCGGGTCTACCACCAGGCGTTCTATCGTATAATGCCGCGCCCGGTCGGCTAAGACGCGAATGATCTCGGCGTTGGAGAGCATGCCCGTCTTCCAGGCATCGGCGCCGATGTCGCTCATCACCGAATCGATCTGCTGGCCCACAAAGTCGGCCGGCAACTCAAACACACCTTGCACGCCCACCGTGTTCTGGGCAGTGATGGCGGTCAGTGCGCTCATGCCATACACGCCCCGGGCGGCAAAGGTTTTCAAATCGGCTTGAATGCCGGCCCCGCCTCCCGAGTCGGAACCGGCAATTGTCAACACTCGTTTCATTGAGACGCCTCCTTTGATGTGCCGTGTAACCCTTCGCAAGGGTAGCTGAGCAGAAGTGTCACAGGTTATTACTCAGTTATTACGATTATCAGTGCCAGGGCGATGCCTGCCCCTGCCAGCACCAGCCAGTCGAGCGCCCGCAGCCGGTAATCGCGCCAAAAGGTGCGTCCCGGCCGACCAAAACCCCTCGCCTCCATCGCTTCAGCCAGTTCGTCCGCCAACTGGAAAGCCTGGATCAGGAGCGGAGCCAGCAGCGTGGGATAATGACGCAAGGCCGGCAATCCAGGCTCGAGCGGGATGCCCCGTGAACGCTGGGCATCCACCACATTCTGCGCCTTACGGCTGATCACCGGCACGAATTGCAGCGAGGTGCTGAGCACAAACGCAAACGTGTAGGGCAGGCCGACCTTCACCAGCGCGTTGCCCAAGTCCTCGGGCGCTGTGGTACGAAAGAACAGAAAGAAGATCGAGGTCAACGTTACGAGCCGCAGGCTGGTCGTTATGGCTGTGGGCAGATCAAAAGCCCACCAGGCAATGGCGAACCACGAAACGGCCATCACTGCCACCAGGCGCAGCCAACGCAGATAGTTGCGGCCTTCTGCGACGATCAAGATGAGCAGCCACAACAGGCCCAGTTCGGCCAGCAACCATTCGAGACGGTAAGAGGTGATGACCAGCACCCCGTATAGTACGGTCAAAACCAGCCTGGTACGCGGATCTAAGTTGAGACTCATGCTTGAAAATCCCTAGTCTATCGGGTCTGTTCTGAAAATAGACAATGTGGGGCAGGCTTTCCAGCCTGCCGGCAGACTAGAAAGTCTGCCCCACGATTTTCATGTTTCATGGTGCCCCTCAGAGGGCATGGTGACTACTCAGTAGTTTCCTGATGTTAATTGTAAGGCGGAGCCTGCGCCTGGAGTTCGAGCAAGGCCTGCCGGAGCTGAAATGTCTGGGTGGGCTCCAGGTTGGCGCGGCGCATGGCCGCCGTATCGGCCATGACCTCCCAGGGATGGCCAGTGGTCAGCACCTCTCCCCCCGCCATTAGGACCCAGCGGTCTGCATACTGCTCAGCAAATTCCAGGTCGTGGGTGACCAATACCACCGTCTGCCCCTGGGCGCGCAGTTCATTCAGCAAGTCGCCTAAGGTTCGCCGAAAGGCCGCGTCCTGGCCGGCAGTTGGTTCATCCAGCACCAGGATGTCCGGCCGGGCCGCCAGGGCCGAGGCAAAGGCAACCCGCTTCTTTTCACCCTCGCTCAGGCGGTAAGGCGAGCGCGCCAGCAATGGTTCCAACTGGAACAGCTTTACCAACTCCTGCAACCACTCTTCGTCGTAACGTCCCAGCGCCTGGGCCCCGGCTATAATCTCGTCCCACACTTGAAATTCGAAAAACTGGTTGTTGGCGTTTTGGAACGCCAATCCCACGTGGCGGGCCAGTTCCGAAACCTTTGCCCGGCGTGTGTCCTGGCCCACGACCATCACCCGTCCCTGCGCAGGCCGGTACAGAGCGTTAAAATGCTTGACCAGCGTCGTTTTGCCGGCGCCGTTGGCACCGACGATTGCCAGGCGCTCGCCAGCTCGCAATTCCAGGTTCACATGCCGCAGGGCCGGCGTCTGGTTGAAGAAAAAAGAAACGTTCTCCAGTTGAAGCACCGGGTTGCCGTTGGGCGTTGCAGCACCCGGCCGGGCTGGTATCACGTCGGGCGGCGGCGTTGACCCATTCACGGCCGACACCAGTTCTTCCACACTGAGGGGCACCCTTGACAAACCGAGCTGCGACGCGGCACGCACCACTGGGGGCAGGTTCAGACCGAACGCTGTGACCTCTTCCCTTAGTACATTCCGAGGTGGCCCGTCCAGGACGATGCGCCCCTGATGCACCACTAGCATGCGGCCTACATCCTGGATGGCGTTCTGCAACCGGTGCTCGGTGAGTACAATGGCCGTACCGCGCCGGTGGATCTCCCGTAACGCGTTCCGCACCTGCCGGACATTGGCCGGGTCCAGGTTGGCGTAGGGCTCGTCCAGCACGATCATCTGCGGATGCAGTGCCAGCGCAGCCGCAATGACGACCAATTGCTGCTCACCTCCGGAGAGTTGGTGAGGGTTGCGTGACAACAGGCCAGAGATGCCCACAATCTCGGCGCTTTCCGCCACCCGCTGCCGGATCTCGTCCCGGGGCAATCCCAGGCTTTCCAGCCCAAAGGCCAGCTCGCGCTCCACTGTGCTGTTGAAGAGTTGGGCCTCAGGGTTCTGGAAGATCATGGCTACGTGGGAGAAAAGTTCGCTCACCGGGTGTGTGCCGGTGTCCAGCCCGGCCACCCACACCTTTCCTTCCAGCACGCCGCCGTAAAAGTGAGGGATCAACCCGTTGAAGGTGCGGCATAGCGTGGACTTCCCGGAACCGCTGGCCCCGCAGATCAACACGTATTCTCCCGGCTCGATGTGCAGGCTGAGATCTTCCAGCACCCAGCCTGGTCCGGCGCTGGTATAACGGTAGTGGATGTGATCGATTTCAATCATATGCTCAGGCACTCGACGATTGCCGGCCAAGCTCAACGAAACCCGCTCGCTCCAGGAGCCTTAACGCCAATACGCCGATCACAGATCCCACGACGGTGCTGGCCAGGAACGAGGCGATGAGCGCACCCATAGCCATCGTCTGACCCATAAACACCGGGGCTACCAGCAACGCGCTGACGACGGCGCCGATGATGCCCGTGCCGATGATTTCACCCAGGGCACCCAGGTACACGTTGCGGGTGAAGCGATAAACGTAGCCAGCCAGAAAGGCACCGATCATGCCGCCCGGAAAGGCAAGCAGTGTGCCGACGCCCATCGCGTTGCGGATGATGCCGATGATGACCGCAATGGCAACCGCCCACCACGGCCCCAGGAGCACTGCTCCCAACACATTCACGAAGTGCTGGGTAGGATTCACTTTAGCGATACCCACCGGAAACGAGGTGAAGGGTGCCAAAGCAACTCCAATAGCCACCAACACGATAGCTTGTGCCACAAGCCGCGTATTGCTTCGCACGGTTTTTAACCTCCTCTTAGACTAAATTAAACCAGATCTGTCTGATATAAATACCGACGATTGACGAGTGACGAAGGATCGATAGTTTTGTCGTTCGTCCTTCGTCGTTCGTCTTTCGTCATCTGCTACTCTACACTGGCCAGGTTTCCTCCGACGCGGCCATGTCCCAGAAAAGATACTCATAGCGTGCAGTGAGCAAGAACAGTTCCTTCATGTTGGCCAGATCTGCTTCCGATTTGCCGCTCGCCAGTTCATCCAGCGTCGCCGCCAGCCAGGCAATATAGTCCTGAAAAGCATCGGCGGTCCAATTGTCAATGAATGCCTGCCAGGGACTTGGGCCACGCTGATTGGCTTTCACCCAGGCCCACGAGTCAAGATAAGCCTTTTCTACTCCGTACAGAACCGTAAACCCTGCCTCAAATGAACGACCATAAGCCGTGGCCATCAAGAACTGAACGTAGGCGTGGCACGTCGGGGACATTTCAACCCCATTCAGCACAACGCCGCGTGTCGTGGCCTGTTCGCGGAAGATCTCCAGTTCACGGTTGAGGGCCATGACCGCATCAGCCAGGGGCGGACGCAGGTGTGGCGGCGCTTTGGAAATCAAGACCCCCAGAAAGGCGATCTCTTCACGCACGAACAGGTAGTCTTGCGCCATCCAGGTTTTGAAGACGTGATCAGATATCGAGCCATCGGCCGTTGATGCCAGAAAGGGATGGCTCAGCATGGCGTTCCAAACTGGCCTGGCCGCGCCCAGCAGTCGCTGGTGGAAGGAATCCGGCTGCAGTGCTCCTTCGGCTAATGAGATAACATGTTTCATAGATAATCTCCAATCTCTAATCTCTAATCTCTAATCTCCAATCTCTAATCCGCTTCCCACGCCGCCTGGAAGAAGTCCCGTTCGCAGAGCATGGCATACCGATAAGTCGAACGTACCAGGGGCGTGTCGCTGGCATACGTATCGGCCAGGCGTTCCAACCCTTGGACCAGCTCCTCCAAATCCGGACTGCTGTAGGTGCGGATCCAGTCGGCATAGGCATGGTCGGGGATTCCGTTCCGTGCCAGTTCCCGTCCCAGGAAGGCGTATAGCCGCATACAAGGCGACATCGCCACCGAGGTCACGCCGGCATCGTGTCCCCAGGCCGTCGCCAGCAAGAAATCCGTGTACCGGCGCGTGGTGAGACCTGGTTCCACGCTGTTCAAATCTATCCCCCATTCGGCGGCATATCCCTCGTGCAGATGGCGCTCTTCGAGGGCGCCACCTGCCAGAGTGTGGAAAGCCAGGAA
>CAYTNQ010000113.1:1863-13977 GCA_964439175.1 uncultured Anaerolineales bacterium | reverse complement strand
ACTCAGGATTTGAGAAGGAGACCGATTTCCTCTCCGGCTATCTGCGTGGCGACCACGAATTATCGCAACGGTTTTACGACCTGGCGGAGAAGGTGAAAGCGCGGCGCGGCTTCTGGATCAAGTCCTTCACCCGCGAAAAAGAGATGCGCCGGTGGATCTACCGCATCGGGCAGGTTTACAACGAAAGCTTCAGCGACAACTGGGAGTATTGCCCCCTGACCCGGGAAGAGATGGACGTCGTCGCCGACCGGCTCATCGCCATCGCCGATCCCCGGCTCATCAAGCTGGTGATGAAAGAGGACGAGATCGTCGGTTTCGTCTTCGCCTTCCCCGACATTTCGGCTGCTATCCAGAGGACGAAGGGACGGGTCTGGCCTTTCGGCTGGATTCACCTGTTGCGCGAGTTCAAACGCACCAGGTGGGTCAATCTCAACGGGTTGGGGCTGTTGGAGGGACATCGGGGTGTCGGTGCCAACACAGTGCTTTACACCGAGTTGGCCAAAAGCGTGAAGGATTTCGGCTTCGAGCACGCCGACGTGGTGCAGGTGGAAGAGAACAACACCAAAAGCCTGGGCGAGATGGCAGCCATCGGCGTCAAGTGGTACAAACGGCACCGCATCTACCGGCGCGCCCTATGAGAGGATGTTCCAATCTACGCTCACGTCTCGTCATCCGCCTCCATACCAATAGCCATCAGATAGCCCCGCGCCCGCTCGGCCTTGGGGTAACGGTTGACCAGGTCCCAGAAAGCACGCGAGTGATTGGGCTCGATCAGGTGGGCCAGCTCGTGGACGAGGACGTAATCGCGCACCCAGGCCGGCATGCGCTCCACCCGATGCGAGATGCGGATGGTGCCGTAGCCGGGGCTGCAACTGCCGAAGCGTTTGTTCTGGTTGGTGACGTAACGGATCGACCTCCAGGTGAGTTTACCCCCAAAGTAACGGCGGTTCAACTCCTGGGCACGGTGCTCCAGTCCCTGGTCGCCTTTCTGCTGGTGACGACGCAGCTTCTTTTCGATCTTCCCTTTGAGGTTATCGATAATGGGAGCCAGCTCGGCCTCGGAGATGTTAGCCGGTGCCCGAACTACCAGCACCCCCGACTCCAGCCGGCCTTCCACCGTCTTTTTGCGCCGCTTGCTGCGGATAATTTTCACTTCCATATCAGCCAATCTTCACCTGCCCGTGTGCCAATTGGATCAATGCACGCCTCATTGGCGGCGCGCTTATCGGCCGGAGCCGGGACCAGCGCGCCGTAGACGGCAGCACGGCAGGCCACCAGCGGCCTCCTGGCCCACCACAGATGCAGGGTGGAGATGTGGCCCTTGCGGATGGACTTCTTCCGCCGCGCCTCGACCAAGATGGCTTCGATGGGGATGTAGTCTTCGATCAGGCGGTGGTCGGTCATCGGTATGGTTTCCTCTCGAAGCTATAGTCATTCATCATGGGAATCGCTTTCAGGTCCCGATTCGAAGAATTCGCAGCCCTGATGCTCGAAGGTCAACAGACCAGAGCGGGGACTGCGAGGATTGATGCACACACCCCAGTCGTAGCCCAGTGGTTCGGGAAGCTCCAGAAAGTGGCGACAGCCACACGAGTAATCAGCCGCATTCCTCTCACGTTTGCCATACGGCTCAAAGTCGGTAGGCAGACGGCGGCAAACCGTGTACAACAGGTTGTGTAAAGTATCGCCCACGCCTTTGAAGATAAGTGGCAGTTGTCCGGTTTCGTCAGGCATAGCCCACCTCAATATGCCGAGAGCATTCGGTAAATGCGAACTCCATCAAATCAATGCTTTCGGTGGCCAGAGCCTCCGGCATCCGAGGCGTACAGCACGTGACTATATTCGTGGCTGCGCACTGCTCCGGGCTCAGGCGTCCCCTAAACAGGCTTGCCGAGAACCTCTTTGAGTCCCTTGAAAGTCGGCCGGTACGGCCAGATTGTGGCTGTGTGGGGGTCTATAGTCAGTATAGCACATTACCCCTACTGCCAGCAATCCCCCATTCGCACTAAGAAATCACCATATCGGGTAGTGTTTTGTCGTGCGGTATACCAGCCTGGTCCCCTGTCAGGCATAGAAAAGAACCCTGCGTGCTCTCCCTATCTAATTTAAACGCAAATACTTGGCTTTTTTGCACACGAGGTGTGGTAAATTGGTAAATTGGTAAACTGGGGCCAGGGGACCAAATGAGCCCCTGTTAATTGCGCTAATGGATTTGACTACTGAATACCGTACTTCTCCTTGCGGATCTGGAAGGCGACTTCGCCCCCCTCCAGGATGCGTTCTACAGACTGCTTGATGGGCTCGGCATCGATGGAGCCGATGCAGTTGTCCTCTACCCAGCCGCGCCTTTCGTCAGCCTGGAGAACTACAATCAGCTCCGCGTCGCCCGAAACCGGGATGTTGGCATTGTGAGTGGCGATCAGGAACTGGCGCCGCTCCTTCTCACGGCGCAGCGTGGCGACGATACGATCAAAGATGAACTGGTTGTCGAGGTCGTCCTCGGGTTGGTCGATGAGCAGCGTGGCTAGACTTTCCAACAGGACCAAGGAGAGCAGGGCCGTGCACCGCTGGCCTACGGACAGCGCGGAAAGTGGCCGATACCCCAGTTCACCGGCTGCCACATGTAACTCGATGATGGGCAGGTCGGGCACGGCAAATGTCTCTAGCTCAAACAGTCGTTCCTGGCGCAAGGCAGCGATGTTCCGGCGCATTGCATCGGAGTCCACGCCAAAGCGGCTTTCCAGCAGGCTGTCTTCCTCGTCGGTACGCGACTGCTCGGCCCGGATGGCTTCGGCCAAATCAATCGGATCCAGGTAACGTGGGATGCGAGCCACCAGGTATTGCGTTTCACCCGCGATTTGCACTGGATTTTGCCCTTCACGTTCAGGCTCGTCAGTTTCAATCTCAGTGATCCGGTCACGGTGAGGATTGCGCACGTTCAACCCCGCGAAGAGCTTGGTCAGGTATTCCTTGTAGGCATCTCGATAGCCTTGGGGATGAACCGTGACACGTACCTCGCCGTCGAGCAATCGAGTGAGTTCGTCGGCTTTGTCACGACGTGTCTCATATTTACGCTGGCGGACTTCTCGCAGTTGGGTCAAGAGCCGGCACCGCGCCTGATGTAATTCATCAATCCTTGTCCTTTTCCTTTGAGTTTCGCGGTTGAGGTCCTCCAATTCCCGTCTGCGATTCTGTAACCGAATATAGCGATCAGGGCTCAGTGTTTCATTCGCTTCTTGAAAGTCGCGCAGCAACTCCTGATAGGCTTCGTTTTGAGCTTCGTAACCCGCTAGCCAGACCTCGCGGTCAGTCTGTCCTTCCGCCCACTTGGCTTGTATTCGCTCCTGGAGCGCTGTCAAGCTCTGCTCCAAGTCCCTATCAATGGCACCCAGCAAGTTCCCCTGGGCGCGCAGCATATCTTGATTGGGCAAACCCTCGGTTGCTTCCTCAGCGAGTACGTCAGGATTCAGGCGGTGCTCATTTAGGAATGCCCCCAGGTCAGCCACTAGGCTATCGACCTGGTCTTGGGCTTGGTCCAACAGATTCTCCTCGTCGTCGTAGTCTCGTTTTTGTTCGAGGCGCGCCACGAAGTCCTGCTGTTCCATACGGCGTAGTTGTTCTTGGACGGCACCTAAACCCTCAAGGCGATCCTCGGCCGAGGCGATGTCTTCTTCCAGCTCCAGAATAGCCGTGGTGTTGGCTCGCAATTGGCGCAATAGCTCATCTTCCTCACACTGCAATGGCTCAAGCGCTTCGGCCACATAGTTGTCCAGCAGGCGGAGTTGAAAAGTGGGATCTTGGGAGATCTCATACACTTCCTTCTGGCCGTAGACTTGCAGCGGCAAGAGATCCGAGGGCGATACGGCGAGGGGATTATCGTCATTTGCTCGGAAGACACGGGGTACTTGCTCTGATGTGCGCTCCACACGATAGGCGGTCCCGTCACCCAGCCTGAAATGGACCGTCACGCGGGACCCGGCCGGGAACGTGTAACCCAGGATGCCGGCAGCCTGCTTGGCGTTCGCCTCCGTTTTGGGATCGACGTCAAAGGCATAGCGGATTAGCTCTAGCAGAGCCGACTTACCCGTCCCCCGGCCACCGATGATACAGTTGAGGTTGGGATTCAGCTCCAAGTCAAGCTCCGATAGAAAGCCGCCTTCGGCCTGTACCCGTTCGATGACAGGATGGGTGATGATCAGGTCGTCACCTGGTCGGCCCGAGCGGATACGCGCCCCCGGATCGTGGAAACACAGCCTCAGCCCTTCCCAGGTGATGGTCTCGCCTAGCTTGAAGCGAGAGTAGCGATGGCCGATCCCTCGATGGGAGTGCTTGGTGGGGTCGTCGGGATGTGGGTTGTCCGAAGCCCAGTAACAGGCTGGGCAATAGTCAAATGGCGCGCAGCCGATTTCGTCGGGCAAACCCTCGCCAGCAATCTCGACAGCGGCGAACTCAGCCGCATCCCAGAGTTGGATCAGGGTCTGACCGTGGTCACGCAGTTCCCGCCAGGCGCCCCGAGGCTCGTCGATATGGGCCAGTACAGGCAAGGCATTGTGCCCTCGGATGATAGAGACCACCTCTTGAACACCAAAGCGGGTGACCAGGGCTTCCGAATTGCCGCGTTGATCTGCTCCCAAGCCCAATTCGGCAAGCAGGTCGGTTACGTGGGCACCATTTCGATCCTCGGGGAAGATGGCGACCACGTGCACACCCGGCTGTACAGTGATTTCCACACCCGGAAAGACTGTCAGCTCCGAGCCTGCCGCAGCAGCTTTGACGGCATCCACCCAACCGGCGGTGTTGTGGTCGGTTATGGCGACAGCACGCATGCCGGCCGCAATTGCCTGCTCGACAATTGCATCGGGCGTAACATCTGGCTCGATAAAACAGCGCGAGGCAGGTGTATGAACGTGTAAGTCAACGTTGCAGAATCGTAATCCAGGGGGCATATCCCCATCCCTCCCAGTTAAGCTAATCAATCGGCTTCACTGCGCCCCTGGTTCTCCCAGCCTCGACCGAATAGCTCGACATAGGACTCGGAGGAGTTATCCGCCACCTCCAATTGGAGGCTGCGAAAGACGACCCGTTCGCCGATTTCGAAGGGCATGTGACTACTCCCGGCGCGTGTCTAAAAGCAAAGACTGCCCTGATCAGGTCGTAGAGCAAAAATGGCGTCGTCCAGGAAGCAAAGGTGAAATGAGGTAAGTGCGTATTCGCCTGATCACAAAGGGCATTAGAGCCCTGCCCCCGAGGGGCTGTTTTTTTGTCTGCCAGGCCACGGCCCTGCTCTCAACCCGTATGGCATACATGCGGGGCATCAAACGAGAATGTCGCATACGCTCAGACATCGCGATATGCGACATAGATAACTTCTCGTCAAGCTGAAGAGTTCATATTGCGTATGATGATCGCCATTGGCCATCCAACAATGGCACAAGCAGCCCATAAGTTTCCAGAAGTTTCACATACAAATATACCACATTTATATACCTCTTGCAATAGCCGACGGGTATTATTGCCCCTATTCGCCAAGGATTGGCCGGGTTTGACGAGTTCAGGCTTCCATAATCCACCCAAGGTATGGTTAAACTGTATCACTGGAAGGCAGAAGTTTAGCAAGAAAATAGTTAGAACTTCGTTTGAATGTGGACTCAGGCAAGTCGACTCTGGATGACCGGGGCAAGCGCTGAGCGGGCTAAGCGGCCACCTGGCCCCCTATTCATCGCGCTGGGACGAATGGTTGGATGGGAAAGCGGGTTGAGAAGGCCAGGGTAGGCATATTGGGGTGTGATCGCTGCCCAGGGTCTCCACTGAGAGATTCAATCGCCGCTCAAGAAAGACTTGATACACGGCTCAAAACTTCGTAGACTGGAAGCTCACCCCTTTTGCCCTTGCGAGGCAAAGGATCGCGCGCCTGAAGTTCCACGATGTCTTTCACATACACATAAGTGTTCTGGCTAATGAGGATCCCATCCCGAATTAACTTGGCAGCTTTCTCTAAGCGGGCGGCAATATTCACGTCGTTACCCAAGACAGTATAATTGGCACATTCCTCAGTACCGACATTCCCAGCGATGACCCGTCCTGTACTGATACCAACGCCAATCGTCAGTGGGAACTCGGTTTGTTGCTTATTCAATCTGTGCACGACTTCTCTCATTTCAAGAGCAGCCAGAACAGCATTTCGTGCATTTTCCGCCGGCGTCTCACTCGTTGAGGGCGCCCCAAACAAGGCCATAATACCATCTCCCATAAACTTGTCGAGAACCCCGCCATATTTGTCCAATACGTGAAGTATCGGCTTAAAGTACGAATTGAGATGCTTCAAAGCTCGCTTAGGTCCCATAGCCTCAGAGCGAAACAGGCGCGTCGAGTCTCGGATGTCAAGAAACAGGATGGTCACCTCGAATTCAATGCCCTTGATGAGTTCGTCGTCTGGGCACTTTAATACGGCATCAACGACCTTCTTGGGAACGTAACGGTTGAGAAGCCTTCTGCGCCGATGGCCGTCCAATGCGTTTTTCACAATTCGCACAAGCTGCTCATCATCCCAAGGCTTCTCTTGATAGCTGTACAGTTCGAATTCCTCCTTCAACGTAGTGAACGCATACTCATCGGCATAACCGGTTAAAACCATTAGAAACGTTTCCGGATACCTCGCCCTCACTGCCCGCAGGAACTCGAGACCATCCATTGGCTGCATCATAATGTCAGAGATGACCAAGGCTAAATCGCCGCCAGTACCTTCAATCAGGTCCAGGGCGTCTATTGGCGACTGCGTGGCTTCCACTCGATAGTTCAGCCTTTCCTTCCTGAACTGCCTACTCAGCAGCCTCTTGATTGGCTTGGTAATGATCTCCTCGTCATCGACGACGACGACGATCCCCAGTTCTGTGTGCTTTTCGTTCACGTTGATCACCTTTCTCCCAGTCAGCTAGTGACTTTATAAAGATAGACCTTCTCCTGTTTACCCCTCAAAGCCGTTGGTCCTTGTGCCTCAAAGAGGATTGGATCCTGAAGGATGCTTTTGGCCCGCTGATAGGTATTGCGGCTGATCAGCACGCACCCCACACCGTTTGGAGTGACATGCCGTGCGGCATCTTCGATACGCTGGGCTGTGTTCACCGTATCACCCACAACCGTGTAGTTGACCCTCCTGGTGCACCCAATATTGCCAGCAACGACCACGCCGGAATCCAAGCCGATCCGGATCCGGATCGGCTCCAGGCCGGACCGCTCCCGCAGAGCATTCAGCTTGGAAACGGTTTCTATCATATCTAGGGCAGCTAGGACGCCATTTGCGGCGTCCTGCTCAGGGGTACCGCCAGAACTGGGCACACCAAAGAGTGCCAACAGACCATCGCCAGTGAACTTGTCCAGAATGCCCTTTCGCTTGTGGATCACGTCCACCATCACTGTAAAGTATTCATTGAGCAATTCTACTACAGATCGAGCGTCCATCCTTTCTGTAGTCCGGGTGAAATCAACAATGTCAAGGAACAAGATAGTGGCCTCCGTGCTCTTGCCTTCCAGGATCGCAGCATCGCTCTTGTCTATGAATTCCTCGATGACTTCGTACGGGACATACCGGTGGAACATGATCTCTAGTTTGTATTGTCGATGTCTATCTAGGGCATTTAGCACTAATTGGCCAAATTCACTGTCGTTCCAAGGTTTCTCTACGTAATAGAACAAGTCTAGCTCATTGAGGGCTCTAATGGCATTCTCTTTGTCAGCATACCCCGTCAATACGATACGCGGCGTCATAGGATATAGGTTCTTGACTTCTGTCAAAAAGTTCAACCCGTTCATTTGCGGCATCATAATGTCCGCTATCACCAAAGCGAGTTCCGCTCCATTTTTCCTCTTCAACTCGTCCAAAGCTTTAATCGGATCATTTGCTGTCACGGGTATGTATTGATCGAACTTTTCCTGCGCTCTCCGCAGTGCACGTTTGATGAGTCTTTCCAAGGGCCTGGTAATGATTGTCTCGTCATCTACAATCAGTATCTCTTTGACTTTGTTCGTAATCATGGCATTCCTCCTCCTGTTCTGCCCGTGATTCAGCCAGTTTGAGCTAATGTCATGGGGATCGGCCTTTCCAGAGGAAGTTTGACGAAGAAGGTTGATCCCTCCCCTACCTTGCTCGTCACCTCAATCTTTCCCCGGTGTTTCTCCTCTACAATCTTCCGGGATATGGAAAGCCCCAGTCCAAGCCCCAGACCTCCCGCGGCCGCTGCCGCTCCCTTGGTGCTGAAGAACGGTTCAAAGATCTTGTCGAGTTGCTCCGGGGGAATCCCTTTACCGGTATCCATAATCGCAATGGTGGCCCATCCATTCTCCTGATACGTTTCAATCCGGATGAGCCCCTTCTCCCCCTCATTCAACTTGTCTAACTCAAGAGCCTGAATAGCATTCATCAGAATATTCATAAACACTTGGTTCAGCTGATTGGGATAGCAGGTAATGTCTGGCAGGGTACCATAGATTTTCTCTACAATCACCTTGTATTTGAGTTCGTGGTGCAGCAGTGAAAGCGCCGAGTCAATGCCTTCGTGCACATCGACTGTTTTCAGTTCCGCCTGGTCCAACCGCGCAAAATTGGCCAAGCTTCTTACCATATCCCTGATACGAACGGAGGCTTCACTCAGCTCATCGGATATATCCTTCATATCCTCGAAGAATCCTGCCATATCTACACGCTCATAAAAATGCTGGACATAACCCAGTTGTCGAGTCACGTATCTCTCGAGCAACTCCCTGGTACGAACATCCACGGCGTATCCCAACTCATGGGCAATCGATTGCACATGGTCCTCCTCATAGAATCTCATAATAAGCTTGGGCAACTGCTCGTAGTATTCCGTGGCCTCGGCAAGAATTTCCCTCAGTTGGTTGCTGTCGCTGTAGATCGCTCCCACCGGCGTGTTGATCTCGTGGGCGACACCAGCAACGAGTTGTCCCAAAGCGGCCATCTTGGTGGACTGGATCAGTTCTTTCATCTTTTCGACATCACGTGCTGCACGCCAGGATGTGACAGACTGTTCCTCAAGTAGATCGGCCAAATAGCGATAGAGATCGAGCGCGATCTGAGGATATTGGGTGACAAGCTGTTGGAACCTATCTGCTTGCAAGACGAGCAGGGAAGCCCGTTCTTTCACCCTGGCACCTGCAGCGCGAGATTGATCCACAAGCACGCCTCGTTCGCCAAAGGATAAGCCTCGACCGTAGCTGCGGATCTCTTCTTCAAAAACCTGATCCTCTTCCCTGTAATGTCTGATCATGGCTACCTCGCCAGATATGACAATGTAGAGCGCCCCGGCAGGATCACCCTGGCGGAAGAGTATTTCACCTGTGTCGTAACATTCCACGTAGACTTGGCGAGCGATCGCTTGCAATGCTTCGTCGGGCAAATTGCGGAAGAACGACAGTTTGCGCAGAAAGGATAAGACCACTTCGTCCAGCGTTGCTCTGTCCAAAATGAGCAGTTCAGTATCTTCAAGCACTCCGATCCGGTCAACTCGAGGGCTGAGAACCAAACGAAGCCCCTCGAAGAAGTGACCACTCGTATAGCTGAGCACCTCCGCCGGATCTTCTCTATCCCGTTCATCCTTGATAGTTACCAACTCACCTGACAGCACAACATAGAGGGCGTTACGAAAGTCATCAGCAGATAACACGTCGCCACGGTGGTAAGCCACGAGTTGACCACTAGAGCCAATCTCTTGGCATCTTTCCGCACATAGATCGGTGAAAAGTGGGATCTGTCCAAGAAAGGTGCCAAACTCATTAAGGTTCATGATCGTCCTCCTGTCCCAATTCCCACCATCTCCATACCAAGGCAAGTCCGACCACATCGGATGGATCAGCCAAATTTCAGCTTACCTTGTTGGTACAATGAAGTACAATCGAGTCCGAACCGGCTAGACACAGCCACATAGGAGCGCCTTGGATACCTACTGAGAAACTTAGCTGCTTTCCGTCGTTAAGATGGTTGGAGCAATGACGTTTCTTGTGTCTCTCCTATCTATATAAACGAAAGATGCAGCGTTTTTTGCACACGGGCGGTAAATTGGGAGATTAGGAAATTGGTACGTGGTAAATTGGGGGATGAGAGCCGGCGCCAGAGGGCTCGCTGTTCATTGCCCCGGGACGGATGGTTGGATGGGCAAGCGGGCTGCAAAGTTGGCGGCCGTCAGGCGGCGTAGGGCTTCTCTAAATTCAGGGTAAAGGCGAGACGATTCCCAAAGAACTCCTTCTCTTGAAATCCAACGCTGCTGGCCAGGCGAAGAATGGTGCCCCGCCGCTGATAGTGGGGATCGAACACGACTTCGGTCACGGACAGGATGCCGCCGGGCTTGAGGGCATCAAAGATCTCCTTCAGCGCAGCTTCCCGATCAGGAATCTCACCCAACACGGTGACCAGCAAAGCCCGGTCATACTGGCCGCGCTCCAGTTTGCCCTCTCCCGCTCCGGCCTGAAGGAATCGAATGTTGTTCAGGTTCGCCGCCTGGGCTTTTTCCTGTGCCCGGCGTAGCATCCCAGTTTGAACATCCATCACCATCACTTCACCTTGGGGACCAATCTGTTCCGCGATGGGGATGGTGAGCCGCCCTGGACCGCAGCCGGCATCCAGTACTTTCATGCCAGGGTGAAGCTCTAAGTGACGGACAATTGCGCGAGCGCTATTGCTTTCCGTGAAAGGATTGTTGAGTTCGACGAGCCAACCCAGCCAGGCAGGACAGGGGAATGAATAACGACGGGAAGCAAAGCGCCATACGAAAACTATGAGGAGGATGAGGCCAGCCAGGCCGCTATTGCTCGATAGGACTCTCTGCCTGGTTCCCGTATTCCTCCCAGGAACCGTCGTAATTGCGCACGTTGGGGTAGCCGAGCAGCTCGCGCAGCACGAACCAGGTATGCGCCCCTCGCACGCCTGTCTGGCAGTAGGTGATAATCTCTTTGTCAGGCGTAAAGCCGGCCTTGCGGTAAAGTTCCCCCAATTCCGAGGCAGCGCGGAAGGTGCCGTCCTGGTTAACTGCGTTGGTCCACTCCACGTTTATGGCACTGGGGACATGGCCGCCTCGCGCCGAGCGTACGTCGGTGCCTGCGTACTCCTTCGGCCCTCGGACGTCGCAGAAGAGCGTGCCCGAGTCACCCACGTGGTCCACCACGTACTGCCAATCGGTACGAATGGAGGAATCCGGCTCGCCGGCTACGTACTGGCTGGCGCTGACTGGCTCTACCTCGGTCGTCAATGGTTGGCCGTCGGCCGTCCACTTCTTACTCCCGCCATTGTAAACGCGCACATCGCGGTGTTGGTAGTACCTGAGCACCCAATAGGCCCGCGCCGCAAACAGGTTGTTGGTATCATCGTAGAGAACGACCGTGTCGTCGTTCTCCACCCCTAACCGGCTAACGAGCGCCGATAACGCGTCGCGCGTCAGGATCTGGCCGCGCACCGGGTCGTCCGGATTTGTGAGGTCGGCCTGCCAATCGACGAACTGCGCCCCGGGCAGGTGGCCGGCGGCAAAAACGTCGGATTGGCTGCTGACGTCGATCAGGCGCACGTTCTGGTCGTTCACGTGTTCCAGGATCCAGGCCGTGTCTACTAAAACTTCAGGGTGGGCATAGCTCTCGACGGCAGTTTGGTCCGTGCTTGAGACGGACTGGGCCCCCGGCGCGGCGCACGCGCCCAGCAGCACAAGGGCAATCAGCAAAAGGGAAAGGATCGGTAACAAACGGGTTCTCATTTTATCTTTTCTCCGTTAAATATCATCTCGTAGGTCACCCGCTGTCGCGGGTGACGAGGATACGCCATTCCGATGCCTGGGTTTGTTCGATCTGGGTGGCAAAGCCAAGCCGGGCCGCCTGGGTCGGTATCGTCTCGAGGGCCGGTGCGTGGTCGGTAAGTACCTCCAGGCCCGTATCGCCGGCTCCCAGCTTTTTCAAAGCTTGTACGGTTTTCATCATCGGGTAGGGACAAATCTCTCCTCGCACGTCGAGTTGTTTTAGTGCCATGGTTCACCTCCTGTAGCAGATGTTTAGCACGTTCTGTCAAAGAATCCGCTGGATGATCTGGGTGCCGATCCAGGCGCCGACACCCAGGAAAAGGGC
>CAYTNQ010000113.1:0-1763 GCA_964439175.1 uncultured Anaerolineales bacterium | reverse complement strand
GAATCCGCTGGATGATCTGGGTGCCGATCCAGGCGCCGACACCCAGGAAAAGGGCGAAGACCCAGCCGTTGAGCGCCAGGGAAGGGACGGCCGAGAAGAAAGCGCCAATGGTGCAGCCCATGGCGATACCCGCCCCGTAGCCCATCGCCACACCACCGCCCAGGGACTGGACGTAGCGTTTTTTCTGGCGAGGCAGGCGGATTTTAAACTCCCCCGCGAGGAGCGCGCCGATGAAAGAGCCAAACACCATACCCCACACCAGAAATAACATGTGGTTGAGAAGGCCATTACCGCCTGTCTCCAGCGCACAGCCGGGCAGGCTGTCAGCGCCCAGCAGTTGGCCGGGGCCGAGGCCCAGCCAGTTAGAGACGCCCAGGGCCCAGCGCGAAATCTCACCGGTGAAACCCCACGGATGGGCAGCGGTGAAAAGGAGGACGTTGAGCCCGCCCAGCACCGCACCACCGGCCACGGCGGACCAACCGTGGACGAAGACGCGACGCAACGTATTGTTCAGCCGGGCCGCGAAGGTTTCGCCTCCCTCTTCCTGGAAAGGGAGATCAGGCATTACCAATCCACCCCGGCTCTCCCACCAGAGTAGAAGTAAATACGCCACCAGCAGGCCCCCCAAGGTAAGGGCTAATGCCCCGCCGTGATTCAGGTACGTGGGCAGCCACACGCGTGGCGCCGAGGCAATTTGGACCTGCCACCACCAGTTCCAGGTGTAGCCTGCCACCAGCAGGCCGAGCATGATGCCGATCAGGCTGACCCAGGAGGCGATATAGCCTTCGCCCATGCGGTAAATGTTACCTGAGATGCAGCCACCAGCGACTACCATGCCCGTTCCGAAGAGCAGGCCGCCCAACACGGTGTGCAACCCCAGCGGCAACACGTTGGCGTCCGGCGGCAAGATGCCCAGGTAAGGGTTAGGCACCTGCCGGCTCATCAGCACAGCAAAGCCCAGGGTCGCCACTGCCAGGCCTACGAGCACGCCTTTCATATTGCGGCTATGGCGCAACAAGAAGATGTCCCGGAAGGCGCTGGCGAAGCAGAAACGGCTGCGCTGCAGGGTGAATCCAAAAGCCAGCCCCAAGCCCCAGAAGAGAGCCATATCAGGGTCGAGCCGGCCGGCTATCAGCAGGATGACACCCGCAGCAGCCACCGCGCCCAACCCTAGCCAGACATTGGGGCGGATTTCCACTTTCTCAGTATAGCCCAGGGAACAAGCTATAGTCCGTAGCGGGGATTGAATCCCTTCAGGATCAACTTGTGTACTCACATATACCTCCTGCAGCCATTACTTCATTTGACCGTTTTGATAGTGCGCCCACTCTAGCCAGGACCCATCGTACAGGCGCACCCTTGGAAACCCGAGACTGCGCAGGAGAAGATAGGTGTGGGCTGCCCGTACGCCTGAGCGACAATAGGTGACGATCTCTCGATCGGGTGTAACACCTATAGCGGCCAGTTCCGCCAGCAACTCCTCGGGGGGCCGCATAAAGTCCCAGCTACCCATGGGCACCGCGTTGATCCAGTCCCAACAGACTGCGCCTGGCAGGTGCCCCTGCTGATATTCGCCCAGCGCGCGGGTGTCGAGTAACACCAGATCCGGGCGGTTTATTTGCTGCACGAGCCAGGCGTACTCGGCGATATGGCGATCATCCGGCTGGGCGTCGAATTGAGCCGGGCGCGACGTGGATGGGTGTGAGGTCTGCGAGCGGCCTTCTTGCTGCCAGCGGCCTTCCTGCTGCCAGCGATCCCATCCG
>CAYTNQ010000112.1:0-14268 GCA_964439175.1 uncultured Anaerolineales bacterium | reverse complement strand
CTGCCACCGTTGGCTTGCTGGCCCGCAGCAGCGATTCGGTGTTGCCGGCGCAGTCCTGGTACTCAAGCCAGAGTAGCGGCGGCCGGGGCGCCGCCAGCGCATCGGCAACGCGGGGCACGTAGCGAGGCGGCAAAGCCAGCACCGCCGCCATCGCCGCGCAAAACTTGAGGAAGTCACGGCGCGACACCCCCCGCTGGGTGAGGAATTCTTTGAACCCTCCGGTTTCAGTCGGCATAAGCCTCTCCTTTCTGCTTTTGGTTTGATAATCGTAACTACTGGCCATCAGGTGCAACCTCACAGAGGGCTGCACCTGCACCGGCTGCAGGTAACGCTAACAAACACAAGTCTATTTCTCAAAACTTGCGTGCATCTATGAGAATCTTCAATTCAACGAAAATGAGCCAACGTCCAGACAGCTATTGGCGTCAGAACACGGAGGTTCCTGAAAGGGAAATGGCTGTATTGGCAGCGAGGATGAAAGGAAAGACAGCCAACCTCCGTCGCCCCCCTCGACGGTTACTCGTTGGCTTGTCACCGGCAAAATGCCTGAGTGGATGTATAAAAAAGCCTGTTTACTTGCCGGTAAGCAAGAGGAAATTATGTGGGTATTATAGCAAAAAGCAGTTTATTTGTCAAGAATTTCACAATTTAGGACAAATCAGGTAGATATTCTCTTTTATGGGACCAGTGTCAGTTTGCCGGCCGCCTCGCGCTCGACCTGTTCGCGCGTCCAGAGCATGGGATAGTATTCTCCTTTGATCCACAGGTCGGCCAGGTCGTCGTAATGAGGACTGCCCAGTTGCCCCGACTGGCCCGGCGGATGGATGGCGACAGAACGCGAAAGGTCGCCCATATCCACGATTTGCCGGAAGGACGGAGCCCACGCCTGGTTATCATACGGAGCGTCGGGGGTAAAGGCGGTCTGGCAAGGGGTATCTGTATCGCCGCCGATGGGCAGCGGTCCCCAGTTGAATACCTGGTCGAGGGGCTTTTGCATCCCTAGCGCGTGGGGAAAGATAGCCCGGTGGATTTTTCCCCACTCCCAGCCCTTCACGTCCGGCCCCAGTTCGCCTCGCAGCCATTCCACGGCCTGCTTGAGACTGCGTGTCAGCACCGCTTCCCGCCCACCGGCCTGGGCCACCCACCACGAGTTGGGATTATCCAGCATGCGCAGCGTGCTGACCGTATCGTGTCCAGAGAACTCGTGAGCGGGTAGCAGCAGTGGGTGGAATCCCTGCCCCATCAGTCGGACGGCCAGGTCTTTCGCCAGCCCTGGCTCCAGGAGGTTACGCACCAACACGTATCGCGTCACTTCATAGAGGGTTCCTCCGACGCTTTCCGGCGTAAGTCGTCCATCCCAGGAACGCAACACATCCAGCGCGATTCTCACGTCCGGGTCCTGGGTTGATAGACCTTCCAGGCGTTCCACAAACTCGCGGCCCGGAATGGAGGTAAAATCTAACTGCAAAGCGCGGAAATCGTCGGGGGAGAGTACTTCCTTACTTTGGATCACGTCTACAATGCGGCGTGCGCGATAGCCGTTCATCCAGATGCTCCCCAAGAAGTAGGGATAATCGTCGGAGACGATGCGATGATTGCAGGTGACCACGTAACCCTGGTCGGGATTTAGGGCGTGCGGCATCTCTTCAAAGGGGACTTCGCCCACCCATTCGTACTCGCCGCTCCAACCGGGGGCAGGGACCATCCCTTGCCCCTCAGCACGCACCGGCACCTTGCCCGTGACCCAATAGCCCACGTTGCCTTCCACATCGGCGTAGGCCACGCTGAGTTGCGGCGCTTCGATGAGGCGCATTGCCTCGACAAATTGGTTCCAGTTAGCGGCCCGGTTAAGCAGCAGCCAGCCTTTTGTAGCGGAGCAGGGACGCAGCGCCATCGAGTTAACGGCTATCTGCTGCTCCGGGTAATCCACCACGTCGGAGATAATTGGTCCGTGGCGTGTGACTAGGACCTGCTCGATATGGGGTTCGGCGCGCCCCTTGACCCGGATGGGCTCAGGAATCACCTCAGCCTCCAACCACTGGTCGCGAAACTGGTAACGGCCTGGAGCCTGCGGGTCGAACTTCTCGATGAAGAGGTCCTCACAGTCGGTGAAGGCCAACGTCATCCCCCAGGCAACCTGCGCGTTGTGCCCGACCAAGACCATGGGCAGGCCAGGCAGCGAAACCCCGGTGACGTTGAATTCACCGGCAATGAGGTGGACCGCGTACCAAAGCGAGGGGACTGTAATTGGGAGATGCATATCATTACAGAGGAAGGGCTTGCCGCTGGTCGTTTTGCGGCCTGAAACGGTCCAGGCGTTGCTGCCCATGCCCCGGCTCAGGAAGGGGCCATGGGCCGCGTGCAGCACGCCGTCCGCGCCCAGGCGGTTGAACTCGATGCCCGCTGGCAGGGTGGTGGGGTTGTGCTCAGGATAGTGAATCTCCAGTTCGGCCGCATGTTCCTCCCCCACCGCCTCGATCAGCCGGGCGCGGATGATTTCGCTGTACCAGGCATGCGATAGCTGCCAGATCATTACCCGTGAAAAGGCTGCGCTGTCTTCCGGTTGCCACGGTTCGGGGTGATGCCTCAGAAGCGTGAACTCGACCGGCATGTTCCGTATTCCCGCAGGGCTTTGAAGAAAGGCGTTGACACCCTCGGTGTAGGCCAGGATCACCGCGCGCATCTCGTCGTCGGCCCCCTCCCAATCGGCCTGGCCCAGCCGGTGAAAGCCGAAGGTACGGATGGCGCGGTCGGTGTCCAGCGCCACTTCGCCGAAGAGTTCACTCAACCGGCCGCTGGCGGTGCGCCGGTTAAGCTCCATCTGCCACAGCCGATCCTGGGCATGGACAAATCCCTGCGCGAAAAAAAGATCGTGGGTATTCGAAGCATAGATGTGAGGGATGCCCCACCGGTCGCGGATTACCTCGACGGGCGCTGACAGCCCCGATAAGGTCAGCGTCCCCTCTATCTTCGGCAAACGTCTACGACCCAGCCAGGTGAGTCCGGCGCGCAGCACAGGTCCGAGCATATCGTGCACGAGGCTCATGAAAGATACTCCTTTCTCAATCCTATCTTTCCTCCCAGGTAACTACCTCTGCGAAGATTTGGTGAAAGTTTTCAGAGCGAAGATGTTTTGGCCTACCGAACTGGAACCGCTGTCGTCAAACCGACTTGTTGACAAAAAGCGTGTGAAATGCTATTATTTTGATAGCAATATAATATCTTGCCAGAGGTTAAGCTATGCCGGGATTATTGATCAGAGATGTGCCAGATGATTTACGCCAGAAATTAAAAGAACGTGCTGCCAGGAACCGGCGCAGTATGACTATGGAAGCCCTGGTTATTTTGGAGACAGCCCTCAGTGATACATATGAGGTTGGAGCCATTACTCCCCCAACACCACATCGTGGGCAGTTTCTCCTTACAGACGAGTGGATTGACCAGGCCAAGCGCGAGGGTCGCCAATGATCGTGGTAGACACAAACATAATCGTCTACCTGATGATTGAAGGGGAAAAGACGATGATGTCGCAGCGAACATTTCGCCAGGATTCCGGTTGGGCTGTACCTGCCCTCTGGCGCCACGAGTTTCTCAATGTCTTGGCGACATTGGTGCGCCACGGCGGGATCGAGATTGACGACGCTGTAGACATCTGGGACGAGGCCAACCGCTTCTTTACCCCTGGTGAGCGGGACGTAGATATGCCCCATGCGCTCCGCTTGGCTAACCAGCACAGCATTAGTGCCTACGATGCCCAGTTCGTCGCGTTGGCTATGGAATTGAATGTGCCATACGTAACCGAAGATCAAGAAATATTAAAGTGCTTCCCGGACATTGCGCTGTCCATGCAAAAATTTTGTCAGATTTGACGGTTCAATCCAATCCCCGCATCTTGATGGGGTCCTCCTGCGGCTCGCACTCCCCGCAGAAGAGGGTGTTGGCCACCACTAACGCCCGGTACTCGCCATTGCGGGCGACGTACAGGTCGGTGATAAAGGGCATCGTCTGGGCGTGGTCACGACAAACGGCCCGCCCACAAAAGCGGCACACTCCGTGCGCCGGTCGGTCACAGTGCCAGCAATTCATAGCATCCTCCGTTAGTTACGACACGATTGCTTTCAGGCCCAACTTGCGCCGTGTGTCTAGCGTCCGGCCGCTGGAAACCTGCTCCACGTAATGCGCCATCCACGTGCTGGAGGCAACCAGTCGGTCGAAGGTTGGCTCGTCCAGGGCCAACAATTCCACCGGCGTCTCAGCCCGGCAGGTAGCGGAATAGGGCTGGTCGGTGTAGAGCGCCGTCTCGCCGAAGTGCTCGCCCCGCCCCAGGCGAGCGACCACCACCTCATCTTCGCCTGCTTTATCGCGCACGCTGGTTGTGATCTCTCCTTCCAGGATTACGTAAAAGTGATGGCGCAGCTCTCCCTGCCGGACGATGGTCTCCCCGGCGTTCACATGTAGACGCTCCATGCATCTCGCCAACACACCGATTTGCTGCGGACTGAGATGAGCGAAGATTGGCATCTGGCTCAGCAATCGGGCTGCCGACAAGGCACCGGTCACGTGAGTCTCTATCTCTACCCCGGCCCGGCGCAAGTGGGCCGCTTCGGCGGCTGAAATGGTCAAGATTTCGATGTCAATCGAAGCCCGATACGTGGCCTGGTGCCCCCCCCCGCCAAAGAATACCTCGAAGCCGAAGGTGCCGCCTCGCTGCAGTTCGCCCGCAAGCCGTTCCCGTCCACTGGCCAGGTCAGGCTGCCAGACCTCTATCTTTCCCGACTGAATCAGCACGAAACGGCGGATAGGCGTTCCCCGGCGGGCCAGGGTTCGCCCGGCGGGCACTTTTTCATACCGCAGTGCGGCCTGGAGGAGATAGAAGGCACGACTGCTCAACCCGGCCAGGAAGGGCACGGCGCGCAATAGCCGGTCGCGCTCGCCCCAGGCCGAAGCGAACTGGTCCGCAATGGTCCCACCCCACACGGTTCCAGCCAACACGTAACGTCCTAACGTCTCTCGCTCAGGCCACGGCAGGCTGTCGTAAGCTGCCTGGGCCATACGCGCTGTTAAGAGGCTGCCGGCCCAATCGTCTATCAAATCTACCGTCTTCGACAGCACCTCCTGGTAGCGATCTGCCTGTTGCAGGATGCTTATCTGGTCCAGGTCGAGTTCGTCGCGCACCCGGCCAGCATCAATCTCCACATCCCAGTTGGCGGTGACAGAGATCACGTCCAGTTCGTCGTCTACTGCCTGGGCGCGCCGGGCGCCGAAGGTGATGCGAAAGCCCATAAACAGTGTCTGGAAAAAGTGGGCAAAGGCCACCTGTAGCCGCTCTTCCTCTGAAAGTGTTACGCTGCGACTCCAGTGGAGGCCGGGGAAGAGCAGCCGTCCTCCAACTGTGACGTAGGTCAGCCCGCCTATTCCCCACAGCGCAGCCGTTGCCAGTTCCAACCAGGCATCGGCCGTCGTGACTCCTGACCAGACTGGGGCTGTGCGGGCTATGTTCAACACACCCAACAGCTCGGCCCCCAGCACCAGAGCGGTCCATGGGATGAAGAAGCGTGTCCTGACATAGGCGGTCAGCGTCGGCAAGATGAGAGCCAGGAAGACCAGAGTGAAATAGGCCGAGGCAACGGCTGGAATAGCCTCGACCAGCCGCCAGCCTGCCGTCCAGCGGGCAACGGGCAACACGATCACAAAGCCCAACGCCAGTAGCCCGACGATGGTGACTTGTTCCCAGGTTGGCCCACGCACCAGGTTCACCCCCACCAACGAACGAACTCCGGCCACCAGCAGGCCCACGGCGGCCAGTTGCTGGACGAGCAAACCGGCGTCGAGTACTAATTGACGTAGGGGCCCTGGTATCAACCCCAGGTGTAACCCACGCAGAAATGATCCCACAAACAACAAGGCGGCTGCCTGGGTCAACCCCCAAAATGTCGCCTGGACTTCGGCCCCTGCGTATTGCCGCGCGGTGAAGATCAATGTCACGGCAGCCAGCCCGCCCAAGAGCGTAGATGCTGTCTCCAGTGTTGCCAGTCGCGCCGTGCCGCCGACCAGCGTCGGCGCCACCAGCATCAAAGTTAGCCCGGTGATTACTACCAACGCCACGTTGCTCTCGCGCTCAAAGAAATGGCGTCGCTCCAGCCAATCGGCCAGACGCCGACCGCCGTTCCACAGCGTTGCGCCCAAGGCCAGCGCCATTGGCACGATCACCAACGTCACCAGCAAGGCTACCAGTGGCTTGAATATCAGAGCCGGGTCTTTGTTCCACAGGTCCAGTAACACCTCCGAGATGCGTGTCTGCCAGAAGTAGACGGCGATCACCAGCGCGTAGACGGTGTAAAGCGCCGCCAGTCCGCCGAAGATGGTGAAGACAATTTCGTCGCGGGTGAAGGTCACCCTCCCTCGTTGCCCTTCCTGCTCCTCAGAAACCGGGTTTCTTTTGAAAAACCCGGTTTCTGCGCGGAGCCTTGGACGGGCCCAAGCCAACACTTTACCCGGCAATTCCTCCCGGATGAAGGCGAATGACCGTTGGCGCAGCATAGGGATTCCCAGCCAGTCGCTCAGGATGAAATAACCGTCCAATTCCAGCAGCGGGTTCAGGTTGATGAAGACGCTGAAATAGCCCAGGAAGGCTACCTTGAAGAGTAACGCCCCGACCAGGCTGGTGGGGCTTGCTATCCATAGAGCTAGCAGGCTGCACAGCCCGGCCACGATCAACTCCGAGTGCGGTCCGGCCCACGACACAGCAACGCGCCGGCGCTTCGGCTCCAGCCAGATATCCACTGTATCTACGAAGAAAGCGGGCATGCCATAATAAATCATCGCCCCGCCGCGCCGTACCTCCCGCCCAAAATGCTTCGTGGTAAGCGCATGGGCCGACTCGTGGATAAAGATCATCACCGTGTTGATGAGCAGCAGCGTCAACAAGCCCGCTGCGTAACCCAGTACGGTCGAATCATCCGAGGTCAGGATGGCGTAGGTCCCCTGACCCAACAACAAGACAAAGGCCGCAAATCCGATCAAAGCCAGCACTGTCAATGCCGCCAGCACCGGCTTCAAAAAGAGGAGACGTCCTCCCAGGCGGTAGGCCAGCGTCACGTACCGGTCAACTCCCTTTACGTAAAATTCCTGCTCCAAAAAGGCCTGAGCCAGCCGTCTCCAGCGATGGGACCAGTCACGTTCGGCCAATTGTTGTGCCGCCTGGCGGTAAACGCCCACTGGTTTGTCGATTAAAAAACCTCCGGCGTGCAACTCATCCACCAACGCGATGACTCGACCGAAGGCAAAGGCCTTATAGCGTTCAAAGTAAGCTACCACCAGGTCCTTGACAGTGCGCGAGCCGTCCATCAAGCCCCAGAGGGCATGATCCTTTTCACTCAATTTCAGGTAGGTTCCCAACCTGGGATTTTTGAGCACGTAGTAAGTCGCGCCGTCTTCGGTCAGTTCACGTACAACGACCCCCGGTGTTGCCCGAGGCCGGTATGTGGCCTTATCCACCTGGGCGCGCACCCAGGTCCACAGGTTGAAGTGTCGAGTATAGTGACGCGCCGGGTATGCCTCAGCATCGAGGGTGCCGCCTATTTGCTGCATTGAGCCCTGCCTCTGATCAGATTCAATTAAGTGCATTCAATTTCGGTTGTAGGGGCACCCCTTGCGGTATCTTCTCAATATCTTGGGGTAGGGGCAGGTCCCGCGCCTGCCCCGGCGGGCAACTGCAAGGGTTTGCCCCTACTTTTTGAGAAGATACCCCTTGCGGGTGTCCAGGGTGGGTGCGAGACCCACCCCTACAACCCATTTTGAATGCGCCCGATTCAATTTTGTTAATCTCTACCCCACATTTTACAATAAATTGTCTAAGAATGGAACCCCATCTTCCTTCCCAACCTATAAATGACACCGATACTCAATTGGAATGGTTCAAGCCACTGTTGTTTTGACTCCCACCTTCTAATGTGGTATCTTTTTCTTGTCCCCGAGTGTTCATTTGTTCACAAAAATCGATGAGATAGCGGAACGACAGCGGGAGTAGAGCATTCCCAAGAGGCCATTCTCGGAAAGGGACCTGGCTCAAGGAATATGACGCTATGAACGCCTTGCTCCCGCTTGGGAGTATACTACAAGGAGGGCTGAAGCTATGAATCCATTGTTGCTATCGCGGCTGCAATTTGCCATCACGACTGTATACCACTTTTTCTTTGTCCCACTAACGTTAGGTCTCTCGATCCTGGTGGCGATCATGGAGACAATCTATGTGCGTACTGGAGACGCCACCTACAAACGCATGGCCCAATTCTGGGGGAAGCTCTTCCTGATTAACTTTGCTATGGGCGTGGTGACCGGCATTGTGCAAGAATTCCAATTTGGGATGAATTGGTCGGAGTATGCACGCTTTGTCGGGGATGTTTTCGGCGCGCCGCTGGCTATTGAGGCCTTATTGGCTTTCTTCTTGGAGTCTACTTTTCTCGGCATCTGGCTCTTTGGTTGGGATAAACTATCCAAGCGGCTACACGCTGCGACCATTTGGCTGGTGGCCATCGGTTCCAATCTTTCCGCTCTCTGGATCTTGATCGCCAACTCATTTATGCAGCAGCCGGTAGGCTTTGTCTTGCGCAACGAGCGGGCCGAAATGGCAGACTTCTTCGCCTTGATCACCAACCCCAACGTCTGGGGGCAATTTCCTCACGTCGTCACTGCTGGGATCACAACCGCCGCTTTCTTCGTGCTGGGCATCAGTGCCTATCACTTGTTGAAGAAAAGCCGCGATCTGGATCTTTTCCGGCGTTCCTTCCATGCAGCCATGATTTATGGGGTGATCGGTACTGTTTTGGTGATCTTGATAGGGCATTCGCAGGCTCAGCACATCGTGCGGATTCAGCCTATGAAGTTGGCAGCCGCCGAAGCGCTATGGGATAGTGAAAATCCTGCCTCTCTTTCGCTATTTACCGTTGGTGATGAGCGGGACCGACGCGACGTCTTTGCCATCCGCATCCCCGGCTTGTTGAGCTTTCTGGCTTACAACCGGTTCACAGGTCAAGTACAAGGCATCAACCAGCTTCAGGCTGAATATGTACAGAAATATGGGCCGGGCGATTACGTGCCGCCTGTGGCTCTTACCTATTGGACTTTCCGGCTTATGGTGGGGGCCGGCTTTTTGATGGCCTTTATGGCTCTCTATGGCCTGTATTTAGTGATGAAAGGTCAATTTGAGCCGAAGTCGCGATACTTGAAATTGCTCATCCCTGCTATTGCACTGCCCTACATCGCCAACACCTCTGGCTGGTTGATGACCGAACTGGGCCGTCAGCCATGGATCGTGTATGGTTTGAAAAAGACCGCTGATTCCGTTTCGCCCAATCTCTCGACGGGGACAGTGCTTCTATCGCTCGTGGGCTTTACCCTGCTGTACGGTGTTTTAATGGTAGCAGACGTTTACCTGCTGGCCAAATATGCCAGAAACCCAGACACAGGCAAAGCACTTGTCCAGAAATAACTTGGCACTTTTGCCATCAGTTTACCCCTGATTTGCCGATTAAAGTGCAAAGTTATTAAACCCCAAAGGGGCTTATCGAAAGTGACGGAGGTTTACGATGGATCTGAACACACTCTGGTTTGTGCTAATCTCGGTGCTCTTCATCGGCTTTTTCTTCCTGGAAGGGTTTGACTACGGGGTGGGCATTCTATTGCCCTTTTTGGGCAAGGACGACACCGACCGCCGTATAATCATCAATACCATCGGCCCTTTTTGGGATGGCAACGAGGTCTGGTTGATCACTGCCGGCGGCGCCATGTTTGCTGCCTTTCCTAACTGGTACGCTACGATGTTCAGCGGCTTTTACCTGGCCTTGTTTCTGATGCTGGTGGCCCTCATTGTGCGCGGAGTCGCCTTTGAGTTCCGCAGCAAAGATGAAAACCCTACCTGGCGTACTTTCTGGGACTGGATGATCTTCGTCGGGAGTTTCGTGCCGGCACTGCTTTGGGGCGTGGCTTTTGGCAATCTCATCCGGGGTGTGCCTATTGATGCCAACATGCAATACGTAGGCGGCTTTTGGAATCTGCTGAATCCATATGCCCTGTCGGGAGGTTTGGCGGCTCTTTCGGCCTTCACCCTGCACGGTGCCGTCTTTTTGAGTCTCAAGACTCAGGGTGAGGTTATGGAAAGGGCCCACACCACAGCGACCAAGCTGTGGCTGCCCGCTGTGGTGTTGGTCTTCCTTTTTGTCATCGCCGGTTATTTTGCCACCGACATGTTCACGCGCCTGGGCGTGAACCCGGGAGTGGTCCCCATCGCTGCCGGAGCGGCTCTGCTGGCGGCTGGGTGGTTTATCAGCCGTCGATACCATGGCTGGGCCTTTGTGATGACGGGACTGACCATTATATGTTCGGCAGCTACCGTTACGATCGGACTCTACCCCCGATTGATGGTCTCCAGCCTCAATCCGGATTGGAGCTTGACTATCTACAACGCTTCTTCCAGCTATTATACGCTGACGGTGATGAGCATCGTCGCTGCCATCTTCGTGCCCATCGTCCTGCTCTACCAGGGCTGGAGCTACTGGGTTTTCCGCCAGCGGATTGGACGCGAGCATGGGCTGGAATATTGAGCCTCGTGCGAACTGCCCGTAAGCGTCACAGATGAACCTGGACAAGCGGCTTCTGCGCCAGGCCCAGGCAGTACGCACTGACCTGGCTTTAACCGTGGGGATGGGCCTGCTGGCGGGCATCTTGCTCGTCGGGCAGGCCCTTTATTTGAGCCGGGTGGTCAACCAGGTTTTCCTGGGAGGAAAATCTTTGGGCGAAGTGCAATCATCGCTCTTCGCCCTCCTGGCCTTAGGCCTGGCGCGTGCCGGGTTGTCCTGGGCCAGCGAGGTGACCGCCCAGCACGTGGCCGGCCAGGTCAAACACGAGTTACGTCGACGACTCCTCAGCCGTCTGTTGGAGCGGGGGCCCACCTATACACGCGGCGAACGCAGCGGAGAACTGACCAACACCGCCGTGGAAGGGATCGAGGCGCTGGATGCTTACTTCAGCCAATACCTGCCACAACTGGCCCTGGCCGCCCTGGTACCGCTGAGCGTTTTGGCTTTTGTTTTTCCGCTGGATTTCCTCTCCGGCCTGGTGTTGCTGCTCACCGCGCCCATTATCCCGGTTTTCATGATTTTGATCGGGGATCTGGCCGACGCGCTGACCAAGCGGCAATGGGTGTCCCTCAGTCGGATGAGCGCCCACTTCCTGGACGTACTGCAGGGGCTGACCACGCTCAAGCTGCTGGGGCGCAGCCGGGAGCAAATCCAGATCATCGCCCAAATCAGTGACCGCTTTGGCCAGACCACGTTGGGCGTGCTACGCGTGACTTTTCTTTCGGCCCTGGTCATGGAGATGGTGGCGACCGTCAGCACCGCGGTGGTAGCTGTCGAAGTGGGCTTGCGCTTGCTCTACGGGCATTTGCCCTTCGAGCAGGCTTTCTTTGTCCTCATCCTGGCCCCCGAGTTTTACCTGCCGCTCCGACTGCTGGGCACGCGCTTTCACGCCGGGATGTCGGGTATGTCGGCCGCGCAGCGCATCTTTGAGATCGTTGAGACTGAGGCTGAGGCTGAGGTTAAGGCTGAGGGTGAGACTGAAGCTGAACTTAACCTCAACCTCAGCCTCAGCCTTAACCTCAACCTTGCCATTCGCTTTGCAGACGTTCACTACGCCTACGATGACGGAGAACGCCCGGCGCTGAATGGCCTTTCCCTTCAAATTGCCCCTGGTCAAAAAGTGGCCTTGGTCGGCCCCAGTGGTGCCGGCAAAAGCACAGTAGCCCATCTCCTCTTGCGCTTTATCCAGCCCGATCGGGGTGTGATCACCGTGGATGGCATCCGGCTCCAGGAGTTGCCCCTCTCAGCATGGCGGGCGCAGGTGGCCTGGGTGCCGCAGAACCCATACCTGTTTCACACTACTGTGCTCGAAAATGTGCGCATGGCTCGCCCCGAAGCCAGCCTGGATGAGGTAATCTGGGCAGCCCGCCAGGCCCACGCCCACAGTTTTATCCAGGCTTTGCCCCAGGGCTACGATACACCCATCGGAGAGCGAGGCGCTCGCCTGAGTGGGGGACAGGCGCAGCGCATTGCACTGGCGCGTGCCTTTCTGAAGGACGCTCCTCTGCTCATTTTGGACGAGGCCACCTCCAACCTGGACCCGGAACACGGGACTCTGTTGCAGGAGGCGACAGAGCGGCTGATGCAAGGCCGTACGATCCTTATCATCGCCCACCGCCTCAGCACTGTTTACCGCGCTGACCAGATTTGGGTGATGGCTGGGGGGCAGGTAGTTGAGGCCGGCACCCATGCTACACTTTTGCAACAAGACGGGTTGTACCGGCGACTGGTCACCGCCTACAGCGTGTCTGAAAAATAGGGTGGGGCAGCCTTTCCAGGCTGCCCAGGCGGGCTAGCCTATAGGTCCCCTCTGGGGAAAAGCCATGAGATCTACCTTCTGGCGCTTGCTTAAACTGACATGGCCTTCTAAGGGCTGGATGGCACTGGCGGCTTTGCTGGGCTTTGCCACCATTGGCAGCCGCATCGGCTTGATGGCGACCTCGGCCTTTATCATCGCCAAGGCCGCCCTACATCCCTCCATCGCCGAGTTGCAAGTGGCAATTGTAGGCGTGCGCTTTTTTGGGATTGCCCGCGGCGTGTTCCGCTACTTGGAGCGATACGTCTCCCACCAGGTAACTTTTCGCTTGCTGGCCCGGTTACGCGTCTGGTTTTACCAGGCACTGGAACCCCTGGCTCCCGCGCGCCTGATGCAGTATCGGAGCGGCGACCTGCTGAGCCGCGTCGTGGCCGACGTCGAAACCCTGGAGCATTTTTACGTGCGCGTCATCGCCCCGCCCGTGGTGGCGGTGCTGGTGGGAGGGCTGATGTGGATCTTGATGCGTAGCTATGATCTGGGGCTGGCCATTGTGGCGCTGGTCTTTTTAGGGCTGGCGGGCCTGGGGGTGCCACTCCTCACGCAGAGGTTGAGCCAGGGACTGGGGCAACGTATGGTGAGAGTTCGATCGGAGCTGAACGTGGCCTTGGTGGACGGCGTTCAGGGTATGGCCGAGCTATTGGCGTTCGGTCAGGAGCAGCGTCACCGGGAACGGGTGGCAAGGTTGAGCCAGGAATTGGTTGGCCTGCAAGGACGTATGGCCTGGATTGGGGGACTGCATAGCTCGCTGGCGGGCCTGCTGACGAACCTGGCCGTATTGGCGGTGTTGGTGATCGCTATTCCGCTGGTTGGCGAAGCCAAATTAGATGGAGTCTATCTGGGGCTGCTGATTCTGGCTGTGATGTCCAGCTTCGAGGCGGTATCGCCCTTGCCGCTGGCCCTACAATATCTGGGGAACAGCCTGGAAGCGGGGCAGCGGCTTTTTGAGATCGTGGATGCCCAGCCGGTTGTTAATGATCCACCTATGCCCTCGCCGACTCCTGAAAGCTACAGCCTGCTGATGGAGGGCGTGAGCTTTGGCTACGGGCCGCAGGAACCCCTGGCGCTGGATCAGATTAGTTTCAGGTTGCCTCAAGGCGGACGCCTGGCGGTTGTCGGCCCCAGCGGTGCTGGCAAATCCACGCTGGTCAACCTCTTGCTGCGCTTCTGGGAATACGAGACGGGGCGGATTCTACTGGGAGGGCACGAGCTGCGCCGGTATCGGCAAGAAGACTTACAGCGTAAGATCGGCGTCGTGTCGCAGCACACCCATCTTTTCAACGCCACCGTGCGCGAGAATTTGCTCCTGGCCCGCCCCGATGCCAGCCAGGCCGACCTGGTACGGGCCGCGCAACGCGCCCAAATCCACGAGTTCATCCAATCCTTGCCCCAGGGCTACGCCACCTGGATTGGCGAACAGGGGTTGCGCTTGAGCGGGGGGGAGCGTCAGCGGCTGGCGATTGCTCGCGCCCTCCTCAAAGACCCACCCATCCTGATCCTGGACGAGGCCACAGCCAACCTGGACACTTTAACCGAGCGCGCCATCGTGCAGGCCATTCATACGCTGATGGCGGGACGCACCACGCTGATCATTACCCATCGACTGATCGGGCTGGAAGTGGCGGACGAGATCCTGGTCCTGCAGGGGGGACGAGTTGTGGAGCGCGGCCAACACCGCGACCTGTTGCAGATAGAAGGGCTGTACCGTCGCATGTGGGAAATGCAAAACCAGATGTTGGCCAACATAATCAGCTAGTACCCCATCACAGGGATTATGATATACCAAGGTCACACCTATGGCGGCTGAATCGGGTCTAT
>CAYTNQ010000111.1:0-14500 GCA_964439175.1 uncultured Anaerolineales bacterium | reverse complement strand
CTTTGAAGGGGCCACCCGCCGTGGCGCAGGCGCCCATGGCGATCACATATTTCGGCTCTGGCATCTGATTGTACAGACGCACGATCTGGGGCACCATCTTCTTGGTAACGGTGCCTGATATGACCATCAAGTCGGACTGGCGAGGGGATGCCCGCGCCAACTCGGCGCCAAAGCGGGCCATGTCATAACGAGCAGTACCAGCCACGATGAACTCGATGGCACAACACGCCAGGCCAAACACCATTGGCCAGATGGAATACATCCGACCCCAGTTATAAACTGTATCCAGGCCAGTGACGACGACGTTGCGTTTGAGTTCTTCTGGCACTACGAGAGCTTCGGATCGAGACAGGGGTTCTACCGTCATTGTAGGGACCTGACCTCCTTAAGAATGCCAAATATCAAATCTCAAATCTCGTTCAAATGCCGGAATTTCTGAAGTGTGGTGGTTGATATTTCTTTCACAGGCGCTATCATACCATAGGGTACATAGTTTGTCAATATTATAATAATTATAATAAAAATTATCTTTTATTGACAATTGACAAGCCGCCTATTCTTGTGCTAAAATGTTCTTATAAATTGATTGCTATCCGCTGTTCCTCTATTTTTGAACCAGGTCCGGTAAGGTACAGCTACCCGGAATCATCTGCCTGATGCAACCTACACGACAGAAAATTGTTGAACTGTTAAAGGAACGTGGGCGAGCCACAGTCGAAGAGTTGGCTGATGAGGTTGGGCTGACCCAGATGGCAGTGCGTCACCACCTCAATGTCCTACAAGGGGAGAACTTGGTGACCATCTCCTCTGTGCGACGGAAAACTCAACCGGGTCGGCCGCAACAGCTTTATGCTTTAACTGAAGCTGCTAATGAACTCTTTCCGGAGGAATACTATCATCTGGCTGACTATCTTCTGGATGAAGTAAAAGCCTCACTGGGCAAGTCTGGTCTCGACGAGCTTTTGCGCCGAATAGCGGGCAGGATAGCTGCTGAAGCCCCCCCGATTCGTCCCGACCAGCGGCTGGAAGAGCACTTGGAGCGGGTTGTTCAACTTCTAGGCCACAAAGGATTTACTGCGCGCTGGGAAGTAGTGGGCCACAAAACCATCTTTATTCGTGTGCTCACTTGCCCTTATCGTCAGGTAGCGCGTGAACACAGCGAAGTCTGCCATCTGGATATGCAGATCATTAAAGAGATGCTAAATGCTGACCCGGTGCAGTTGAGCTGTATGGCCAACGGCGATGAGTATTGTGCCTATCGCATCAGCCAGCCTGTAGAGCTGATAAAGTCTCCCTAACTCGCTCCTTTCTGGCACGAAACGTCGCAACTGTCCCCCAAGGGATACACAAGTACATTGGCAAGACGCCACAAGGATACCGCGCTTGCCGCATCATCCGGGCTATTGTATCATTCCTGTTAAGGATAAGCAAAAATCGCCAATCGATTCGATTGTTTTTTTGGTACATCGTTATGTTTGTCTATCACAACGGGATTGTACCCAAGGAGTCAATCAATGAAAGACAGCTATGGACGTGAAATCAACTACCTCCGCATTTCTATCACCGATCGCTGCAATTTACGCTGCGTCTATTGCATGCCAATGGACGGGATGAGGTTTGTGCCCGGTCCGGAGTTGCTGACGCCAGAAGAGATTGAAAGGGTGGCGCAAGCAGCGGCCGATGCTGGCTTTCGCAAAATCCGGCTGACAGGCGGCGAGCCTACTTTGCGTCAGGACGTGGTCGAAATTGTAGAACGGCTGGCTTGCATCCGGGGGATCAACGCGCTGACGATGACTACCAATGGCCTGCGTCTGCCGTGGGTTGCAGAACCGTTGGCGCGAGCCGGCTTGCAGCGTGTCAACATTCATCTTGACGCCTTGAGCGAAACGCGGCTGACCCGGGTAATGCGTTTGAATTCCCTGGATAAGGTGTGGGCAGGTATTGAGGCCGCAGAGCGTGCTGAGTTGCTTCCTATCAAGTTGAATGTCGTGGTGACGCGGGGCTATAACGAGGAAGACGTGGTAGACCTGGCGCGGCTCACTCTTGAGCGCGACTGGCACGTGCGCTTCATTGAATTGATGCCGTTAGGGGGGCCGGCTGAGATTGCTTTTAATCACTACGTTTCTACCCGGGAGTCGATGGATCGCATTGAGGCAGCCTCGGGGCCACTGTTCCCGCTTAACGACGGCGAAGTCGTCGGTGAGGCACGGCTCTACCGGTTGGGTGGATCTCGGGGAACGGTGGGGTTCATCAGCCCCGTAAGCGATCCATATTGTGATAGTTGCAACCGGATGCGTCTCACCGCCGACGGGCGGATCCGGTTGTGCTTACTTTCGGAGAAGGAGCTAAACTTCAGGGACACATTGCGAGGAGGAGGCTCTCACGAGGATTTGGTGGCGCTCTTCCGGCGTGCGGTTTCGGCCAAGCCCATGGGACATCAACTTCGAGAAGGCATCCATCCCGAAAATCGTACTATGAGCCAAATCGGCGGATAATACCGTAACTACTATGAATGGTAGCGACCTGGTACAGGTATAATAGTCAACTCGCCTGAAAGGATTAGAGTCCTTGGAGCAGTGATGGCATCACGGTTGCGGCGACCAGGGCACAGACAACCAGGAAGAGGAGCAGCACCGCTGCCACCAACAGCAGAATACGTGACCTTCCAGGTCGTTCACTGGTTTCATCCGTCTCTTGTTCCCAAGCAATATCCGTCGGCGGCGGTGCGAAAGGTGCGGCAGCATCCGCTTCAGGCGCGGGTCGTGAGACGGCGGGGGCTGGTTCGGCTGTTGGAGGCCTGTCACCCATTCCAATAGCCGACAGCCGGCTCTCGAGCAGTGAGGGCGGAACTTCCGAGACCTGCGCTAATTTACCGTCCAGCACGTCCATCCCCTCGAGCGCTGCCTGGTTGTTGGGGTTTGCGCTCAAAGCCTGTTGCAGGCAAATACGGCGCTGCATAGGCTCTTCGACGCAGCCGCTTAACCACACCCACGCCCGATCATTCTTGGGGTCTTGCTCCAGCACGCGCTCAAACAGCGCACGCCCCTGTTGCAGTTCCCCAGCGTTGACATGCTCGATAGCCTGTTCCAATAGGGCTTCCAGTTCTGGCGTGCTCACCACAGCCTCCTTATCGTGCTAATCCCAAAGTTCATAGACAGGTACCTGCATGGCCTTGGCCGGCGTATCCTTACTGCACTGCGCTGGCCAAAGGCGTTGAAGCATAGGGCTCTGTCCCATAGGGCGTTGGCAAAAAGGCTTTATGTTCTGTCAAGTTATCTGTCACGATTATATCGTATCCCCACTGACATGTCAAGAGAGTTGACAATTCTACCCCACCAGGGCAAAATTCGGGTATGTGGTTCGAGATCATTCAGGTCATAAATGAGAAGCAGCATTTCATCATCACCACTCATGTCAATCCCGACTTGGATGCGCTGGGGTCTGAGCTGGCGCTGGACGAGTATCTGCGATCATTGGGCAAAGATGTCTCGATTTTGAATAGCGACTCCCCCCCCCGCGCATTTCGCTTCGCCGACCCGAGGCACCGCTTGCGGACCTTTAGCCCCAGTCGCCATCAGGGGAAAATCCAACAGGCAAATGTGATTTTTGTGCTGGATGCTTCGGGTGGCTGGGGTCGGGTAGGGCGTATTGGCGATGCATTGGCGGCTGCTGCAAATAAACCACAGCTTGGGGTGACGGTTATCTGCATTGATCATCATCCCGATTCGGTTGACTTTGCAAACCTGGCTGTGGTGAATACCGATGCGGCGGCCACCGCTGAACTGATCTTCGATCTGATCACTCAGGCTGGCGGCGCCATCACGCCCTCCATTGCCAAGTCGCTTTACCTGGCTATTCTTACCGATACAGGCTCATTCAGATATCCCAAAACCAGCCCCCAAACGCATCGGATTGCCGCCAGGCTGATTGAGGCGGGTGCCGCCCCGATGCAATTGTACAAGCAAGTCTACGAGCAGCAACCGCTGAGCTTTGTACGTCTCAAGGGACATGCCCTCGACTCGTTGCAGGTAGGCGCAGACGGCCAACTGGTGTGGTGTGCACTTGACCAGGCCACTCTCAAGGCTTATGGCGTCGCCCCTGCTGATCTGGATGGTTTTCCTGGCCTGGGCATGCAAATCGGAGGTGTGCGGGTTAGTGTGTTGTGCGTGGAGATGCCCAGGAGGCGGGTGAAGATCAGCCTGCGCAGCGATGGCAACGTGGTCATCAACGGCTTAGCAACCCAGTTGGGGGGCGGCGGTCACCCTTCTGCAGCCGGTGCAGTAGTGGATGGAGACCTGTGGGAGGTGACGGCTCGGGTGGTAACTGCTGTTGAGGCACTGCTGGCGAAAGAGAATCCCAAATGACTTGCTTGCCCAACACCCATATTGAGATCATCCGGCCTCATTTGGAGCGGGGCCGCATTCGTCATGCTCTGTTCGATTTCGACGGCACCCTTTCCCTCATCCGCGAAGGTTGGCAGGGGGTAATGATCCCTATGATGGTCGAAGTGTTGCTGGACGCGCCGCATCATGAGAGCGAGACAGAACTGACGCACGTCGTCACTGAGTTCGTGACCCGGCTGACCGGTAAACAGACCATTTATCAGATGCTCCAACTGGTCGAAGAAGTGCGGAAACGGGACGGGGTGCCGCTTGATTCGCTGGACTACAAACAGGAGTACCTGGGCCGGCTATGGACGCGCATCGAGGGCCGTGTGGCTGATCTGAAAGCCGGGCGCCGCGCGCCGGATGATCTGATGGTCCCCGGTGCTCGGGACGTGTTGGAGGCTCTGCACGCCCGGGGCGTAACCTGTTATCTGGCCAGCGGCACCGACCGCCCCTACGTGTTGGGTGAGGCAGAGGCCCTGGACCTGACCCCTTACTTCGGCGACCATATCTATGGCGCGTTGGATGATTATCGGAACTTCTCCAAGCGGATGGTCATCGAGCGCATCCTGCGCGAAAATCGTCTGGCCGGGCCGGAACTGGTCACCTTTGGCGACGGCTTCGTGGAAATTGAGGATACCAGGGCAGTCGGCGGCATTGCCGTCGGCGTTGCCAGCAATGAAGCGACGCGCCAGGGGGTTGACACCTGGAAACGCCAGCGCCTCATCCAGGCCGGTGCCGACCTCATCCTCCCCGACTTTCGTGAGCACAACGCAGTGGTCTCCTATCTCTTCCCAGGCTGATACTGACCTCGTTTTTCTCCGAAGTACCCTATACGGTGCACGAAAAAGATCTAATGAATTTTGTGTGTTTTTTCACCATAACGAAGCGTCTGGTTATGCGTTACGCAGTGTTTAGGCTGGAACAGGGATTGCCCCCAGAATAAACGCATGTTACAATCACGTGGTGCTAACCGAATGACCGCATTGCATCTGGTGAGGTTCCTATGACCTTTCTCTCAACTTTCGACGAACGCCATCTATTAGTCGTCGACCTGGACGGTGTCCTGGTCAATGGTGGTCAACAAGGCCGCCAACAATTACAGCAAGCGCTTGAGGCAGAGAGAGATTCGCTCATCTTGGTTTATGTTTCAGGCCAAAACCTTTCCGAACAACTCGGGGCGATTGAGGACCGTCAACTGCTACTCGCCGACTATATCGTCTCCTCAGTCGGGACCGAAATCCACCGCATGCCGGGCGAACATCCCCTTGACGAGTGGTACCGGTACATCCAGACAGGATTTGGCCGGGAAGAAGTAGTGGCTTTCCTGGCCGATAACTACCCACATATGGAGCTTCAGCCACAAAAACACCAAACGCCACTGAAAGTTAGCTGCTTTCTGGAAAACGCTTCCCCCGAGGATCTGGATGGATTGCAACAGGCGCTTATCGGAGCAGGGTTTCCCATACGCTTGGTCTATTCTCGGAATATTTACCTGGATATTATCCCTGAGCGGGCGGGGATGGGAGCAGCCGTTAAGTTCTTGGTTGATTCTTTGGTCCTGTTTCCGAACCAGGTCTTTGTCTGTGGCGACAGTGGGAACGACATCGATCTTTTCCAATACGGCTTTCGCGGCATCGTCGTGGGTAATGCTACCCGCGAACTTAGAAAGGCAGTTGAACTGCGTGCCTACTTCAGCCACAATACTTACGCGGCCGGCCTGCTCGAAGGACTTGGGCATTACAACTTTTTCACTCTGCCCTCCCTTCCATCCAAGCGTGACCTGGCGCGAGAAGCGTTTGAACGCGCAGTGGACTCGCTACGGTGCAATATCACTCCGATGGGATTCTCTGCAGCCAGTATGGCGGACAATCCTCTCACCAACACGGATTCGAATTACTTTGCCGTCTGGAGCCGGGATGGCATAAAAACAGGATTGTGGAGCTTGTCTCTCAATGACCCTGACGTAACTGAATGTTTTCGACGCACCCTGGAATTGTTGGCCGAACATCAAACGGACAGCGGACAAATTCCAGCCAACGTCCGAATCAAAACGGGCAAGCCGGATTACGGTGGGATTGGTGACATTGCTTCGATTGATTCGGTTATCTGGTTTGTGATTGGGGGCAGCCGCTATGCTGCTTATACTGGGGACTGCGACTTTCTAGAAAGAATCTATCCTCATCTGAAGCGAGCCATGATTTGGCTTAAGGCGCACGATTCCAACAATTGCGGTCTCATCGAGATTCCCGAATCCTCCGACTGGATGGACCTCTTTCCTCGTTCCTACAATGTTCTTTATGATGAGGTACTATGGTATCTGGCTTGTCGTGACTTTAGTTTCGTTGCAACTGTGATGAGGGAGGACCCGCAGACCTATCTCAACCTGACTGAGACAGTACGCAAGAAGATTCTGCGGCAGTTCTGGCCGACGGCCCAGAAACTTTCCGAGATCAGAGAGTCGTTTTCAGAAAAACAGTTCACCCTGGGTGACGCGCAATATCTGCTGGCACAGATCAGCCCCTTTGATTTCTCCTGGCGTTGCGACGTTTATGGGAATTTACTGGCAGGATTGATGGGGTTGTTGAACGAACAGCAGATGGAACAGCTCTTCCACTTTCTATGGGGTGTGGGAGTTAACTCTCCGTACCCGGTCAAATGTCTCTACCCGGCTATCCAGTCTGGGGCGAACGACTGGAAGGATTACTTTATTACAAATTTTCTAAACTTACCCGATCATTATCATAATGGAGGTATCTGGCCCTTCATTGGCGGATTATGGGTGCGGTTTCTGGCACACCTTGGACGTGTAGAGTTGGCTCATGGGGAGCTGAATGCTTTGGCGGAAGCGTGTCGTCTGGGGATTTACGGTGAGTGGGAGTTCAATGAATGGCTGCATGGTCAGACCGGGCGACCTATGGGCAAAGCCCATCAGGCCTGGAGCGCAGCCAGTTATATAGCGGCTTATATGGGCTTGCATCACAGTGCCACTCCCCCTGATTTTGAGTTGCTGACTGAAGATATGTTCGCGGTGGCGGAGAGCCCCAAAAATTGACACGCGCTGAAGAATGCCTCCGCCGAAGCTGGCAGCGTGATTTGATCAATGTTATAATAATGGAAGCAATAAGAGATATTGTGAGAGATGTCCCGATTGGACACGCGTAGCGTATGCTGTCGCTAGGAGGTAGGTGTCATGGTGAACCAACCAAGTCGTTTTGTAAACTCCATTCTTATGCTTTCTATCCACGGGTATGTAAGTGCTGAACCAGAGCTGGGTAAGCCCGATACAGGGGGACAAGTCGTCTACGTGTTGGAACTGGCCAAGCGGTTTAGCCGGCTAGGCCGCCGCGTCGATCTGGTGACTCGAAGATTTGAGGATCAGCCTGAGGTCGACGAAGTAAACGAAAACTTTCGCGTGTGGCGTATTCCCTTTGGGGGGAGAAAATTCATCCGCAAAGAGGATATGCACGACTGCCTGGGTGATTTTGTGACCAACTTCTTGTCCGTCGTGCGTAATCGCGGTGCGCAATATGATGTCGTCCATTCCCATTACTGGGACGCGGGTTGGGCGGGTCAAAAAATCGCAGAGGAACTGGGCATCCCGCACGTTCACACACCGCACTCGTTAGGTTGGTGGAAAAGGCACAATATGGGTAGTGAGATGGATGAGCAGGACATGGAAAAGAGGTACCGGTTTGAGGAACGTATTCGTGAAGAGTTCCTGGTTTACCAAACTTGCGACCATGTCATTGCCACGACTGAGCCGCAAACAGAAATACTGCAAGAACAATACAACGTGTTGGAACGACACGTCACGGTGATTCCCCCAGGTATGGATGAGAATCGCTTTTCGCCAGTCCGTCAGCAAGAGCGGGTGGATTTGCGACAACGCTACGATCTCCAACCTCACGATGTGTTAACGGTGGGCCGGATGGCAGCCAACAAAGGTTACGATTTGCTGATTCAGTCCATGCCGACTCTCCTCGAGTTAGTACCCGATGCGCGGCTGATAGCGGCTATTGGCAGCGAAGATTCCAGGCGAGATGAACAAGGTATTGCCGAACTTAAAACGGTGGCCAAGAAGGCCGGCATTGCAGATAAGGTCGTGTGGGTACAATATATCCCGGATGAAGACCTGGCCAACTATTATCGTGCCAGCAGCGTTTTTGCGCTTTCCTCACGGTATGAGCCGTTTGGTATGGCTGCCGTTGAAGCTATGGCCTGCGGCACCCCGACTGTTGTGACGGTGCACGGTGGCTTGTTTGAGCTAATTGACTTTGGTAATCAGGCACTCTTTGCCGATCCAAATCGGCCTGTGGAATATGGCACGATGTTAGCGATACCCATGCTTTATCCCACATTGGCCAACGAGCTATCGATTGAAGGGGCTCGTTTTGCACGGCGCAACTTTGGCTGGACAGGTATCGCCAAGCGTATCCTGTCCATCTTCGACTCAGTGCAGAAAGCCGAATTTCCTTAGAAACTGTCTGAAAAGTCGTGGGGCAGCCTACATTATGAGAATGTCATCATGCCGCAAATAATGCTCGAAGTAAAAAACCTGGTGAAACGATACGGTGATTTCAGTGCCGTGGATGACCTCTCCTTCGAGGTGTACCAGGGCGACGTCTTCGGCCCTCTGGGACCCAACGGGGCCGGCAAGACGACGACCATTCGCACCATTGTGGACATCCTCAAGCCCGACGCAGGCACGGTGTCTGTTCTGGGGCAGCCACACGGGGCAGCCCGCTCGCGCATCGGGTACCTGTCCGAGGAACGAGGGCTGTATCGTGACCTCAAAGTGCTGGACGTGTTGATCTACCTGGCCGAGCTCAAGGGCACACCTCGAGCCACTGCCCATCAGCGCGCTCTGACCTGGCTGGAGCGGGTGGAATTGGTCGATTGGGCCGAACGCAAGGTAAAGGACCTCTTTGCGAACCCGAACATGCCTCTCGTTCGGGTTCTCTCCTGGTTCCCCCTGACGGCGCCGACCATGGTGATGTTGCGTACGCCGATGACCAAGGTGCCGACGATAGACGTAGTGGGCAGCATTGGGATGATTCTGATCACCATCCCGTTAATCCTATGGGCAGGCGCCAAAGTGTTTCGTATGGGACTCCTGATGTACGGCAAGCGGCCGACTCTGGTGCAAGTGATGCGATCGTTACGAGAGGCGTGAGCGATGGATATCAGCCGCCCGATGACCATTTACATCTCAGCCGCCTCGGACCTGATGGCCGAGCGAGAGGTTCTGGCGCGTATGATTGCTGCCCTGCCTGTGACACTTGCCTGGCACATCGCGCAAACGCCAGTCAGCGATGCGGATAACCTTGATCTGGAGGCGTTGCAAGTCGCTGATCTGCACTTCCTGGTGATGGGGGGCGACATCCGCGCGCCGGTGGGGCTGGAATGGCGCATAGTGCGCCGCGCCCGCCGACGATCGGTCGCCTTTCTGAAGCGGGACGTCCCCCGTACGCCCGCTGGTCAGGTCTTCATTCACGATGCAGGAGTCACCTGGCGGTCCTTTGGCGACGCTGGCGACCTGAGCCGCCAGGTTCAGCAGATGCTGGCTGAGCACCTCGTGCGTCAGGCAGCCCTATATGCCTTGACGCCGGAGGAAGTGGCCCAGTTGGAAGCGCTGCCCACAGCGGATACGCCGACCGAACGGCCTGCCCATGGCGAAGAAGCGGGCCACAGCGCAGTCATCCTCTCACGCGAGCGGTATGTTCCCGGTGAAGGGGTTATTGTAGACGAGCCTGGGGGAGGTAAGAAGTGACGTTTCTTGACTGGATATATTTCGAAAACACAGTTCGAACCTGGCTTTTAGCCCTTTTGGTGGCCATTTTCGCTATGGTAGCCTTGCGTATCGCCATGAGGTTGATTATCCGACGTGCCATCGTGATCTCCAAAAGGACCGAGACGGACATCGATGATCTGGTGGCTCATCTCCTCGAAAGCACCGGGTTCTTATTTTTGTTGGTTTTATCATTGTACATGGGTTCGCTGGCACTCACGCTGCCACAGAAGGCAACTCGGCTGGTCAACAGCGTAGTCGTGATTGCTTTGCTGGTTCAGTCTGCCATCTGGGCCACTGAACTCCTCTCCTATTGGATTATTCGTTACGAACGACAGAAAAAAGAAGAGGACCCCAGCAGTGTCACAGTGGTTGCTGCTCTCGGTTTTATTGGCAAAATCGTTCTGTGGTCGGTCATTCTTCTTCTTGCTTTAGCTAACCTGGGCGTTAATGTCACCGCCCTGATCGCAGGCCTTGGGATTGGCGGCATTGCTGTAGGCCTGGCTCTGCAGAATATTCTGGGGGATCTGTTTTCCTCCCTCTCCATCGTGTTAGATAAGCCCTTTGTCATCGGCGATTTTATTGCGGTCGACAACTATCTGGGCAGTGTGGAGCATATCGGCCTTAAAACAACCCGGGTCCGCAGCCTTTCGGGTGAAGAACTTGTCTTTCCTAACAGCGACCTGACACGAAGTCGGATCCATAATTACAAGAGCTTGAGCGATCGTCGAGTAGTTTTCTCTATCGGCGTCGTCTATGAAACGTCCTATGAGAAGCTGGCTGCCATTCCTGCTATGATCCAAGAGATTATAGAAGATCAGGAGCAGATACGCTTTGATCGGGCGCACTTCAAGGATTATGGCGATTTCTCACTGAATTTCGAAATCGTCTATTACGTGCTAAACCCGGACTACTACCTGTATATGGACATTCAACAAGCCATTAACCTGGCTATCTTGCGTCGTTTCAATGAGGAAGGCATTGAATTTGCCTATCCAACTCAGACCCTGTTTGTAAGCAATACAACAGTCCCTATTCCGGTGGGAAATTAACTGCCCTATTGTGACCTCACTCGCAATTCTTGTGGACATCTATCCTATGGGAGCAATAGAAATATGTCGTACCCCGTTTTCGACCGTAGTCGTCTCATTCTCAAGCCGCTCGCCGAGCGTGCCCACGATATGACACTGGCCGAGGTACTTCCCCTCGATGCCGCTCCGCTCTCTTTCCGTAACCTCGATCTGGATACCGTCGCTGAACGCGTGGTGCAGGCGCATCGCAACCGCCGGCCGGTCATCCTGATGATGGGCGCTCACGTCATCAAAGTGGGCCTCTCGCGTTTTGTGATTGACATGATGGCCCGGGGTATCATTACTCACGTCGCCATGAACGGGGCTGGCCCCATCCACGATTTTGAGCTGGCGCTTGTTGGGGCGACCACCGAAAGCGTAGCCCGCTACATCCAGGAAGGGCAATTTGGGCTGTGGCGCGAGACGGGGCGCATCAACGAAGCCATCCAGCAGGCTGCCCGCGAAAACATCGGCTTGGGCGAGGCAGTGGGCCGGATGGTCGAACAGGAGGCATTTCCGCATCGCGAAGTCAGCCTTCTGGCGGCAGGCTACCGGCTGGGCATCCCGGTGACAGCCCACATCGGCATCGGCTACGACATCATCCACGAACATCCCAATTGCGATGGGGCAGCGCTGGGGGCCGCCTCGTACCACGACTTTTTGGTGTTCGCGCACACTATTTCCAATCTGGAAGGGGGCGTGTTGCTCAACGTCGGTACGGCGGTGATGGGGCCCGAGGTATACCTCAAGGCTCTGGCGATGGCCCGTAACGTGGCTCATCAGGAGGGACGGTCGATTCGCCATTTCACTACCGCTGTGTTCGATCTGCTCGACCTGGGGTCTGACTTGGAGCACGAAGCGCCCAAAACTGACTCCCGCTACTATTTCCGCCCCTACAAGACCATCTTGGTCCGCACCGTGGCCGACGGCGGTGAGAGCTTCTACATCCAGGGTGACCACCGGGCTACCTTTACTCACCTCTGCCGGCGTGCGTTGGAGTTGTTGGCCCCGGAGTGATAAGGGAGCGAGACCAGGATGGACGAGATGCGTCTCAGGCAATTGCTAGCTGGCTTCTCCGAAACCAAGGTCTTGGTCGTAGGTGATTTCTTCCTGGATAAATACCTGGAGCTCGACCGATGTCTCAGCGAAACGTCACTGGAGACTGGCCTGGAGGCATACCAGGTGGTGGGCGTGCGCTGTAGCCCGGGCGCGGCGGGCACCGTCACCAACAATTTGCGGGCGCTGGACGTGGCGGTGACAGCGCTGGGGGTCATCGGCGACGACGGCGATGGTTACGAACTGAAGCGAGCGTTGATAACCCGGGGCGTGGACATCGGGCCGCTGATTGAGCACCCTGATCGCTTCACCCCGACCTATACCAAACCGATGATGCACGAAGCCGGTGGCCGGGTACACGAACTCAACCGGCTGGACGTAAAGAACCGCTCCCCTCTGCCCGATGCACTCCAGGCGCAGGTCAGCCAGCGGCTGCGTGCTCTCGCGCCTACGGTTGATGGCATCGTCGTCGCCGACCAGGTGCCGGAAGCTAATTGTGGCGTCATCACCGGCCAGGTGCGAGCTGTTCTGGCTGACCTGGGTCAGCAATATCCCCATCTGGTCATCACCGTAGACTCGCGAGAGCGCATTGGCCTCTTCCGCCACGTCATACTCAAGCCCAACGCCTCCGAGGCGTCGCTGGCGGTGGGGGGGCCGTCTGGAGAGAAATTGGAACGGGCAGAGGTGGAGGCCGCCGGGACAGCCCTATTCCGCCGAACAAGACGGCCCGTGTTCGTTACCGTCGGTGCCGATGGCATCCTGGTATTCACCCAAGAAGGGGTGTGCCACGCGCCAGGTGTGCCTGTTACCGGCCCCATTGACATTGTCGGGGCTGGCGATAGTGTTATGGCCGGCATCGTAGCTGCTTTGTGCGGGGGAGCTAGGCCGGACGAGGCTGCCTGGCTGGGCAATTTGATCGCCTCGATCACCATCCAACAACTGGGCACCACCGGCACCGCATTGCCCGAGCAGATCATAGAGCAATTCGCACGTTATATGAGCGGGAAAAACGAAAATATCATAAAATACGTGGAAGATTGACATAATGATTGTTGAGTCAAAACTTAGCTTACAATAGAAGGAGATGCTGATGAATACCACACCTAGTATCGGAAAGTACGTGCAGGCTATGGCCCAGGGCTTGCAATCGAATAAAGCGGGGGGATTGAAAGTTACTTACCAGCTCCAGTTGAGCGGTGAGGGGGGAGGAACCTGGGCAGTCTCCGTCGCTGATGGTAGGTGCAGCGTGAGCCAGGGCGCGCCGCCTCGCGCAGACACCGGCATCACAATGAGTACCGACGACTACTTGAGACTTGCCGGCGGCAAGCTGAATGCTGTAGATGCTTACAACCAAGGCCAGATCAAGGTAAGTGGCAATCTAGATTACGCGCGCAAGTTCGTCGAACTCTTCCCGCCCTGGGCCTCGCGGGTGCCACCGGATGAGCCGCCTGCGCCATCCCCAGCGCCACCGTCACCCGGCCCTACGCCGGCCAAGCCGACCTTGGCCGATTACGTGCGGGCTATGCCCCAGGGGTTCCGGCCCGACAAAGCAGGTGGCCTGCAAGTGACCTATCAGTTTCAATTAACCGGTACCGGGGCCAGCAATTGGATAGTAACCGTTGCCAACCAGGCTTGCACGGTGGCTGAAGGCGCAACCGCGTCGCCTTCTGCAACCATCCGCATGAGCGGCACCAACTTTATCCAGTTGGCCCAGGGTACGCTGAACAGCACCCACGCCTACAGCCAGGGCAAGATCAAGATCAGTGGCAATCTACACCTGGCTGCGAGAATCCCTGATATTTTTGGTCCCTGGGCCGGGTTTGTCAAAGCTATGCCCACCCCAGCACCCGTTCCGAAACCACAACCTCAACCAGAGCCGACACCTCCTCCTGAGCCATCCCCCGGACCCCCGCCAGCTATCCCGGAGCCTCTGCCTCCTGCGCCCAGGCTGAGCCCTGTCAACATCAACTTCGAGGAGTATTCGCCCATTGGCCGCATCTATCGTGATTTCACCGAAGTGGTTGCCACCGGTTGGAGCCCGTTGGTTCTCAAAAGCCGGTCGGGTAAGTTGCACTACATGGATACCTTCACATTTGCCCGCTTCACTACCCAATACTATGGCAGCGGCGCAACCGAACACATTGAAGGGCGCAATGCGCAGGTCATCTGGTCCACCAAGAAATTCAGGGCGGGCGTGT
>CAYTNQ010000110.1:0-14569 GCA_964439175.1 uncultured Anaerolineales bacterium | reverse complement strand
CCTCTTGCCCTCCGCTGAGGTAGGCCAGGAAGCCAGGATACAGGGGCAGGACACAGGGGCTGGTGGTGGCCAGAAGCCCTAATGAAATAGAAGTCAAGGTGGAATCGAGTACCACAGAAGTCCTCCTCTGAAACCGGCTATGGGTTCAGGTACGGCCCCAACGCTTCCTGCAACGCCTGGGCACTTTTTACGCCAAAAGGCAGAGGATGTACCTGGCCCTGACGGTCAACGATCAGCATCGGCGCCGACGGGGGATTGAGAAATTGGTCACCATATAGCTGGCCGATTTCCCGCGCCACGTCAGCCGGAGCGACTGCGTACAGCCAGTCGAAGCCGTTCTTGTTGGTGTACGCTTTGAGCGTGCCGGCCGTCTCGTTGGGGTCAATGTCCAACCCCAGGCTGACCAGGTCGTCCCGCACGCCCAACAACTCGTGCAAAGCCTGCACCTCTTTCTGCTGCCTGAAGCATGTCGGGCACCATACGGCCATTGTCTCTACCAACACCACTTTGCCATGAAAATCAGCTACCTGGAAGACTTCGCCGGTGTTGACGTCGGTCAGTTCGGCGCTGAACCAGTCTGTGCTCATCATTGCCTCGGGGGTGGGGGTCTCCTGCCCCATCATCGGTTCAGCCGTAGCCGACTCCGTCCCGGTCATTGCGTCGGTAGGGGACATTTCCTCCCCCATCATCGGTTCGGCCATCGTCGACTCCGTCCCGGTCATTGCGTCGGTAGGGGACATTTCCTCCCCCATCATCGGCTCGGCCGTGGGAGTCTCTTCTCCCATCATCGGTTCGGCCATCGTCGACTCTGTCTCAGTCATCGCCTCGGTAGGGGACATCTCCTCCTCCATCATCGGCTCAGCCGTGGGAGTCTCTTCCCCCATCATCGGTTCGGCCATCGTCGACTCCGTCCCGGTCATCGCCTCGGTGGGGGCCATCTCCTCCTCCATCATCGTCTCAGCCGTGGGGGTCTCTTTACCCATCACGGCTTCCGGCGTTGGCCTTGACGCTCCACATGCCGAAATAATCACAGTTGTCACCAGCAGCAATAGGAACGTGCCTTTTCTAACTTTCATTGGATCCTCCTTAGGGTTGAGTGAATTCTAATCCCCTCTACAAGGGGACTAAAGCTAAGTGCTGTCTGGGCATATCATGCCAGACAGCGCTTACATTCGCCTTACGAGATCCTTACAAGTTTCTTAAGTATCTTCTCAAAAAGTAGGGGCAAACCCTTGCGGTTGCCCGCCGGGGCAGGCGCGGGACCTGCCCCTACCCCAAGATATTGAGAAGATACTTTCTTAACGCAAACCTGGATCACATCAAGAGGGAGATGAATCTTCCGCCAGCAAAGCCCTGATCACCGCTTCGGTGCGATCATAATCCCCTTCGCCGATGTGGAGGTATCGAACCTCTCCAGCTTTGTCAATGAGGTACATAGCTGGCCAATAACGGTTTCGATACGCACGCCACGTCTTCCAATCATTATCCAGGGCGACTGGATAAGGCACATCCAGACGCACGAGGGCTTCCTTGACGTTGTTCAGGTCTTTCTCGTAGTTAAACTCGGGGGTGTGAACCCCAATCACTACCAGACCATCGTCTTTGTAAGTGTTATACCATTCCCTCACCGAGGGAATTACGTGGATGCAATTAATTCAGCCAAAGGTCCAAAACTCAACCAGGACCACCTTGCCCCGCAGGTCGGCCAGCTTGAGAGGTTCCGAGTTGAGCCAGGCTTCGTTGAGCAGTTCAGGCGCAGCGCCCTGGCTTTCGAGGCTGGCCAAAAGCCTCAATTGCTCTTCAGATGGTCCTTTATTCTCAACCGCCGACACAGACTCGTCAGAGGTAACCACGGGCTCGGTCACCCGCTTTGGCGTAGGCGTATCTTGAACATCAGTGGGGGCAACCTCAATCCTGGCCGCCGGGGCCGGCGCGGGAGCATTATCTGCCGGAGTAGTCTCAACAGGCGGGGTCACGTTCGGGGTAGCTGCCGGCGCCAGTTGAGTCACTCTAGATGGGGGCGGCTCTCGAACCGCTGCCGTCGCTTGCGGACTGTTACCAGGCACCCCACATGCAGAAATTAAGGCCACCAGACTCAACAGCAGACACCCCCAACGACTTGATCTGAACATGGTAATCTACTCCCTCATCCTCATCCCTGATCCCCGATTTCCTGATCCCTCTGGTTACAGCGTCTGGTTGGTAATCTCCGGCAGGTACAGCCTAATACTCTGTCAAGGGTGATTTGAAGGGTAAGAACGAGCGCTATGGGAGCCAAGATTACCCATCACTGTAGCTTTGACAGAGCACCATCACTGTAGCTTTGACAGAGCACTAGATATCCACCGTCACTAGGTGATAACCGGTTGCACCATTGGGACGGACGCCACTTACCTCCTCGATTTGCAGTGCGCCGGTGCCGTCGGTGGCACGAACACGAAACCTGTGGCGTCCGGTGCTCATCGGCCAATCGTAACGCCATTGCACCCATGTCAGCGAGCTGAGCGGCGGTGTGCGCAGGACAGCCTCTGCCCATTCCCCATCGTCCACCTGTATCTCCACTTTCTGGATGCCTCGGTCTCCCGCCCAGGCGATGCCGCCGATGGGCACCCTGCCGTCTACGACATGATCCTTGGCCACGGTATCAATCACCGAGACAATTTGCACGCGCGCCTCGGCGCTCCAGCCCCGTTCTACCCAGTAGCCTGGCCCCTGGTGATCAATGGCCTCGATGCGCTTAATCCACTTGGGTTGCTTCATCCCATAGCGATTGGGGATATAAATGCGCAGCGGAAAGCCATGCTCCACAGGCAGCGTCTCCCCGTTCATCCCATAGACGAGCAGGGTGCGTGGGTCCATCAAATCTTCCATCGCCACGCTCTCGTAAAAGCCATCGGCCGCCTCAATGTACAGTTCTTGGGCCTCCGATCGCAGCCCCAGGTCTTTGAGCACGTCGCGCAGGCGCACACCGGTCCAATTGCTGGTGCCGATCAAGTCGCCGGCAACGGGATTCGAGATGCAGCTCAGTGTAATCGCCTGGGTTGCCGCAGGATAAGCCGTAAGGTCAGACAGCGTGAGCGGACGGGGATTGTCGAATAGCCCGTCTACTTCCAGCATCCAAGACGCCTCTTCAATGCTGACCGGGCGCGTGTTGATGTCAATGCGATAAAAGTCTTCATTCGGAGTCAATTCGAGACGTGTACCGGGAGCCGGTTGCACGCGGTCGCGCATGGTTGCCATCGCCGTCGGTTGCGGCAGCGGCGTGGACGAGGGTACTGAGGAGGTCCCCGACGCAGGCGTTTCGGCAGGTGTCCCACCAAGAGACTGCACACCTGGTGAGGGTTGCGTCGTGGCGGCCGGTTCCGGCGTAGCCGTCGCCAGATCAGCCAACGGCTGACCGGCTCCAGTCGCTTCTTGCTGCGCCCCCAGAACACGGCCCAATCCCCATGCACCCAAAGCTATCGCGGCCGACCCGCCAGCGATCTTGATTAACGCGGTCCGGCGCGCGGCGCGGGCCTCATCCGTCAGCGGTGGGGCCGCCTGCGCTTCCAGCAAATTGCCCAGCAACGCCCCCCAGCCGACGATCAAAAACGCCAACCAGAGCAGCGCCAGGGCGGGATTACCGGCGATCCCCACCCACTCAATAAAGCTGACGAAGAGAAAGGCCACCAGGCCGCCTCCAGCCCCTACGCGCCAGCCTGGGCCATCACTACGCCTCAGCGCCCAGGCAATGAGTGCACCCAGCAGCGCGCCACCGCCCACCACCATAGCAATTGCCATAAGCTGCTCGATACGCTTGGCTGCCGTGCTTGTCGATCCAAGATTCAGGACACTGACCGTCCGCACGATGGCATCGATTCCCAAGGTAATCACATTGCCTGGCAGCGCACGCGCCAGCCAGTCAAAAAGATCAAAAGGAACAAATGGAAGTCCGGCGAACTGCTCGCCGACGAACAAGAGCGCTATCAGGGGCAAGCTGGTCAGCCCACCCAATAACGCGCCAACAGCTAAGGAAGGTCGTCTCATCAGTCTTTCCTCTCTACCACCCGCAATCACCAGGGGGTGCATAGCTATCTTCTCAGATTCAAATTACGGAATACGACTTTTACACTACTATTGTGCGTCAAAACTCGGATATTGTCTAGTATAAAGGTCTAATATAGGTGTATAATACCCCATAACTCTTACGCCCATCTTGCAAAATTCTTACGAGACTCTTACTGACCCGAACATAACAGACTAAACCAATCTCGCAACCTCATGCAGCGTTCCGAGAAGCTTAATAGTTATGTTGGATCAGTCAAAGTAAGCCCACGCCCTTCAACAGACAGGGCTAAGGTTCGTAAATGGCTGCTCGAAATCAGCCTCGGGGCTGATTGCGTTCTGCCATCAGGTGTTGTAAACTGTGGGCATATCTGCCCGATATTTCATCGGCTGTATTCCATCGATTTAGTCCAAGTGTTAGTGATGAAAGCGAAGTGCGCTTTTTGCACTTGATGGCCAACCAGGCTGCCATTGCTATCGAGAAAGCACGGCTGCACCAGGAAGAGATCAAACGACAGAGGTTGGAACAGGAACTGGCTGTCGCCCGGCAGATCCAGCTCAGTTTTTTGCCTGAAGCCTGCCCAATTGTGCCAGGTTGGGACCTTGCGGCGTGCTATCAGGCGGCACGCCTGGTGGGCGGTAACTTTTAGACTTATTTGACTTGCCGGGCGAACCAGGCCGGTTGGGCATCGTGATCGCTGATGTGGCGGACAAAGGAGTGCCCGCAGCCTTATTTATGGCCCTCAGCCGCACGATGATTCGCACCACAGCCCTCAGCGGCCGCAGCCCTGGGGCGGCACTGATGCGGGCTAATGAATTGATGCTGAAGGATAGCCAGGCAGATTTATTCGTGAGCGCCTTCTACGCGACTCTAGACAGCCACAATGGCAGATTGACTTATGCCAATGCCGGCCACAACTGGCCGCTGTGGCTGCACATCGCCAGCGGGGAGTTCCAGGAATTAGCTGCGCGCGGTATCGTCCTGGGTATGTTCGAGAACATCGAATTGGAAGAACGAGAGATCGAGGTGATTCCTGGCGACTTTCTCATCTTCTACACCGACGGCGTGACCGAGGCGATGAACGCCGAGGGCAAGTTGTTCGGTGAAGAAAGGCTGCAGGCAGCGGTGGCAGACATAGCTCCGGGAGCCAGTGCACAACAGGTTCTTGAGGCGGTGATGGACGCCGTCAACGCTTTCACCGGCGACACTCCGCAGTCGGACGACTTCACTCTCCTCGTCGTCAAGCAAAACCCTTTGCAGAACCCTCCATCTTCTGTCGACTTTGCCGATTGAGAAGCGTCCCTTCATAATTGTAAGTAGTTTGTAAGAATTATGGGTTAGCATAGTCTGTGATGCAAAGCGTGGTAAATGTCTCCGAGGGATTAGTACGCGTCCCCGACTACGACGTTTCGCAACGAGACTCAACACGACACTAGGACGGAACGCACAATGAACGAACCGACAATCTTGGTGGTGGACGACGAACCCAGTATCAGCGAGGTAGTCAGCATTTACTTGAGACGTGCAGGGTATCAAGTGGTGGTGGCTCACGATGGACAGGAGGCACTCGAGGCGCTGGACAAGCGGCCACCCGACTTGCTGATCTTGGACCTGATGTTGCCCAAGGTGGACGGGTTGGAAATCACACGCCGGGTGCGCGCACAAGGTGACACACCCATCATCATGCTCACCGCACGGCGCGAGGAGACAGACCGCATTCTGGGGCTGGAAATGGGCGCCGACGACTACGTAGTGAAGCCCTTCAGCCCCCAAGAACTGGTCAGCCGGGTAAAGGCTGTGCTGCGACGGACCCATGGTTCATCGCCGATCAGCGCTGAACGCCCCCTGGTGTTCGATGACCTGCTTATCGATCCTAAGACTCGCCTGGTCGAGGTAAACGGCGAAGAGAAGTCGCTTACCGCCAGGGAGTTTGATCTCTTGTGGGTATTGGCACGCCACCCACGCCAGGTCTTCAACCGCGACCAGTTGCTGGACCTGGTTTGGGGCCTGACGGAATATGTAGACCCCAGCACCGTGACAGTCCACGTACGCCGGCTGCGCGAGAAGATCGAGCCTGCCCCCTCCAACCCACGTCACATTCAGACCGTTTGGGGTGTGGGATACAAATTTGAACCGTGAGAACGTGACTTATGGATACCGGAACCACCTATCGCCGATCCTTAACCCTACCGCTGTTCTTTGCCGGCGGTGTCACACTCACCCTGGCGCTGGCGTTGGGGTTCTTTTACGTGCTGATGCACCCGCCAATGAGCGAGATAGGCGCGATGGCCTCGTTCCTGACGATAACGGCGGTAATCTCGGTCGCAGCGGGACATGGCGCGTACCGCCTGGGCTGGATCAGCCGCTCCCCTCACGTCAGTTGGACACTCCTGGGTGGCTATGCGCTCTCAAGCGTCTTGACGTTTATCAATGTTTGGGTAACGGCACGGTTGATGTTTGCCAGCCAGCATGACCTGACGCTGGCCACGATACTGCTTCTGTTCGCGGGGGGCATTGCCATGTCGCTGGGCTATTTCCTCTCCACCGCGCTCACTGACAACATCGTGACGCTAAATCAGGCAGCGCAAGAGATTGCTCGGGGACGTTTGAGTGTACGCGTGCCGGTAACCGGCCGCGACGAAATGGCCGACCTGGCGCGCACCTTCAACGAGATGGCAGCGCAACTTGAAGCGGCGGCACGCAAGCAGCGTGAACTGGATACCTTGCGCCGCGACCTTGTCGCCTGGATAGGCCACGACTTGCGCACGCCGTTGGCTTCCATCCGGGTGATTTTGGAGGCTCTGGCCGATGGCGTCGTAGAAGATCCAGCCATCGTCGGGCGCTACTTACAGACAGCGCAACACCATATTCGCTCACTGTCGCTCTTAATTGACGATCTCTTTGATATGGCTCAGCTCGATGCGGGAGGCTTGCCCCTGGAGCGGCATCCCAACTCCCTCTCCGACCTGGTTTCGGATACGCTGGAGTCATTCTCAGCACTGGCGGCACGTCAGGGAACGAAGCTGGAAGGAAGCGTTGCGCCCGATATAGACCCAGTTTTCATGGATGCTCAGAAGATTGGACGGGTACTGACGAATCTGGTCAGCAATGCCCTGCGATATACGCCTGCCGGCGGCAGGGTGGAGGTACATGCCTCGCCCGCAGTACAGGGCGGCGTGCAGGTGGAGGTGCGTGACACCGGCGAGGGGATCAGCCCCGAAGACCTACCTCACATCTTCGAGCAATTCTACCGGGGTGAAAAATCGCGCAGTCGTGACACCGGCGGTTCTGGATTGGGGCTAGCGATTGCAAAAGGGATTGTGGAAGCACACGGTGGCCGCATCAGCGCCGAAAGCGCGCCAGATGAAGGAGCTCGCTTCTTCTTTACTTTGCCTGGGCCAGTGGAATCAAGATAACTTCTATTTGGAACATCCTTCTTCCTCCTGGTCAATTACTGGTACAGCGGGGCAGAAGCAAACCAGCAGTGGGAGCCAGCCCCACATTTTGGCCCATACGGATGAACTTGCTCCAAAATCAAACACGATTACAATTCGGCATAGCTGTATTTTAAGGCACTTATACATAAGTGTACCGAAAGGAGCGACCGATGAACCCAAGTGATGTTTTGAGATATGGGCACCGGACTCTGCTAGCGGCCCTGGAAGGTGTCCCTAAGTCTGAGTGGGGAGGAAATAATCCCCCAACCCGGAACTCCGCCCTGGTATGGTCCCGAATATGCGTTGGACGACTTCATCGTCTATAGCTACTACGGCCACAAGCGCGAGCATAGCGCTCAGATTAACGTGTTTCGCGACCAGCTTACGTCTTAACAGCGCTGATCATCACCTTCCGGGCTAGCACTTTGTCAACGGTATTTTGACGGGTAGGACCCAACGCCATGGGCATCAACATCACCCATCAATGTAGCCTTGACAAAGCACTAGCGCTCAAAGATCAACGATACATCGTCCACGTACATAGCGCTTGGCCTGCCGGTGTATCCCCGGTTGAAGACGCCAAAGTAGACGATGACAGTGCGGCCAGCGAAAGGCGTCATATCATAGCTGCGCTGAATCCACTGCTGCGCATCCGACAGAGTCCGCTCGGCATAACTGATGATGTGGAAGCGTTCGTTCAGCACCAGCACCAGTTGCTGGTCCCGGGGGAAGACGTCGTCACTGATTGGGTAGACCCAGTAAGTAAGAGTGGCGCGACGGGCGTCAGCGGGGATGGTGACCACCTGCCATACGGACGAATAGCTGAAGCGGTCAAACCCATCGACGATGCCCAGGCGAGTGGAACGAGCACCACCATGAACGACTTGCGTACTGTAGCCAGCCGGATAGGCCGTGCGGCTAAAGGTCCAGCCACCCGCCGTTTCGAAGTCACCGTTCACGATCAAGTTTCCAGAAACCGGGGGGGGTGTAACGGTGGGCGTGGGCGGAGTCGGGGTGAAAGTTGGCGTGGGCGAGGGGCCTGGACCAGGTAGCGTGGGGGTAGGAGTTAGCGTCGGCGGTTGGGTAGTGGGGGTGATGATTGGGGGGCCACCGATGGCAGCCAGCGCACTGGCAGCCTGCACCAGACCGTACCCATACTCGCTGTCGCGCCCGGCCGGGCCCAGGTCTAGAGCGGTAGATTCCATAGCCTGGCGCACCTGGCTGGCGCTGGCCGCCGGATTGCGAGCGAAAAGGAGCGCGGCTACCCCCGAAACGTGCGGCGTTGCCATCGAAGTCCCCTCATAGAAATAAAAACCGAAGTTCGTCACGTCACCCTGGAAGGTTTGTTGGAGGATACCGTCGGGGTAGCCGTCACCATTTAAGTCCGCGTCGGTGTCCCCCCCGGGAGCAACCAGCTCAATCTGCGGGCCAAAGTCGCTGTAGTCCACGCGGACGCGATTAAAGCCCACTGAGCCGACGGCCAATACAGCGTCGTAGGCAGCCGGATATTCCACCGCCCCCCGACTATTGCCCGCAGCGGCTACGAGCAGCACGCCTTTGCGGGTAGCGTAATCCACGGCTTCGGCCAGGGCACTGGAGGCATCACGCCCGCTGAGGCTCATACTGATGATGCGCGCCCCCCGGTCGGCGGCGTAGATAATGCCCTGGGCAATGGTATCGTAGCTGCCTTGCCCCCGGTTGTCGAGCACCTTGACCGGCATCAGCGTCGCGCCAAAGGCCACACCAGCCACGCCCTGGCCATTGTTGGTGCTTTGGGCGATGGTTCCGGCAACGTGGGTGCCGTGGCCTTCGTCGTCGTTGGCGTGAGCATCATTGTTGACAAAGTCGTAGCCGGATACAAAGCGAGTATTGCTCAGGTCAGGAGCCCGGCGGTAAACGTCAAAATCCTCGTAAGCGATGCCAGTGTCCAACTCAGCCACCAGCACATCCTGTCCATTCGATACGTCCCAGGCCTGAGGGGCCTGGATGAGGGGCATGTTCCACTGATAACTGAAGTAGGGATCGTTGGGGGTAAAAGCGGCCGGTGACAAAGGCTCGTCGTTGACGTAAGCGTAGAAATTAGGCTCGGCATAAATAACACTGGAGTCGGCCTGGTAGGCTGCGGCAACGGCAGCGGAGTCGTACTGGGGATCGAAGCTCACCACGTACAGCCCCAGCAAGCTCGGCTCGCGCTCCGCAAACGCCTGAACGCTTTCACCCGATGCCTGGGCCAGTGGCCGGATCAGCGGGTTGAAGGCTTTGACATCAAACTGTTGGTTTAGACGATCAATGCCAGGCAACCCCGTGACGATAATTCCACCGGCCTCGGGCGTAGCCTCGAGAGCCCGGAGGGCAGATTGGGCGCTGAGCTTGACGATGACCTGACCAGGCACCATGTTGGGTTGGTTGCCGATCACTCGGGCCGGGGCCGAGGAAAATTGAGGAAGACCAGGAGAAGCCGGGGGCGTAGGAACTGCGACGGGCCGGGGGCGAGACCTCGGCAGAGTGCAGGCGGATAATACCGTCATCGCCAGGATGATGACGATTGCCAGCAGCGCTCTCTGACTACGTATCGTTCGGAGATGTTCCATCATTGCGATGCCCTCCTCATCCTCGCGGCACCCAGCCTGGATATTTCCACAAGTACTGCTATCTTACCATAAAATAAGGTCTGACGTCAATAGATGCGAGTTTGGGACTGAATAATTACCCTTCACCTTATTTACGGGTGATTTGAACAGTGTTGAGGATTACGAAAGTCTTGTCCTCGCTGGAAAGCAATCGTTCCCCATTGTCCGGCAGGTAAAGACCAGTGATGAGGGTGTAGTTCCCGGAGGGCAGATCAACCGGCAGCGATAGGGCATGGCGATCCTCAACGCGTTCCCCCGGCGACCATGTGGAGGTGGGCCGGGTCCATAGGGCAGGCTGACCGTCAGATTGGGCCACGCGGTTCCCTTCGGTGTCGAGCAAGTGGACGAAAACATAGTAATCGGCCAATACCGGTTGTCTCACCTGCCAATCAAGGGCGACGGGCAGCACACTTCCGGGGTGGGCAGCAGGCAACGTGCCAACACGCTCCAGGGTGATGACATCCCCGAAGGTCACGCCGACAGCCGTTTCCGCCAGCGGCTCGGGGGGAAAATAATACAGTGCCAGCCGCCGCTCACCGACGAAGCGGTCTTCGGCACGAAAGCCATTGTGCATAAACCACATCTCAACCCCACTTTGTTCCGGTGGCAGCCAATTAGGGAGCCACCACATACGCAGATGGTTCTGCGCCGTCCGGGCCAAAACCGTCGCTGTGTCCCGGTCGAGGGGCAGGCCGCCGGCGTTAAGGCCCAACACGTCGGCACGCCCCTTATATAAGTCAGCAAAGGCAACCGACTCTTCGGGTGTGCCGGTGACTACTGCGTCGGCAGGGGCGGCGCGGGCGTTGAGCAGAGCCACTGCCTCGCCCAGTTCGCCAACAGGGAGACTGTGAGCACGGGCCAGCAGCCAGGCCACAGCGACCAGTGTGACGAAGATGGAAAAGCCGGAAGGCTGGAAGGTTGGAAGGTTGGACACTGCCCAATCTTCCAGTCTTCCAATCTTCCGTCTTTCCGTCCTTCCAATCTTCCCACCTTCCGTCCTCCCAGCCTTCATCAGTCCCCATCCGCTGACCAACACAGCCACTACCAGAGTGACCAGCAATGGCCAATCCACCCGGCCGTCCCTTATCCAGGCAAAGTCCAGGTTCTCCGGTTGCAGGAATTGGAACTGCCCGATAAGCGGCGAATAGCGCGGGTCGAAAAAGGTAACCGGTGCGAACAGGGGCAGGCCAGTGTCCAATAGCCGATTCTGGAACAACTCGAAGTGGACACTGAGGCCCAGTACCTGGATCAATCCGCTGATACTGGCCAGCACCAGAAAGCTAAGCCGCCACCAGACCGACCCTCGCACCCGCTCTATGACCGGCGCCATCCCCATCACGAAAAAAGGGAGCGTCGGCACCATAAAGCGCGGCCCCCAGGCGTAGCCGCCGTGCCACATAAACCACTTGCCGTAGAGGAGCAGATGAATCAAGATGATCATCCCGGCCAGCGCCGCCTCAGCACGATGCCGCCGGAAGAAGCTTGGAGCGGAGGGTAACGTCATCAGCAATACTGGCGCGTAGAGGAAGAGTCCCCGTCCGGGGCTGATCAGCAAGCCGGTGATGCCTTGCCACAAAATTCCACTAAAATTCTCCTGAGGCAAATAGCCAGTGTTGAGTGGATTGCCGTAACGAGCCATATTGTAATAAGCAATAGCGCTGGCAACGGCGACCAGGGGAGTCCCAAAAGCCACCCATGGTTGTAGATTGCCTGCCCTGGCGGGTAGGCCAGGGGAGATCGGAAATTTATGGTGGGGCGGTTTATTGGTTTGCTGACTCGCCGACTCGCCGACTCGCCGACTCGCCATTTGGTATTTTAAAAGCAACAGCCCAAAGAACGGAATCACAACCACGTTGGCGTAGCGAGTGGCGACGGCTACGGCCAGTGCCAGGCCAGCCCCAAAGGCGTCGGCCGCACGGTTGGTGCCTCGGAAGCGAAGTAGTGCCAGCGCGGCCGCAATTAAGCAGAGCGCAGCTAGCGGGTCGCTGAAGAAGGTCTTGGCGTAGGGCCAGGCCAGAGTCGCCAGCCCGAAGGTCAAACCGGCGATCAAAGCCACCCAGTCGTCATAGCCGAGTGCCTGCAGGTAGCGAAGCAGGACCGTGCCGGTAGCCGCAGTGACGAAGGCGTTGAAGAGAAGGGCCGTGGTCGCCGTACCCCAGCCGGGGACGGTCAACCCCAGCCACGCTAGCGGCAGCGCCAGCGCCGAAACGCCAGCGCCTTTGCGCGAGTAAAGGTGCCCATCAAGGCCAAAGGTGCCTTGCTGAAGACCCATCCAGCGAATTTGATCTATGTCCCACTCCCCCCGGCGGGCCAGGCTCTCGGCCGTGGCGAACATGGCCAATCCGTCCGAAGAGTGAAAGCGAGGGCTGTAGGTCAGCAGGTAGACGGAGAAAAGAAACAGAAAGAGAGCCAGCGAAAGCGCGAGAGGCGAAGTACGAGACATGAGCGGTATTTGGTTGCGTACGTCCGAATCTGGCTTTACATCTTGATGCAGAGTAGACAGCACGGGTATGTCGCTCAACAAACCGGCTCACAAGTCCAGTTTCAGGTGAAGCTCTTTCAATTGTTCGGGAGAGACTGGCGAGGGTGCATCAGCCATCAGGTCAGCGGCGCTCTGAGATTTAGGGAAGGCGATCACCTCTCGGATGTTCGGCTCTCCGGCCAACAGCATCACAAAGCGGTCAATGCCGGGCGCGATGCCGCCGTGGGGAGGCGTGCCGTATTCAAAGGCTTCCAACATGTGCCCGAATTGGTCCTGGGCGTCTTCGAGGGTCAGCCCGATGAGGCTGAAGACCTTCTCTTGAAGCTCACGCCGGTGGATCCTGATGCTGCCGCCAGCTATCTCGTATCCATTGCATACCAGGTCGTATTGCTTGCCCCGTGCCTGCCCCGGATCGGTGTCGAGTAAGGGGAGGTCCTCGTCCATAGGTGCGGTGAAGAGGTGATGACTGGGGTCCCATCGCCTTTCCTCCTCATTCCAGGTGACAAAGGGGAAGTCGATCACCCAACACAAGGCCAGCACGTCGGGATCGCGCAATCCAAGCTTTTCGCCCAAGTCCACGCGCAGGCGACTCAGGGACTCATTGGTAATCTCAGGCCGGTCTGCAACGAAAAGCAGTAAATCGCCTGGTTGTCCGTCCAGGCGGTTGACGATGGCCTGTACTTGTTCGTCGCTCAGGAATTTGGCGAATGAGGAGCGTACTTCTCCCTCGTCCCCTAAAGCCAGCCAGGCCAAACCTTTGGCACCGAACTCTTTGACCAGGCCAGCCAACTCGTCTATCTGCTTACGGCTGTACCCCCCGCATCCTGCCGCGTTTAATCCCTTGACCAACCCATCGCTGGTCACCGTCTCGGCAAAAACGCGGAAATCGCACTCGGCCGCTATGTCGGAGATGTCGACCAACTCCAATCCAAAGCGTAGGTCGGGCCGGTCGGTGCCGAACCGTTCCATCACCTCGTGATAGCTCAGCCGCTTAAACGGCTCGAAAAGAAGCTTTTTGTCGCTGAGCTTTTCCACGATGGAGGCGTAAAGCCGTTCGATGACATCCATCACATCCTCTCGGTCCACGAAGCTCATCTCCAGGTCTAACTGGGTGAACTCCGGCTGCCGGTCGCCCCGCTGATCTTCGTCGCGGAAACAACGGGCAATTTGAAAATAGCGCTCATAGCCAGCCACCATCAGCAGTTGCTTCAATTGCTGGGGGCTTTGTGGCAGGGCGTAAAATTTACCCGGATGAACTCGGCTGGGCACCAGGTAATCGCGGGCCCCTTCAGGCGTGCTCTTGAAGAGAATCGGCGTTTCAATTTCAATAAATCCTTCGTCCACAAGAAAGTCGCGGATGAACTTGACCACCTTGTGACGCAAAATAAGATTACGCTGCATCCGCTGTCGCCGCAGGTCCAGGTAGCGGTAGCGCAAGCGCAAGGCCTCTTCAACCGGGGAATCCTCGTTGATGTAGAAGGGTGGCGTCCTGGCAGGGTTCAGTATCTCTGCATTCTCTCCTACAACCTCTATTTCGCCGGTAGCTAAGTCGAGGTTTTCGAGACCAGGTGGGCGTCGACATACGCTACCGGTTACCCTCACCACATATTCCACCCGCAACTCACGAGCTACCGCATGTGCCTCTGCCGAGGTATCAGGGTTGAAGACGACTTGGGTTATACCCTCCCGGTCGCGCAGATCTATGAAGATAAGGCCGCCATGATCTCGGCGGCGATGTACCCAGCCGGCCAGTGTCACTGTCTCGCCTGTGTGTTCCAGTCGAAGTTGGCCACAGGTGTGTGTTTTTAGCGTCATAGTGAGGCACCTCTCTCTTCTCCAAATAAGACTATTATACCCATTGTGCATAGAATCTCAAGTGAAAGTCACCAGCCGGGGCAATTCGCATTTTGACACTCCTTGTGGCAGGACAGATTGCCTATTGCCAGTGACCAGGCCCTATGTTAGGATAGGTGTA
>CAYTNQ010000109.1:0-14643 GCA_964439175.1 uncultured Anaerolineales bacterium | reverse complement strand
CCTTCAAAGCTGAACAGGATGCGATTCCCATCCATACGACCAAAAAGCGAGCCGGTGATCAGGCCGATGTGGAATTCCCCGCTCACCCCTGCGCCATCTTGCTGGAGCCTGACGTAGGGCGTGGTTTCCATATACAAGTAATCGTCGTCAAAGTCGGGGCTGGATACGACGTGCCAGGTGCCGGTGAGATCCATAGCTTGTCCGTTCCCCTCTTTCTCGATGGGCGCATCGGCCGCGTCCCACACCATGGAATGGGCTTCGAGTTCGAACCAGGCGTCGAACACCTCGTTCGTGCGCTCTGCCGGCCAGGTGGCGGGGTCCAGATTCCAGCCTTCCAGCTCCATCTCAAAGAGGGAGGGCTTGAAGGGTTCCAGGTAGTCCACCATGTCCTCCAGGCCGTATTGGTCAGGCACCAGGACGGCCGTGCAATCTTGTTGCAGGTATTCCATAGAGACAGGTGACGATAAGGTAGGATCGGAATTGACCCACTCCAGGAAAGGCCCTTTGGGTTTGATAATGACGACGTTTCGATTGATCAGTTCCATGACTTGCCCTCCAATCACGTTGGAAGAAACAGTCGCCGGCGACGAACCGCTGGTCTCGCAACGGCGTTACAACTCCCCTCGAAATGCCCGCGCCAGGATAGCACCCTCCAGCCGCTCCAACTCTGCTGCCGATTCGGCTTGAACACGTTTCAACTCCGCTACCTGGCCCTGCACGCCGTCCAGATATTCGATGATGCGGCGTTGTTTCGTCAGTGGAGGTACGGGTATTTTCACTGAACTCAATTCGCGCACGTTGATATTGAACTGAATGGCAGACTGCCGTGAATTTCTGAGAATCTCATCACGGCCGATTGAACTACTCAGGTAATAACGCACATAATCTGGATTAACCTTTGCTTTATCTAGACGAACCCTTATAAGGTGAGAGTCAAGGACGAATGTCTTGCCTGGCGCTGCTGCCCTGAAAACGGCACACTTTCCCAAATGAATGCGGCTTCCAATGGCTCGTGCAACGACCACATCACCATCAATGAGCTCACAGCGCTTCAACTCTTGCTCAGTCAGGGCAAGATACTTTAAGTCTTCAAGCATTAGCGTGCCATCCACTACATTTCCAACACGAATAACCGGATAATGTGTTTCTTGGGCCTGTGGTTTCTTAAATGACCCATAGCGAGCTTTTTCGCTCCACACATCCGAGAACGATTGGTGTGCCCAACCTTCTGCCTCAGACTGACTGAATACCTCTGCGGAGGCAGCATCCAAAAACCTGTTAGCATCCTGGTCAGTAGCGGCGCGCAGACGCTGGGCCTCTTCGATGCGGGTGAACAGTTCCTCGATGCGGGCCACGATGCGGTGCTGCTCGGCCAGGGAGCGGGTTGGGTCATTAGGATAGGGAAGGGGCACTTCCACTGCAGCAAGCATCTCCGTGTTGAAGCCTGCTTGCCCTATCCACTTGTTGCAATTAGCAGCAAAAAAGCCTGTGGCCCATAGTTGCTTCAAAGAAAGCGCCAGCCAGTTCGGTTCCAGACAACTTTTGTCTAAAACAGTCAGGCGTGTGATGTGATTAGAGTATGCACAGTGTATGGATTGTCGCACAATCGCTGTTTTGCCGACTAACTCCACGCTATTGGTGTTATTGAACAGGATATGACCGGGCTCCAATGTATAGTTGTCTGCATTCTCTTTGAAATCCTCCGGGATGTGATACACCTTGGTCAGGTCCAGTTCGCCTTCGGTGCTGACATTGAAGGGTCGCAGGTGAGGCAAGCCCTCAGTCACCAGGTTTTTCTTGGCGCAGGCGAAGCCCGTCTTCATCTCCACAAGTTCGCCTAACCTGGCCGTGCCCCACCCCTCCGGCAACTCCCACACGCCCATACCCTCACTCCCCATCGCCGTCCTCCAATAATGCCTGAATATCGGCCAGGTAATCTTCCACTCTCCTTGGCGGCGACATATGTCGAAAGTTTAGCGGGTTGTCGCGATCCAATGCCCATTGAGCCGGGTTGTCGCGGATGTAACGCCGGATGGCATGGAGTTCTCGCTCGTTGCGGATGATGTGTTCGTAGTAGTTGCGCTGCCAGAATTTGGCCTGGCGTGTTGGGTCGTTGGCCTGGATCCAGTCCAGGTAGACGGTGAAGACCAGCGATTTGAAGGCCCCGATCACGTCGCCCAGGGTGGGATTTGGATTTATCCTTTCAGGGGCGGGGATGATCCAGGGGGCGACCGAATCTAAGGTAACCGTGTCCGGGGCAACCGCAAGGGTTGCCCCTACGCCATCGTTCGCGTCGGTTCGGGTAGGGGCGGGGCTTGCCCCTGCCCTGTGGGGATCAACCGCGTTTGGGGCGACCGCGCCTGGGACGACCGCATGTGGGGCAGCCGCATACGGGGCAACCGCAAGGGTTGCCCCTACGTCATCGTCTGCGTTGGTTTGGGTAGGGGCAGGGCTTGCCCCTGCCCTGTGGGGGGGAAGGATGTCCGAGGCGGCCGCATGCCGGTTGGCCGAATCTGGGGTAACCGCGTTTGGGGCAGCCGTGTCCGGGGCAACCGCAAGGGTTGCCCCTACGCCATCGTTCGCGTCGGTTCGGGTAGGGGCGGGGCTTGCCCCTGCCCTGTGGGGATCAACCGCGTTTGGGGCGACCGCGCCTGGGACGACCGCATGTGGGGCAGCCGCATACGGGGCAACCGCAAGGGTTGCCCCTACGTCATCGTCTGCGTTGGTTTGGGTAGGGGCAGGGCTTGCCCCTGCCCTGTGGGGGGGAAGGATGTCCGAGGCGGCCGCATGCCGGTTGGCCGAATCTGGGGTAACCGCGTTTGGGGCAGCCGTGTCCGGGGCAACCGCAAGGGTTGCCCCTACACCACCGCCCGCATCGGTTTGGGTAGGGGCAGGGCTTGCCCCTGCCCCGTCATCGGATGAATGCAACCATACAATCAGGTGAACGTGGTTCGGCATCACCACGAATTCATCCAGGGTAATGGCCGGGAACCATCCCGGCAAGGAACGCCACACATCGCTAATAATCCCGGTTACCACAAAATCGTCCAGCACACATTCACGGTCGCGGGTGCAAAGGGTGACAAAGTATGCCCCTGGCGCGTGGTAATCGTACCCCGGCAGGCGGATGGAACGTCGGTGGTGTCGGTCTGGATCATGTTGCGTCATCATTCCCATTCCCCACCATCTGGTGCAACTCCTCGATGATACTCAATATCTCCCGTTCCTTCTCCAACAGCGAGGCGGTGATCTCGGCCGGGTGGCGGTAGGACTCCGCCTCCTCCCGGTTGGGGTTGCGGGCGGTCAGGTCGTAGCCGCGTGCCTTGATCTCGTCCACAGGGACGACCCACGCATTGGGGCCAAGGTAGGGGCGACCCTCGCGGTCGCCCTCTGCGGTGGCCAAAGCACCGCCCCGTCGGTGGGCATCCCAGGCCGCCCACAGCTCGCCCGCCTCGGCGAAGTGTTCGTCTTGGATGGGGTTGCCCTTGCTGAATTTCTTCAGGTCCTCCGGCAGGGGTAACTCGTAGTACCAGGTCTCACGGGTGGGGCCAGGCCGCTCGAAGAAGAGTAGCGCCGTCTTGACATCGGAGTAGGGGGCGAAGGTGCCCGGCGGCAGGCTGAGTACCGTGTGCAGGTTGAAGCGCTCCAGCAATTCCTGTTTCACGGTAGCGAAGGCCCCGCCGCGGAAGAGGGTGCCTTCCGGGACGACCATGCCACAGCGCGCGCCGTCGCGCGGCTTCAGCTTCTTCATAATGTGCTGGACGAAGAGCAGTTCGGTGGCGTTGGCTTTGACCGGGAAGTTGGCCTGGATCTGGCGGTTTTCGGTGCCGCCGAAGGGGGGATTGGTCACGATCACGTCGAAGCGCTGGGTCACACTTCGGATGTTCTCCTCCAGCGTGTTGCGCCGGGCCACGTTAGGGGCGGTCACGCCGTGCAGCACCATGTTCATCAGGCCCAGCAGGGCGGGCACCGCCTTCTTCTCCTGGCCGTAGAAGACCTGTCGCTGCAAGAACTCGTCCTGCTCGATGGTCAGGCCGTCGCCGGCTCGAGCCAGCATGTGCTGGTAGGCTTGCGCCAGGAAACCGCACGATCCGGCGGCCGGGTCATAAATGGTCTCACCTACCTGGGGGTTGGCCACGTGGACGATGAAGCGAATCACCGGGCGCGGAGTGTAGAACTCGCCCGCCATACGATTCTCGTTGCCCAGCCGTTGCAGCAGATCCTCGTAGACCTGGGAGACGGTGAAGATGTCGTCCTGGCTGTGGAAGTCGATCCCGTTTACGATGGCCAGCACATCTTTCAGGTTGTAGGGCGAGGCAGCCACGATCACGTTGCGCTCGGAGAAGATGCCGCTGATGGTCTCACGAATGGGTGAGCCGGAGAGCGCTTGCAGGTAGGGAATGAGCTGGCCGTGGACGAAGGGCAGTAATTCCTCGGCCTTCCAGTCCTTGCGCGCCCAGACGCTCCAGCGCAGCTCGTCATTGAGGATACGCTCGTAGGGCTCGCCAGAAAGCTGCGCCTCAGCCTCCCATTCGTCCTCCTGGGCGTCTAGGAAACGCAGGAAGAGCAGCCAGGCCAGGTGCTCCACGTACTCCATAATGCCGCCGCAGTTATTGTCGCGGCGCAGGATGTCGCAGGCGCGCCAGATGTCGTTGGCGAGGGATTCGCGGGTTTTGGATTTGGGTGGTTGGAAGAGGGGGAGTTGGGTGGTCATTCTCTTTCCTTCGTCTGCTATTTTACGGGTGAATGCTCAAGCTTGACCTCACTGCTTGGCTGGTCCCTACTACCTCAGCGACCAGGAAGGTTGCAAGTCTTGGGCCGGATTGTTCGTCAAGTTTCTCTGTTCCCTACCGTCGGCGTTCATCACATAGATTTCCCAGTTGCCATCACGGGCGGTTTCGAAAGCGATAAGCGATCCATCAGATGACCATGAAGGAGCTCGATCATTGGTTGGACTGTACGTCAGGCGAGTCTGTTCGCTACCATCGGCGTTCATCACATAGATTTCATCGTTGCCATCGCGGTTGGACTGAAATACAATGCGTGTACCGTCCGGTGACCAGGAAAGGCCATCCCATTCATAGACTTGATTGTGAGTTAGACGGGTCACTTCGCTTCCGTCAGCTTTCATCACGTAGACCTCTGGCTCACCATCACGATAAGATTCGAAGGCAATGAGCTTGCCAGTTGGAGACCAGGCAGGCCATCCGTCGCCGGTCAGTCCTCCCCAGAGAGGACCGGAAGGACGTATGAAGTTCGTCAGACGGGTCAGCCCACTGCCGTCCGCGTTCACTACATAGATGCTTCCGTACTTGTCATCTCGGTTAGATGTGAAAGCAAGCTGTTTGCCATCTGGAGACCAGGTGGGCCAAGTGTCTTGCACCGGATGGCTAGTCAAATTCGTCACCCCGCCGGTGTCGACATTCAATAGATAGATGTCAGAATTCCCGGAGCGATCAGATGAGAAAGCGATGAGATTGCCATCTGGCGACCAGGCAGGAACCGAATCCCAAGCCGGGTTGTTTGTGAGGTTGATCTGCCCGCTACCATCGGCGTTCATTACATAAATTTCAAAATCTCCATCACGGTCGGACTGGAAAGCGATACGACTAACGGCGATGGGCACGAGTTTGGGGGTTTGCGACTCCGTGGGTGTAGCTGTTGGCGTAACTGTAGGTGTCATTGTCCATTTTCCGGCTTCGGCCGTTTGCGTAGCAGAAGTACCTTCTGCAATCATACCAGCAAGGGTAGTTTGTGTTGCCTCTATGTTGGATGTATTCGTTGGCGACAGGGATGGCGTTACAGCGGGTGTCCCCGTAGTAGTCTGGGCAGTGGCTGTAGCGGTAGATGTAGCAGTTGGCGTGAATGTGCGATTTAGCATCGCCACCAACCTGGGATAGTTAAGACTGCCAAAGAGTAAGAAGGCCAAAATGACGATGACTAGCAAAATAACAGGCTGGCTGAGATAAAACCAAAGGCGCTTCATTACTGGTAATCCCAACATATGGATTCCGACTCAGGACTTAATGATACATAAGGGTCAGACGTAATAATAGCTACGCTGGCACAGAGACGTGTTGCGTCTCGTAAGTCACTTCTATTGGTTGGGAGTTCTGTGCGACCTGTTAGAACTCCTATTGCTACTTCTGCCACCCTGTCTTTAGTTGCAGGCGCACCTCCCCAATGGGGCCCATCAGGTTCCCAAATTCTTAATTCAAAGTATTCTTTTGCCTCTAGGGTGTGATTCGAATTCCATCTGAATCTGAGAATACGGTCAACTACCCCTCCACTATGGCCGTATGGTCCAACCCAGGCACCAGATAACTGTTCTCCTAAATTCTGCATTTGCAACCCAAATGGCGCCTCATGTATAACTTCGTTACCAATGGACGGCGAGGACGCTGCGATTGGTGTCTGTGGAGCATCCACGGAGCGAGCACAGCGAAATCCGATGCCTCCGAAGTGTGCGTCAGTCGGCACAAGCCTAAATCGCTCCGTGGCGCGGAGGGACGTATGGTATTTGGTGTATCCCCGCACTACGCGATGTTCGCCGGAGGGCGGTCCGGATGGATTCTCAGGTGACGAGTTCAAGTAGTAACCCGGATCGTACCAATCAGCCACCCATTCCGCGACATTACTAGCCATATCATATATGCCATATGGACTCACGTCGTCAGGATGACTGCCAACCGGCGTAATTTCGCCCTTACTTAATGATAAACTGTCGGGACTTTGCTCGCCCCACGGATAGGTTCGACCATCGGTTCCTCGCGCCGCTTTCTCCCATTCAGCCTCAGTAGGCAGCCTGGCCTCACGCCAAAGGCAGTAAGCTCGTGCACCGTACCAAGTCACTTCCGTTACTGGATAATCAGCGTAACCATTGTCCGCTTGCCATACGCCGTCCCTCGGATGAATGTGAACCTTAGAGTCGTTTGCATCAAATCGAAGTCCTCCTCCTTCGTTCTGGTTACCGACTTCGTTCAGGAAGTCCGCATACTGAGCGTTAGACACCTCATATTGGTCAATGTAGAAGCCATCCAATGTAACAGTGTGCACCGGTTGTTCATCGCTGTCACCATTCTCGCTCCCCATCTCAAACGCCCCGGCAGGCACAAGTACCAATGGGACATCCCAAGCATCGGTGAGAGTGCCGGGCAAACTTATAGGGGCTGGTTTCGGAGTAGCAGTGGGTGTCACCGTTGATGGTGGGGTCATTGTAGCCGCGGATGTGGATGTCGGCGTCCCTTTTGTTGCCTCAGCCGTTTGTGTGCCAAAAACACCCTCTGCAACCAGACCAGCGAGAGCTGTTTGAGTTGCCTCCACGTCAGGTGTATTGGCTGATGTTGGTGATAGTATTGCAGAAGGTGTCTCCGTGATAACCTGAGTGGTGGTTGAAGATGTTGAGGTAGCGGTGGGCGTGGAAGTTGCCATAGGCGTGGAGTTTAGCATCGCCATCAGCGTGGGATAGCTAATGCCCCCAACAAGCAAGAGAGCCAAAACAACGATGCTCAGAAGAATAGAGCGTTGGCTGAGATAAAAGAAGAAGCGTTTCATTGGCACAGCCTTTTGTTTCTCAGGTATGAATAGTCACTCTACTGAAAACTTTAGCGGCATTTTGAGTGCTGGTCGCCAGAGATTGAATCTTTCCGGCAAGAATACGACCTCAACCGTGGTTGACTGGCCGGTGAGACACCCAAAATTTGGTCTCGGAACATCCAGCCAGCCCACATTGCTTTTGACGGTGCCGTGCAAATACCCGCGCCCTTTGTGGTGGATTCGCAAGGTAAATGTTGTGCGAGACTTCTGCTTGCCAAGTGCAAAGTAGTTGAGCCGGCCGATAATCTCTTCCAGATTAGTCACTGTGTCTCGCTTACTTTGCGGTTTTACCAGGCCGGTGGATCGCAAGAAATGCTCAAGGCCGAGGGATCGGTCTTTCTCTGTTTTGCGCATACTCCCCGCTGTTTGAGCCAGTTTAGCCTGGTTAATATGGGCAAGCCATTTTTCCAGCGTACCATTGTAGAGAAATTCCCTTGCTTCGTGCCAGTGTTGGTCGGCCAGATTGACCCAATCATTCACCGATTGGGGCTGCTCACCAGAAGAGAAGCAAATGACCGGGATTTCAGGCGGCTGAGCCCCAATTTCAGTTAGGCCACCTTTGGCTGTGCTTTGAACAACGAAATCGTCTTCCAACAAGCTGAGCTCTTTTAGCTTCTCAATTGCCAAACTGACCAGAGCCTTGTCTTCGCCTTTGGCCAATTGAATTAGGTCATCAACGGCTGCCAGCCGGTTGGCACGGACAGGACTCCTTAACATTCGTAAAATACCTGACGGGAGAACTACCTGCCGGGGCTTGACGCTTTTGGCGATGATGATGTCTCCTTGCTGTTCAATGGCGGTTATCCGAGGTGTCTGGCTGACCTGCGCTCGTTTCATATGAGTTTCGGCATAACGAAACAAGTCGTTGATAGTGATGAAGGGCTTATCCCCCCACGCAGCCTCACCAGTCTTCAGACCTTGAACCAGGAAACGGGTGAAAAGGGATTGTACGCCCTGTGTCAATTCTTCAATCCTGGTCCCCTCAAAAGCATATTGCAGCGCTGTCGAGGCCGTGAGGATCACAACCCCTCTACCAAATTGTGAGCCTATCACCCCTGCAATTTCTGAGGTCCCTTTGGTCAGCATTTCGCTGGTGAATGCACCGCTATAGCAACTGTCGAGGATCAGAATCTTTTGATCAGCCGGGCTTTTCTGCATCATTTGGCGGATGAATCCAGAGGGAACAGAGGTAGAATTTAAGTATTCTCGGTCTGTATCCCTCGTCGCCAGGTACAGTTCGCGCGAAAAATCGTCCAGGACGCCATGCCCCGAAAAGTAGAGCAACAGGGTGTCGGCCGGCCTGGAACGAACAAAGAACCTCTCGATAGCCAAACGTAAGGGGTAGCTTTCTTGATCAAGCAATATTTCCACCTGGAAATCGCCAATGGCCGGGTCCTGCAGGACATGCGCCAATGTCTGCGCATCCAGCCTGGGCGTAACAAGTTGCCGCAACGTTTCGTCACGATATTGGCTGTTGCCGATGATTAAAGCATGACGATTACTTTCCGCCATAACCCCTGCCCTCGTCTATGGACGTTCAACTTTCAGTTTGTTCAACATCTGGATCAGTTTTTCGGCAAAGGCCGTCAGTTCTTCTTCCGAGGTGGCGGTCGGCGAGTATTCAAATTCGATGCTGTTATCACCGATTTGCGTCTTGATCTTCACCTTACGACCTTCGGCACGCAAAGCCCAGTCTTTCAACAATTGGATGATGGCCGTCAACGCGCCTGCCGATGCCAGCGAGACAATGATGGTGTTGATGTCGATCGGAACGCCTTTTGTTCCTACCGGCGCTTCGCCGCTCTGCGTCCACCTTACAGAGTCGGCGCCCGTCCTCGTGAGGTCTTGATAGATCTGGCGGGCCAGCCGATGGCGCATTTGGTCGGTTACATTCTCGCCGGCATCGACGGAAATGACAAGATCAAGATTGTTATCGGTCATAAGGGGCCTCCTTTACATGTGCGTTGCCGCCTCAAAGGCCTGTTGATAAACGCGCAGTTCTTTGAAATGTGTCGCCAGGGGCATGTCTGTGTCCTCCTGTCCGCACTCCCATACTCCCACATTCTCATGCTGCGTACAACCGCTCCTGCATCTCCCGCACCGTCGTCTGCAAGCGCTCGGCATCTCCAAAGCGGCGGATGACGCCCACTGCCTTGCCCATTTCGCGGAAAGGACTGAGGCGGAAGACGCGCGGGTCAGTCATCTCCTCCACGCCGCCCACCCGGTACTTGTCCAGCAGAGCCAGGATGACTTCACGCGCGGCAGGATTGTGGCGGTCGATAAAGCGCCCTTCACGATTGATGAAGGCGGCCGCCCGCTCGCTGCGGCTGCGCACCGGCCGGTCGAAGGCGATGTGGGCCAGCAGGTCGAACTGGTCGGCCTCCGGCTGGCCCAACACTTCGGCCAGCACCTCCACGTGGACGCTGGCCCGGTGCAACTCGTCCAGGAAAGCGCGGCGCTGGTCGGGGTCTACCCACACCGCCTGCAACCTGGCCCAATCAGGGACGTAGCCGGCCACCTTGTGGCGGGTGTAATCCAGGTAGCCCTCCAGCGAGAGTTGCTGGCCGGTGGCCTCCACCAGGAAGGTGGCCTCGTCGGCGATGGTCACCTCCAGCCCCTCGATCTTGATTTTGCCCGCCGGTTCCCCCTCGGGCTTGAGGTCCACCGTGAGCGACAGCGTCTCGTCGGCGATAGTCTCCACCTTGAACTGGCGGCGGCGGAAACCCGGCCCGCTGACAACCAGCGTCACCGACCCGGCCGGCAGGTGGCTGAAGTGGAACGCCCCCTGTTCGTCGCTGAGGACGGGGCCTTGCTGCTGGTTAGGGCCGGTCAGCACTGCCAGCGTGGCGCCCGCAATCGGGATACCCGTTTCGGCCTCGACGACGGTACCCTCCAACCCTGCCGTGCTCGGTCCCTGGGGCGCAGTGGCTGGTGGGCCGGGGGGACGATCCCACTCGTCGAAGAGGCGGGTGGCATCGGTGTAATCGATGATGCGGAACCAGAGCTTGTCAGTGACCGGGTCCACCCGGCTGCCGCGGCCGATGATCTGTTTGAAGAGGAGAGGCGAGGCCAGTGTCTTCATAAAGACGATGTTACGGCAGGAGGGCACATCCACGCCGGTGGAGAGCAACTCGGCGGTAGTCGCTACGACAGGGGTAGGGCTGTCGCTGTCCTGGAATTGCTCCAGCCAGGCCGGAGCCTCTCCTTCCTCGGAGACGATGGGGACAGCATAGGGGTCCAATCCCAGGTATCCGAAGTGATCGTTGAGCAGGCGGGCCACCAGCCGCGCGTGGTCCATGTCGACACAAAAGACGATCGTCTTGTCTCGGGGCCCCAGGCGGCGCAGCAGACCTGCCAGGTGATCCACCATAGCCGCCGTGCGGTCGGGCAGGGTGATGTCCCGCTCGAATTGAGGGGGGTGGTAATACTCGCGCAGCTCGGTCCCTTCCGGGATGTAGATGTCCGCCCCCAATTCCCGCGCCTCGTCGATGTGCAGCCCGGCTTTGTCCAGCGTGGTGCGTACCCGGTGTACCTTGTAGGTGGCCAGGAAGCCGTCTTCGATGCCCTGCCCCAAACTGTAGACGTAGGCCGGAGGGTGCCACGTCCCCTGGGTCGGGTCGTCGGGGTTCACTGCCACCTCCGGCTCTTCGGAGCAGAAGTAGGCATAGGTGTCCACGTTTTCATCCTGCTTGGGTGTGGCTGTCACCCCCATGTGGATGGCAGTCCCGAAGTAATCCAGGATCTCGAGCCAGGTGCCGAAGCCGGAACGGTGCGCCTCATCAATGATGATCAGGTCGAAGAAGTTGGAAGGGAACTTCTGAAAGAGCCGGGCTCCATTGGCGTCCTCGCTCCACAGCGTCTGGTAAATGGCGAAGTACAAGTCACGCTTCAAGTTGATAGATGGGTGTCTCCCTGAGGTGTAGGGGCGACCCTCGCGCTCGTCCCCACCAACCACGAAGCGGGGATCGCTGGCGCCGTCGCTGAAGGGAGCGAAGTTGTTGTAAGCCTGGTCACGCAGCACCACCCGGTCGGCCAGGAAGAGGACGCGGCCTGGACGGTCCGGGTGCAGCCGGTTGAGCCAGCCGGATTTAGCCAGCTTCCACACGATCTGGAAGGCGACGAAGGTTTTGCCGGTGCCGGTGGCCATAGTCAGCAGCACCCGGCGCTGGTCGCGCATCAAGCGGCGCACGACCTGGGTGATGGCCGCCTCCTGGAAGTAGCGCGGCTCTTTGCCGGTGAGCAGACGCGGCGCGTAGGGATGGAGCAAGGGGTTGCGGAAACGGTCGGCGGCGAAGGCGGCGCGGGCTTCGTGCAGGGTCTGACCCCTGCCCCCGGCCCTTCCCTCTGCCGGTGAAAGGGGAGTTTGCAGGCCGGTGTTGCGCCCCCAACGTTCCCAGAGATCGCCGGGCGAGGGGAAGGCGTCCAGCGCCAGACTCTGGTGGGTGAAGAAATCGTACTCGAGGATCTCTTTTCCGTTGGTGGCGTAGGCAAAGGCCACTCCCAGGTCGCGGGCGTAGCCCTTGGCCTGCTCCAGGCCTGCTTCGGCCGGCTCCCTCTCGGCCTTGGCCTCCACCACGGCAATGGGGAAGGCGTCGGTGTAGCGCAGCAGGTAGTCAACGCTGCGCGGCTGGCCACGGCGCGCCCGGTCGCCGCGCAGATAGATACGGCCGGCGGTATAGGCGTGATCCCGGCGGTAGTAGTGCTCGCGGATCACCTGACGGTCTGTCCAGCCCGCCGCTTTGAGCCGTGGGTCAATCAATTCAGCACGGGTATCGGCTTCGTTGCGCGCCATAGGATTCTACCAGGCTTCTTGTACCGGGGGAGCTATAGAAACAAACCGCCGCCCTTGGCCAGCCGGCGCGCTTGCGGCAGGATCTGTGGCAAACAAGCACTGAACTGGGTGGCGCTCGTCTGGTCTAAGTCGACTCCGAACACCCATTGTCCCCTCCCAAGGGGCGTTCTCTTTTTCATAAGAAAGTATACCATAATCTAAGGGCAAAAACAATGAGATAAGAGTATCACAGGGTATAAACGATTTGTAATGAGGAGTTTGGACCACGAAGTCACGAAATGAGCGAAGAACACGAAGCACGAAGGTCGTCCAGATCGCTTGTTGACCGCTCAGGCTGAGACAAGCCCTTTATCGGCGCCTGGGGAGGTTATATCTGGTCGCTAAGGGGCGCATCAGCCGACTTCAGGTGCAGACCCCCGTCCACCAGTACCTCTCTCACCGTGTACCCCAGGGGAGCCAGCCAGGCGCGCATTTATAGCTGAGTGTACACGACGACGGGAGGCGTCACTCGCAAGACTTGGGCTGTGTCGCGAATGCGATTCAGCACCTAGGTGGTTCTGCCGGCGGCGGCCGGGGCAAGGAGAATCCTGACGTCCGCCTCACTCTCCGGGCAGCAAGGGGCGCTCGTTGACATCCGACAATGTCGCGCCCTTAGCCATATCGGCCAGTTTCTCGTCAAACTGAGTCAGCTTGGCATCTACCTCAGTGTACTTCTGCTGGGCACGCCCAATGTGTCCGCCGAGTGTACCGAACGCTCTCTTGATACCATTGAAGTCCGTCTTCAGGCGAGAGAGCTGCCCCACCAGAAGGCCGGCTTTCTTCTCGATTTCCAGACCACGTAGACCAAAAACGATGACATTCAAGTAAGCAAAGAATGAGTTGGGTGACACTGGAATCACGTGCTGTTTAAGCGCGCAATCGAACAGATCCTCAGTTCTAAGGATCTCATAGTAAACGTTCTCGGCAGGGATGTACATCATCGCGAACTCAAAGGTCCCTATATCTGGCTTGATGTATCGGGCTGTTTCATTCAAATGCTGTTTGACGTCGCGGATAAAAGATCTACGAGCTGATTGGCGATCTCTTTCGTTTTCGGCATCCAGCATACGCTGGAAGTTTTCCATTGGGAACTTGGCATCAATCGGGACAATGCGATCGGCCAGCAGGATAACCGCATCTACGCGAGTGCCATCACTAAAGGTATGCTGAAGCCGATAACGTTCGCCCGGTAGAACCTCCTCGAGGAGATTAGCAAGCAGAATCTCGCCCAGTCCACCACGCAGTTTTGGAGTGCGCAATATGTCTTGCAAGGCGGCAATGTCCTGGCCCAATTCCAGGATTTGATTGGTTGCCTGGGTGACCCTCCCAATTCCTTCCTGTACATTGCCGAATATCTCGACGTGACGGGTGACAGCCTCCAAGTTTTGGCCGACCTGCTCGTGCACAACCTCCATCTCTACCTGCAGCGCTGCAATTTGCTCCGCTTTGGGCGATCGGCGGCTCTGCACTACTAGCCAGGTGACCGCCGCAATTAACACACACATCGGTATGAGTATAACTAGCAGGACAGTGTAAAAGACTGGCACTGGTGAACCTCCTCAGGCTTGCTCGGTCCAGAAGGGCGACCGTTTACGAAACCACTTCCTCATCCAGCGCATTGCTTGGTGAACTCCTTTTGAGGAGAATAAACTTCCACCAATCCATCTTGCGCCCAAACTCAGTGATCCACCCACGTCGCCTCGAGGACTTGTCTACCGAGCTTCTTGTATCGGGGGCTATAAAAACAAACCGCCGCCTTGGCCAGGCGGCGCGCTTGCACTAGGATGTGGGGGCAAACAAGCACTGAACTGGGTGGCGCTCGTCTGGACTTAAGTCGACTCCGAACACCCTTTGTCCCCCACAAGGGCCGTTCTCTTTTTCATCAGCAAGTCTACCATAATGTAAGAGCAAAAACAATGAGATAAATGTCTCACAGGACACAACCGGTTTGCTGGTGAGCTGGCAAGATATTGGACCACGAAGTTGCAAAACGGGCGAAGAACACGAAAAGGGAAGGAATACTTGCAGTAGCCCCCTATTCGCCATAGCGTTCATGGTGGACACGCCGCTGGACGTCCTCAATGACGTCATCCAGGTCTTCGTCCTCGCGGATACCGCGCTCCTCCGCTTCCTGGCTCAGGCTGGCGACCAGATGGCGTAGCACGTCTTCGGCCTTCACCTCAGGCGTCACCGAGGCCTTGGAAATCAGGATGCCG
>CAYTNQ010000108.1:0-14797 GCA_964439175.1 uncultured Anaerolineales bacterium | reverse complement strand
GGTGCGGAAACTGCGTGGTGTAGTACTTCAACCTTCCCTCAGCATCGCTAATCTCAGAGGGATAAAACTTCCCGCTTTCCAGCAGGCTTTTATCTGTCCAGGAACTCAAACCGATACGAATTCTACCCATGCGCATACCTCCCCATACTGTAGCTACTCAGCTACCCTTACGAAGGTCGTGCGTAATTTTGCTAACAAGGCAATTTTCGGTAGGCCAAGGCGCTTTCGCTACCTTCAGAAGCGTAGAAAGGATGCACAAACCTCACTATAACACGTCACAAGCCAGGTTGTCCTTAAGATAGCCTAATATGAACCTTAAGGTATTCTTAAGGTCACCGCGTAGCCGGTCATCCCTCGCCCAGCGCTACTGCGTCAGAGCCACTGCGTCGGCGTTGGCGTAACCGGTGTCGCTGCCGCGCACCAGGACACTGAGCGACTCCCCCCCCGCGAGGGTCACCCGGCCCAGGCGATACCAGGCGCTGCCGTTGACCCGTTGATCCATGACGACGGTGAACGAGTCGCCCGCGTGCTGGATGGTGAAGGGCGTGTCCATAGACCGATCGCCTCCCCCCGGCCACCAGGTCCAGACCTGGTACTCGCCGGCAGCGCTGACCTGGAACTCAAAGCGCGCCAGGCAATCGGTGCAACCCGGCTCGGCGTACAGAAAATCGTCGCCGTGGCTGGTCCCGCCGCAGTCACCGTCCCAACAGGACTCCCAATCCCCGCTCTCGATGCTGAAATTGGGGCCGGTGTTGTCCACGACGATCGCCCCGGCCGGCAGCTCGGCCACACCGGTCTGCTTATTCGCCGGCGGCCCGGACCCGGCCGGCGTCAAGGCCACGGCGTCGGCGTTGGCATAGCCGGTGTCGCTGCCCGCCACCAGGACGCCCACCGAGCCCCCCGCCTCCAGGGTGACTCCCCCCAACGGATACCACGTGCTGCCCTGGCGACGCTGATCCACCTGGACGGTGAACGAGTCGGCCCCAGCGCTGACGGTAAAGGGGGTGTCTGTGGCTCGATCGCTGCCCTTCGGCCACCAGGCCCAGACCTGGTACTCACCGCCGCTGCCAACCCCGACGTCGAAGCGGGCGCGGCAGGTGGTGCACTCCGGGTCGGCGTAGCGGAAATTGACGCCGTAACTGGTGCCTTCGCACTCGTCGTAGTAACAGTCTCCCCAAACCCCGGATTCGACGCGAAAGCCGGAGGCCGTGTTATCCACGATGATTGCCTCAGCCAGGGGCGTTGATGCGGCGGGGGTGGTATCCCCCCCTGCCTGGTCAGGTGTCGGGGCCGGGGCTTGCGCCGGCGGGGAGGGTACTGCGGCCGGCGCCGTGCTCAGCGGAGCAACCGGTGCGCCGGGCCTCTCCCCCCCTACCTGGCCCGTCGCCAGCAGGACGATCAGAACCAGCAGGCCGCCCAGGACGAGGCCGCCGGCCGCCCAGGCCCAGGGGGGAAGGCCAACTGATGGCCTTGCCGCAGGTGGAGCGAGGGTAGGGGATGCCAGCTCCGGCGCGGTCACCTCGGTGGCGTAGGCGTCGCGCTCGACCGCCGCCTTCTCACCCGCCAGGGCGTCCGCCAACGCATCCGCCATGGCGGAAGCGCGTTGATAGCGGTCCTCGGGGCGCTTGGCCAGGGCTTTGAGGATGACTTGTTCCACGCCCTCGGGCAGGGCCGGGTTCAAGCGGCGCGGGAGCGGCAAGGGGTCGCTGATGTGCTTGTAAATCACCGCCAGCGGCGTGTCGGCATCGAAGGGGACGCGCCCGGTGACCATCTCGTACAAGATCACGCCCAGCGCATACACGTCGCTGCGCTCGTCGCCCCCCTGGCCCTGGCCCTGCTCCGGCGACATGTAGGCCGGCGTGCCGAGGATAGCCCCGGTGGCGGTGTATTGCGTCCCGCCCACAATGCGGGCGATGCCGAAGTCGGTCAACACCACGTCGCCCTTGTTCGTCAGCATCACGTTGGCCGGCTTCAGGTCCCGGTGCGCCATCCCCTGGCCGTGAGCGTGCTCCACGGCGCTGGCGACGGCCTGGAAGATGCGCCCCACGTCCTCCAGCGGCATGGTCTCGCCGCGCCCGGTCAGCGCCTGCAGCTCATCTTTGAGGGTAACGCCCTCCAGGTACTCCATCACCATATACGGCACGTCATCTTCGACGCCGAAGTCGAAGACCTGGACGATGTGGGGATGGCGCAAGGCCGCGACGGCTTTGGCTTCGCGCTGGAAACGCTTGAAGAACTGGGGGTCCTCGACCGCCAGTTGCTCGTGCATGACCTTGACCGCCACGTAGCGCTCCAGCGCGGGCTGGTAGGCTTTGTAAACGGTAGCCATGCCGCCCCGCCCGATGCGCTCCACCAGGCGATAGCGGCCCAGGGTCTTGCCGGTCAGGTCTGCCATGTTGCTCCCTCCTCCCGCCTGCCACCCCAAGTGGCCTCAACCCCAAGCCACGTCCCTTTCATGGGTAGGTCTTTTGGGACTGGCGAACCTCTCCCCTCTCCCAACCTCCCCCCGCTGGGGGGAGGAGCCAAGCTTCCCCCCCAGCGGGGCTTTCATGGGTAGATTTTTGGGGATTGAGACGACAGCAGACTGGACAGCGTCTGAACCTGATCCCCAAGTCGGGTTGCTTGCGCGAGACAGGGCTCTCCCCTCTCCCAACCTCCCCCCGCTGGGGGGGAGGAGCCAAGCTTCCCCCCCCAGCGGGGGGGACTGAGGGGGGGAGAGCCGCGTCTCGCGCAAGTCCCCAAAAACCTACCTTTGAAAGGGCCACATCCAGAGTTATCATTACCGCGAAACCCAGTATGGTGCCAAATGAATCTGGTAAGTAGTATAGAGGAATTCAAGTCCGTGTTTCCTTCTGTCCGTGAGTCATAGTTCTCGCGCATCACCCAAATCTTGTCGGGTAACTATAATGGCTAAGGTCAGCTCGTCTCTTTGGCCCAGGTGACGAAAGCCACGAAGAAGGTGTCGACCCACATGCGCTTGTAGCGGCGATAGGAGAAGAGGAAGATGAGCAGCAGGACAACCACCAACGCCTCACCGCCCAGGAATGAGGCCGCCGAGATCTGGGCGCTGATGGCTCCCCACAAGAGCGCCACTCCGATCAGCAGCATCGCCACCGCCAGGCTCTGAAACATAACTGCGGTGGCGATGAAGATTTGGGCGGTGGCCGCCGCCTCTTTCATGTGCTCCCGCACCGAAGCCTGCACCAGGTTAAAGGTATAGCGGACTTCGTCAAACACATCAGCACCGAATGTTTCCTCCACACAGGCGCGCAACAGCCGGCCAAATACTGAAGCTTTCTCCGGCGCCGCCCATACGTACGCGCGATGCAGCGGGAGGTGCGGCGGCCAACCCAGGCCGGTCCAGCGCAAGCCTTTGTCCGCCGACAAGCGCAAGCCGACCAGGTACTGGCTGGTTGACCAACCCAGCAGCGCATTCGCCGGCCGGTCGACGAGCAGCTCGGAGAGGGCATTCAACACGTGCCCCATCAGGTAGCTGAAGAGCACCACGCCCGTCAGCACGGCTATCTGGCCGGTGATCTGCCCCAGGACGACCCGGGAGACAAGCGCCTGGTGCCCGGCGGGGGTCAGGGCCGGGTTGGCGAAGAGGTACAGGCCAAAGGCTCCGACGGCGCCGGGTAAGAGGATGGCGAAGAAGTCAAACAGCGAAAAGGGGATACTGATGTCTTTCATTCTCAGACCTCGGAGACGAAGGGCTAAGGACGAAGGACGAAGGACGAATACCCAAAGGGCACAGGCGACGAAAGACCAAGGCAGATTTTCGTCTTTCGTCTTTCGTCATTCGTCATTCGTCACTCGTCTTTCGTCCTTCGTCATTCGTCATCCCCCATTCGGGGGACCTGCAGGTTCGTCATGCGGTTCCACTTGAGGCAGATCTTGATCCAAGTTCGCGTCGCTCCCCCTCCCCTCAGGCTGCGCCGCCTGGGCGGCCAGGCTGGCGGCCCAGGCCAGGTCCTGGGGGACGGCATCGCCCTGGGCCAACAGCCAGGTCACCTGGTGCGGGCGGGCCGCTTCCAACAGTGCCTCCCACGCCTCCCGGTTGGCGACCGGCTTGCCATCCCGGGTCTGCCAGCCGCGCGCCTGCCAATTCTGCACCCAGAGGGAGGCGCCTTTGACCAGGTAGTCCGCGTCCGAGTAGAGGACGACGCGGCAGGGCCGATTCAGGGCTTTCAAGGCCGCGACCGCACCCCGGATGAGCATGGCATTGGCCGTGGTGACCGGCTCGGCGCCACTCAGCGCCCGGGTGTGCTCGTCCATGCGCAGCACCGCACCCCAGCCGCCGGGGCCCTGCGCCCCCCGGCAGGAAGCCTTGACGCAGATCTCGACGGCCGGCCCACCATCCCCGGCGGCGTAATGCGCATCGGGCGCACCCGGGCCACGGCGGAGCGCGCGCAGTGCCTCGGTCGCCAGCCGGTCGGCGCGCTCGTTGAAGGGATGGCCCGCGTGCCCTTTGAGCCAGTGCCAGCTCACCTCGTGGGCCTGGGTCAGCCGGTGCAGGAGGCGCCACAGATCCTGGTTTTTGACCGGCTGCCGGCCGCTGGTGCGCCACCCCCGGGCTACCCAGCTATCTATCCACTCCGTAATGCCCTGGCGCAGGTATTCCGAGTCGGTGTAGATGGCCACCTGGCAGCGGCCCAGCAGGCCTTCCAGCAGGGCCAGGGCGGCAGCCGGCGCCAGGAGTTCCATGCGATTGTTGGTGGCGTCGGGATCGTTGCCGCTGAGCACCCATTCGCGGTCAGCCCAGCGGACGATGGCCGCCCAGCCGCCGGGCCCGGGGTTGGGGTCGCATCCGCCGTCGGTGTAGACGTTTACCTGGGGCTGAGTGCCGTCGCCCAGGTTGTCTGGACCAAGAAGAGACTGAGTCATATCGAATTCCCTTGTCGAAATGACAGTTCACATTTTGAATGGGACACGGACACCCTGGACTGGCCGTCAAGGGCAGGCTTGCACCGCGCGCAAGTGCAGGTGTTAACACGGATTAACACGGATTTTTTAAGTATAACCAATTAAGTCTTGATGGGTTCGTAGTGACGACTTTAGTCGTTTCCGCGCGTAATCAATGACTAAAGTCATCACTACGAACCTGCAAAACTTTCGTGTTTGTACTTAAACATTATCCGCATAAATCCGTATGCACGCCTGCACCCCCGCACCGTGCCGCTCGCGAGGCAGATGTGCCCTTGACGGCCAGTCCAGGGTATCCTACATCAACGATTGGCAAACCACACACGGTAGTCTTGAACCGGCTGCGCGTTGGGCGAGTCCTCGCCGAGGGCGGCCAGGTCGGCCAGCGGAAAGGCATAGCGCCGCCGGCCTTGACGGCAGGAGACGAGCACGCCGTAGAAGTCATCCACGTCCTCGATCCCCAGCACTGTCAGCCGGTCCCCCGCCTGCAGCGGGCCGCGCTCCTGAAACTCGTCAACTTCGGCCTCGAAGGGAAACTGCAAGCCCCGCCCCAGGTGCTCTTCCCAGGCCAGCAGCACCTCCCACTCGTTCGTGTTATCCTCGGCGGAGTTCACCACCGCCTGGATACTCTCACCTTCTGGGCCAATGCCCAGCCACCCGAAACGCGTCGCGATTTCTTCGCGCACCTCTTCCACGTCCCACTCCGTGTCGCGGGGTTCGGCCGGTTCGACCTCATCCAGGCCCAGGTACATCTGGCTCCAGCCGAGGCCTTGACGTTCAGAATCTTCAATGAACCAGGCCGGCATGGCCCGCAAGGAGATGCTGTCCCAGGCAAAGCCAAGCATCGGGTCCGAGGCATCATGGGCGTGAGTCAAATCGGTGACCCGGCCCTGCCAGCCGCCGATGTCCAGGTCCGGGGCGTCGGGGCAGACTGTGCCGGGTTTGACCCGCACGCCGTCGCCCTCCCGGTATTGGCCGGCCGGCGGCTTCTTTGGGCCGGCCTGAGGTCTAACCCGGCGCTTCAGCCGTTTTGGTTTCTTCTTTTTAGCCATGTGGCTTGTCCCTCTTTCCCTCACTGTATGGTGGTCCGACTGAGCCTGAGCGGCCGTGAAATACCCGGCCTGCTGCTCCGCAATCTCGTAAAGCCGCTGACGATCGGGGGGAGTGGTAGTACAGGGTTCATGTGTGCAACAGGTTTAAATATATTGAACGATATGCACACATTATGGGCAACGATCCAGAAACTGTCCAATCTCATCGGCCTCTTCACTACAACGAACAAACTGATAGTCCTACGGATTGGGAAAACAACGAATTATCTTCGCCCGGTTCGAAATTCGTTCCATTCTAAATTTGTTGTAGTGTTCCGCCCGTGCTGGCCGCAGGGCAAGTGCAACACACACTTTCCGAGAAAGCTCGTGCCAGAAATAACCCCGGCTGACTCACGTAGTTCTCTGCGCCTGGTCGTAGTCCCGGTGATAGGCCAGGTCCATGCACATTGCGGAAGCAGTCGCGAAACTGGTCCATCGGCATATCAGGTCTCTTGTTGAGAACGACTGTGAACTTAAGCATCCCCCCTCAGTTCCTCTCCGGCTGTCTCCCTTCCACTACCATGATCTCTTCCTCGGTCAACCCGTACAAGCGGTACACGATCTGGTCGATCAGCCGGTCGGTGGCTTCCAGGCGTGCGATCAGCTCCTGGTAAGCGGGGCCGTGCGCCTGGTACACCCTGACCAACCTGCTGAGGCCCTCCACATTCCTCGCCAGCGCCTTGACAAAAGCCTTGAAAGCCTCTTCGTCCCAGGCCAGGCTCTCGTCCAGGCTACGCGTGGCGTGGCTTTCCGGATTCACGAAGGGGCGACAGGCTTCGGACCGCTTCCACAGCGTTGCCTCCTGCTTGCCTTTATTCCGAAGCGTCTCGAAGGTCGCCGCCTCGGTCACTCCCTCCAGGTCCAGCCAGAAGGCTTCGACGGCGGCCTGCTTGTGTTTATTCATCTCGATCATCTGCTCGGCCAGGTAGGCCAGCAAGTCGTGGACGGCGTCGGCCCGCTCCGGCTCCTGGCTCAGTTGATGCTCCACAAAGTCCAGCACGCGCTCAAAGCCCTTCAGACCTCCGAGGTCTTGGAGCCCTCGGAAGTCTGGGGCAGGCAGGCGGGCTTGGTACAACCGGTGCCCCTCCTTGGCCAGCCGCGCCCGCTCGTCGGCAGGGGTGGTGAAGTGAATTGTGCGCAGTGGCAATTCTGCGATCTCACTGGTGCTAACGTGATTGTTAGTACTCGTGAGGCTGAAACGCCAATTAAGCAATTCACTGTTAAATAGCGCCAGTAGAAAGTGACCCCAGGTTTTATCTTCACCAACAACATAATAGGAAATGCTGTCAAAGCAATAACTTGGTACCGGCAATGGAGCAAAGATTAATCGCCTCCAATTGTCCAAGGCAGAGTTACGCTGATAACCAATACGGTATTGCTTTGTATGCTCGATGCGTTTTCCACCAACAGTCGTTTCATATCTTTCAACATCTATGTATTTATCAGTACCCTGCCGTGCGTCTTTCAAGAATTCGTAACGTTGCACGTTGCCCCCGCGAAGCACTTTAGGGCCAGTAAGAGGGTTCTGACTCAAAAGATCGTGCATTGTGGTTTCATTGATTTCACCTTGGTGTGTCTGTAGTTGCTTTCCCATCGGCTTGAATTCATCAGCACTAGCGAGCCTAACAGCGAGTTTGAATGCTGCTTCCGAGGCAAGTAACGGGATCAGCAAGCTATCTTTGTTGAAAATGGCTATTTCTTCCGCTGTAGCGGTGTATGAACCAGAGATCTCTTCCAGTAGTCGTCCTGGATGAACAAACACGTGGAATGGTTCGACTTTGTCTGGCTCCCTTTGGACGATAATGACGCTAGTCGGCAGTTTGGCCTCTGAAAAGACTCGCCTCTTGGGGTCGTCTTTTTGTGGAAAAGCATCTATTTGGGTAAAGCCATGTTGTTCCAAGATATGTCGTCGGAGTGGTAGCGTTTGGAGATCAGCTAAGATCGACATTGGGACAATGAGACTAAATCTGGCACACTTCTTCAGTAGATTTAATACCTTTGCAATAAAGAGGCGATATAAATCTATCTTTCGACCAAATGCCGCTTGCACATGCGGGTGGTCTTCAAAAAATGCAATTAACGGTTTTAAGTTCTCTTCTCGTTCTTTCTCTGCGAGAACATCGTATGGCGGATTCCCCACCACTGCATCAAACCCCGCCTTGTCGTGCAGAGGCTGCCCGTTCTGGTCGTAAAACACCTCGGGGAAGGCCAATTCCCAGTGAAAGAAACGGCGTTCGTCGCCCATCTCCCGCGCCCGCCGCACGGCAGGCAGGGCCAGCAACTCGCCCGGTTTCCCGATCAACCCCAACGCTTCCTCGTACTCGCCCGGCGTGAATTCGTGGCCGAAGCCCCCTGCGGGGACAAAGTAGGCGCTGACCCACAGGTCGGCCACCGCCTGGAAGGGGGCTTTTAACTCTCTAACCGCCTCGTCGGCGGACTCCTTGGCCTGCACCGTCTCGTAGCTGTCGCTCTCCACCCCGGTGATCTCCAGCACCTTGCCCAGCATGACCGGTAACTGTTGGCTGAGCAGATACTCGAACATGTTGACCTGGCCCGCCTTCTGCTGTTCCAGTTGCTTCTGCGCCTTCTTGCTCAGGATAACCGGCGGCGCCCAACCCAGGTCGGCGGCCCGCGCGCCCACCAGCGAGTCGCCGCACTGCAGGTGGTGATCCAGGAAGCTGAGGGGTTTGTCGGCGGCCACCGTGGCCAGCCACAGGCTCAGCTTGGCCAGCTCTACCGCCAGCGGGTTCCTGTCCACGCCGTAGATACAGCGCTCCACCACGCGCCGCTTCCAGTGGATCAGGTCCTCTTCGGCCGGCGCTTCCGTTTCCACGTAAGGGTCGGTGGCCAGGGCACGGGCCAGATACTCGGTGGCCTCCACCAGGAAATGGCCGCTGCCCATGGCCGGGTCCAGGGCTTTCAGGCTCAAGATCTCTTCGACGAAGGACTGCTCGGCGCGGGCCCGGGCGGCTTTGCCCCTGGCCCCTTTGGCACGTGCCTTGACCCGCTCCCGGGCCTCTTCCACCAGCGGCCCCAGCGTGTTGTCTACGATGTATTCCACGATGTACTGCGGCGTGTAATAAGAGCCGGTGGCTTTGCGCTCCCCCCGGTCGGTCTCCAGGTACACCTGGCCGGCCTCGCGCCGCTCGACGACTTTAGGCGAGACCCTTGGGGTCTTCGGAGACCCCAAGGGTCTCACGGATTCAGCCTCAGCCACCCAGCGTTCCCCCTTGCCATCACGGACCGCGGCCATCGGCCTCGTTGCGTAGCGCGGCTGATACTCCAGCAACCCTTCGTAGATCGAGCCCAGTTGGCGCACGCCCAGGGTGCGGTAATCCACGAACTCCCTGCGCCCGCCCTCCCCCTGGCGTTGGGAGAGCAGGTTGACCGCCTCGACCAGGGCGCGGTCCCCCACTCCCTTTTGGGCCAGGAAGGGGTGCTGCTCCGGGTCGAACAGGCGGCCGTTGTAGCGAGGCACACCCAGGTGCTGGTTGAGGGCGGCGTTGTCGCCGTTGATGATCTGGAACAGTTGCTGCATATCTCCCCAATATTTTTGGGTCATGGGGGCGGGAGGGCTGGCCAGCCGGGCGAACTCGCGCTTGAGCCGGTGCAGGCTGTAATGGTCGCGATAGGCCGGGTTGTGGATGGGCAGCAGGCCCCAACTCTCACCGTAGAGAATGAAGAGCAGGCGATACAGCAGGTACAGGCTGTTCTCGTAGATCTGGCGCAGGTCGGCCTGGCCCAACCCATTGCCGGGCAGGTCCAGAAAACCCTGCACCAGCTTCTCCAGGGCCTGGTAGACATTGTGTTGCAGGTCTTCCTCCAGGGCCAGGGCATAGGCTTTGCTGGCGGCCAGGGCGTCGGCCAGGAAAAGGCGCCTCTGCGCGTCGGGTCGAAAGGCGGCCTGGCGGAAGAAGAGGGTGAAGTAGCGCAGGGCGGAGGCGTCCGCCCGGCTGAGCAGATCTACCAGGTCTACTTCATAATAGATGGACAGGCGATAGCTGCTGTCGGCGTGGACCAGCCGCCACAGGTGCCCATTGCTGAGTATCCCCCACTTAAGGCCAGTGGCCCGCAGGTAATAATCGATCTGGAAGCTGGGGTTTTGGGCGTCGAAGCTGGCCCCTCCCCCTTTCTGGCGTTTGCCCAGAGGGACGTCCCAGGCCTTGACTTCGCCCACCGCCAGCGCCTGGGCTGCGTAGTCACCCGTCTTCTGGGCGCTCACGGCAGACTGGCGGGTCGCCTCACCCGGGAAGAAGACGTAATCGGGGTGTTTGATCCCCCTGTCCAGGCCGGGAACCCCCGCCTGCGGCTCGAAGACGTGACCCAACCGGCTCAAGATGGGTTTGAACCAGTGCTCCTCCAGTTGCGACTCGTTGTAGCCGGCCAGGTGATTTTGCTCCCGGCGGTAGAGGTCTTGCAGCCAGGCCAGGAACGCCTGCGCCTCCGGCAGCGCCGCATCCCAGCGCGGGTCAGCCGGGAGGAGGGTATTGAGATAGTGGTCCGAGAAGAGGGATTGGTTGCGATGGGGGGCTCCGATGCCCATCGACAGTTGAAGCGGTGCGCTCATAGCGGCCTCGTTTCCCGAGTGTCACGTCTTTTGCGGTTTTTCGTCATCGTTTAGAACACGGATCGGCAGGATGGAACGGATTTTTTTCCGTGGCCAGATGTATGCGTTCAACCCTGCGTATGCGTTGTTCTTAACCCCGCCAATGAGTAGATGGTTCAATCGATATCTATGCTTTCACCAATCATAGCCTGCATGAGCCACTGTATGTTGTCTTTATCATATTTTTCCACGATAAAAGAGCCGTGAGCGTCTTCGTGGCTCAAAGAAAAGCCATGTTCTTTGCAAATCCTGGCAATTTCTTGCAAGAAAGCATCAACTTCTTCGTTTTCAACAGATTTGGGCTCGCCTCGGTGATATCGTTTCATTTGAGTATCGCTCGTTTGCTCCCGTCGCCGCCGTTTCAACCGCCTGGACTTATCATGAGGTTTTCACCAAAGTCAAGTCGTTTCCTCGTTATCAGTCCCAGGGTTATGTTCTCAGTATAGCATGCTTGCCTGTCGCTGACAATGGTCCCGTTCCGCAGGTATGTGCGTCAGGTTTTTGCAAGGGGAAGAGGAATCAGGACCACGAAGGCGCGAAAGGCCCACGAAGCCACGAAGCGCGAAGACCGGGCAACAGGTGGATGCGACCCGTGCCTGCTGTGTTTTCTTGGAAAGTCTGTTTCGCTCCCACAACACTACGCCGCAAAGCGGCACTGCGCAACGAATTTGGAATACAACGAATGGCTCTGCAGGTGAGAAAATTCGTTTATTTCCCAATTAGTTGTAGTGTGGTGTCCTACAGCCACCACTCTCCAAGAAATCTCTCATTGATCACCGGCCGTGCCCCAGCAAATACACACAGCACTCATTCTCGCTGGGAACCGTCTCGACCCGGGCGTCACCCCTCCTTGGCCTACAGCAGGCACAGCCATCTCGTGTCAGGGTAAGCTGGGTGTAGAAAAGGGATGCAAGCGCAGCAAGCCGGGGGGCAGGTCGGCCCTCTCGCCCTCCTGTCCTTGGCGCTCCCTCACTGCAAGTACTCATACCCAATATACCCCAAAATCCGCTCGCGCTGGTCGCCGATGAGGTCGGCCTCATGGGCCAGGATGTCCTGGATCAGGGGCAGCAGGGGCGCTTCGCCCTCCCAGTTGTCGAGCAGGATGTCGTCGCCCCCTACTGCCTCCCGCACCCGGCCGGCGACGAAGGCGCACAGGAAGATGTCGTCCACGTAGCCGTAGGGGCCGTAGATGTCTTCGGGGATGATGTCGGCGGGCAGGATGAAGTAGGCGATGGCGCCAAGGACCAGCGGCCGCAGCCGCCCCGGCAGGGCCGGGTCGTCCAAGAGCCGGACCAGCAGCCGGTAGAGCGCCGGCGCCTGGTAGATCAGGTCGTCGTGCCGTCCTTCGTAGGCCTGAATGTCCTCTTGTAATAATTGATCGAAGCTTTTCATCGGCTCACCTTCCCCTCAGTTCGTCCGGATGTATCCTCTCAAAAGTAGGTGCAACCACAAGGGCTAATGGTCATAGGTTAAACATTTTCGGGATTTGTGAAGGCGAGATTCACATAACTTTTATGGCATGTCATCCTGCCTGCCCCGTGCCGGGACGGTGCACCTGGGGTGCGGCACCAGGTGAAGCCGGAGGCCGAAGGATCCCTGTGACGATCGATTGTAAAGCAAAAATCTCAGGGATTCTTCGCTGCGCTCAGAATGACATGTTGTGGAAAGCTACGGTAGACAAATCACCAAGTCTCTTAACCTATGACCATTGCCGCAAGGGTTTGCCCCTACTTTTGAGAAGATTCGTCCGGGGCATAGGGGCAAATGGCGCGGAACTCTTCGCAGCGCGGGCAATAGTCCGTCTGGGGCGAGAAATCGCCCCGGGCGATGCGCTCCAGCACCTCCGCCAGGCGCGCCTGCGCCGCCGCATCCCGCTCCCCCGACCAGGCCCACGTTTCCACCTGGCCATCCTTCAGGAAATGAACGGTCTGCCGGCCCACCGCCTGCCCCAGGCTGGCCTGCGTCCCCAGCGCATACAGGTCCAGTTGCAGGTCAATCCGTTCGGCTTGGATGGGCAGCGCCGCTGAGGTCTTGAAGTCCACCACCTCGACCCCATCCCCTTCCCCACGGCGCAGCAGGTCGATCTTGCCCACCAGCACCCGCCCGGCGAGAGAGAAGGAGAAAGCCGTCTCCGCCTGGACCAGGCGCGACAGGCTCCCGCCGTGCTCGCGCAGGTAGCGGCGCAGTTGCTCCACGGCCGCCGCCCGGTACTCCGCTTCCCGCTCGGGCCGGGTGCGGCGATTGGAGACCCAGCTCTCGGCGACGATGGCCGGGACGTCTTCCTCGCCGGGAACCTGGCCGGCCAATGCCCGCTGGTGGATGGCCTCCAGCGCGCGGTGGACGTTGGCCCCGAAATCCACCGGGTCCAGCCAGGGGACCTGGAGGCCGTACACCACGGCCAGCTTGTAGCGCATGGGGCACTGAAGGTAGTAGGCCAACTGGCTGAAACTGCACCGCTCGCGCGGCTCGTGGCGCCCCCCGCTCCGGCTCTCCACGCCAGCGACGTAAGCATGGGTCAGGTCGGCGGCGAGGCTCAGGTCATCGCCGAACATCTCGTACAGGAAGGAGCTGGGACCGCCGCCGCGCTTGTTGACCACGTCTGCCGTGCCCAGGATGAGCAGGTCGCGCGCCCGGGTGGCGGCCACGTAGAACAGCTTGCGCTCGTCGACCAGGTGCGGGTCCTCGACTTCCGGGGGACCGCTGGCACGCAAAGTGTAAGGGATTTCGTAGCGGTCCCGGCGCTGGCTGCCGGGCAGCCGCCCGTTCATGGCGGCACCCAGCACCACGACCGGGAACTCCAGCCCCTTGGCCTGGTGGATGGTCATGACCTGCACCGCGTCCTCGGGCGGGACCGTCACCGGGTCCACCCCGCCCTCTCTGAGCAGCTTGAGGTACTGCTGGAAGGGGTAGAAGTTGCGGGTCGAGCCGTATTCGTCCCAGGCGGCAGCCAGGCGGCTCATCGTCCCCAGGTTGGCCAGCGCTTCCACGTCTCCCTCTCGCTCGAAACGGGCCACGCAGCCGGTGGTGGCCAGCAGGCCGTAGAAGACCTCGAGCAGGGAGCGCTGCTCCTGGGCCTGGACGCGCCGCTTGAGGGCCAACAGCGCTTCCAGGCGGCGGCGGTCGGCATCATCGGCGACGCCCAGCGCCCGCCAGTTCTCGTCGCCGGCGACCTCCAGCAGGTTGTCTTTGTGCGCCTGGAGCGCCCGCCGGGTAGCCGCGCCGAGCCCGACCAGCGGGTGGCGCAGGTAGCGGTCACCCCAGGCTTTGGATGCACCCAGAAAGTTGAATAGGTCGTAGAGTTGGGCGATCTCCTGCCGCTCGAAGAAGCTGGCGTCGCCGATGACGTGATAGGGGATATCTGCCGCGCGCAGGGCCTCCAGGTACGCGCCGGCGTAGGAGCGCACGCTGCGCAGCAGGATGGCGACGTCGCCGTAGCGGGCGACCATCGCCGCCTGATGCAGGCGACGCAGCAAGTCCACCACGGCTCCGGCTTCCTCCTGGGCGGTGCGTTCGTAGACCAGCAGGACGTCGCTGCCCTGGCCGCGCACGGTGAGCAAGTCCTTGGGAAAGCGGGCCGGGTTGTGGGCGATGACTTGCAGCGAATGCTGCACGATGGACTCCCGGCTGCGGAAGTTGTGTGTCAGGTGCACGACGTGCGCTCCGGGGAAGCGTTGGCGGAAGGTGAGAATGTTTTGGACCGTCGCCCCGCGAAAGCGGTAGATGCTCTGGTCGTCGTCGCCGACCACTGCCAGCCGCCGGCCGTCGCCGGCCAGCAGGGCCAGCAGGCGATCCTGGGCGGCGTTGGTATCCTGGTATTCGTCCACCAGGATATCCGGGTATTGCGCTTGCAGTTCGGCCAGGATGGCCGGATGATCCTGCAGCAGGGCCAGGGCGTGGCGCTGCAGAAAGGCAAAGTCGACCAACCCCTGTTCCTGGAGCAGGCGGCAGTAGCGCTCGTACGCCCCGGCCACGACGGCCCGTTCCCCCCACAGGTCGCTTTCGTCGGCGCCGCAGCCGTCCAGGTTCTGCTGGCACCAGCGCTCCAGGTCACCGCAGTCTACCAGCTCCTCGGTGGCCAGGTTGAAGGTGCGCATCACGCTCGAGAAGAAGTCGTAGCGACGCCCCTTGACCAGGGCATCCAGGCCCAGGGCTTTGCGCTGGGTGTAGACGAAGAGGA
>CAYTNQ010000107.1:12052-14942 GCA_964439175.1 uncultured Anaerolineales bacterium | reverse complement strand
CCCTTGCGGGTGTCCAGGGCAGGTGCAAGACCTGCCCCTACCAACCCATTTTGAACGCGCCCTTATAATTTATAGTAAACCCGCCTTTTTATGCTCGTGGTAAGGAGGGACATATGAGCCTCAAGGACCAATTGATGCAAGATTTAAAAGAGGCGATGAAATCGGGAGATGAGACACGCAAAGCGACTATCCGCCTAATCCGATCAGCGGTCGGCGCGGCCGAGATCGAAAAACGGTCTGTTTTTATGGAAGCGCAGCGAGCCAAGGGCGCTGACATAGAAAATCTGTCTGTAGACGACGCTCAGTTCGCTCTGACCGACGAAGAGGTGCTGGCAGTTATCCAGAAGCAAGCGAAGCAACGCCAGGACGCAATCGTCGAATTCCAAAAAGGGGGGCGTGACGACCTGGTTGCTGCTGAACAAGCCGAATTGGCCGTCATCCAAACCTACCTGCCGCGCCAGATGACCCAAGACGAAGTGTTAGCCGCCGTCCGAAAAGCTGCTACTGACCTGGGTGTATCTGATATGTCGGGCATGGGGCTTTTGATGAAACACTTGATGGCCGAATTAAAGGGCAGAGCTGACGGACGATTGGTAAACCAGATAGTACGAGAAGTACTGAGCGAGGGGTAGATAGCCCTTACAGGGATTTGAGATTTGATAGATAATCTACTGGGCGGCAACAAACTGTTCAAACCCAAAAGCGGTTCGCCTTTTCCCGGCATGGCCGAGCTGCGTGCTGTGCTTATGGGGCTGCTATTTGTGGTGTTGAGCAGTCTGATCTTGGTGTTAAAGATTCCGCCAGGTGGCAGCAATGAGCAGTTCGACGTGGGGGACGTCGTGCAGCGTGATGTGTTGGCGCCCGAACGCATCACCTATGTGAGCCAAATTCAAACCGAAGCTGCCCGTGCTCGGGCCGAGGCGGCTGTTACCGAAGTTTATGACCTTCCCGACACCCGGATCGCCCGGCAACAGATCGCTCGTGCCCGGCAAGTTTTCGACTATTTCGACTCTGTTCGAGCCGACAACTATGCCTCCCTCGACGAGAAGCGTGAATTGATTGCAGCCGTCAACGACCTCACATTGACCAATAGCATCATCGATAGCATGCTGACCGCTAACAGCGAAATCTGGGCGGTAATCAAGGCCGAAACGATTGCTGTCCTCGACCAGGCCATGCGTGCCGAGATTCGACCCAATCAATTGGCCGCTGCTCGCCGGCGACTACCCATGTTATTGGACCTGGATGTGAGCGATCAGGCGGCAGCGGTCGTCGTTGCCATCGTTGAGGATTTGGTCCAGCCCAACACTTTCGTCAACGAACAGCGCACCACCGAAGAACGGCAACTGGCACGTGAGGGTGTGCAGCCCGTTGTCGTTACCTATGAGAAAAACCAACGGATCCTGCGTGCTGGTGATCTGGTCAGGCCTGCGGACGTCGAAGCGCTTGAAGAATTGGGGTTGCAGCAGCCGGCTTTTAATTTATCTGCTGTCGTTGGTGATGTGACTTTTATTACCCTCATTGGCCTGGTAATTGGGCTATACATATTGCGCTTCCGTCCGCGTGTCATTGGTCAGCCCCGTCATATGGGGCTGCTCCTTTTGCTTTTACTGTTGTTCGTCGGAATGATTCGCCTTATGGTGCCTGGGCACACCCTTTTGCCCTATGTGTTCCCTATGGCTGCCCTCTCGATTATGTTGGCCGCGCTGATCGAAGTGCAACTGAGCATCCTGGTCACGATTCTCGTCGGACTCGTCATTGGCTACGTTGCCGGCGGCTCTTTGGAGTTCACAGTTTATGCGGTGATAGGTGGGCTGGTCGGGATCTTCAGCCTGGGACCAGTTGAGCGAGTGAACCGGCTGTTCTGGTCGGGCGTTTATGTAGCTCTGACGAACATGGCAATCGTGTTGATCTTTCGCCTTCCTGGCGGCGGCCTCGACTCGATGGGATTGTTGCAACTCGTAGGCGCTGGGGCGGCCAATGGTGCTTTTTCGGCCAGCCTCACCTTAATCGGGTTCTTTTTGGTGGGTAACTTTCTGGGTATCACTACCTCGTTACAACTCCTCGAGTTGGCACGGCCGACCCAGCCCTTGCTGCGGCAGCTTTTGCTACGCGCTCCCGGGACTTATCATCACAGCCTTATGGTTAGTAACTTGGCCGAGCAGGCTGCCGAACAGATTGGCGCCGATGCACTTCTCACTCGGGTGGGAGCCTATTATCACGATGTGGGCAAGATAATGCGCCCTTACTTTTTTGTCGAAAACCAGATGAACGGCATTAACGTTCAGGATCGACTGGATCCTCGTACCAGCGCACAGATCATCATTAGCCATGTGAAAGACGGGCTGGACCTGGCGAAAAAATACCGCCTGCCACGGGATGTGCGTGCCTTTATCCCCGAACATCAGGGCAGAGGCCTCATTAAGTATTTTTACCACCAAGCTCTCGATCAGGCAGACGATCCTTCCCAGGTGGACGAGGCAGATTTCCGCTACCCAGGCCCCGGACCTCGGAGCAAAGAGACAGCCATCGTTATGCTGGCCGACAGTTGTGAAGCGGCGGCACGCGCGACGCACCCCAATTCTGTTGAAGAGATTGACAAAATCGTGCGCCGTATCATCAACGACAAACTGACCAACGGCGACCTGGACGAATGCGAGTTGACGACCCGCGATTTGGACCAGATTCGCGGCGCATTTGTTAAGATTCTGCAAGGCCTATTCCATCCCCGTATCAAATACCCAGAGGAAGTAAAGGAAGAGCTTGCCCTAAGCAGCCCGGTTGCTCTTCCCACTCCTCAGTCGATCCCAACCGGAGAGGAATAAAGAAGGGTGAAAGTGGGGGGGGGGGGGGGGGGGCCAGGCCGGGGGGAGCGCCCCCCCGGGCGCGG
>CAYTNQ010000107.1:0-12042 GCA_964439175.1 uncultured Anaerolineales bacterium | reverse complement strand
GACCAATGCCCTGCATCCCTACGCCAGTCGCCAGTCCAGAGAGTCAATGCCTATGCCAGCGTCGTTGCATATACAAATTGAGGACCCGTTCGTCGCCAACGTCTCGGCCAATTGGCTCCGTCTGGCTGCGCAGACAACTCTCGAGACAGAAGGCCAGAGCGCAGGGGCATTGACGTTAGTCGTGACTGATGACGAAACGCTGCGTACACTTAATCGAGCTTACCTCGGCATAGATGCTCCCACCGATGTTCTCTCCTTCGGCGGTGAGTCGCCCGATTTTGTGGGTCCACCAAATGCCGAGGTGTATCTGGGAGACGTAGTGATTGCTTACCCTCAGGCACAGGCACAGGCCTCGGCTGCCGACCACCCCATCCAGGCAGAATTGGCCTTGCTGGTCGTTCACGGCGTGTTGCACCTGTTGGGCTACGATCACGTCCATCCCGACGATAAGGCCGTGATGTGGAAGCGACAGGCGGACATCTTGGCCCGATTGGGGCTGGCATATGTCCAACCGATTGAGGGGTAGGGTTGTAGTATAATACCCGCATGTGGAATTGCCGATAAAATTGAGCGACATTTCTGATTTCTTAGCCAGTTTCAAATACGCTTTCGCCGGCCTCTGGTATGTTCTTCGGACACAGCGCAATGCGCGCATACACCTATTAGTGACAACAGTCGTCATAGCTGTGGGGCTATGGTTGGGATTAAATCGAACTGAGTGGGCTGTCATTGTTCTCACCATTGGTTTGGTCCTGGCCGCCGAGGCGTTCAACACAGTAGTCGAGGCGGCTGTGGATCTGGTAACGGCAGAATATCACCCCTTGGCCAAAGTCGCCAAAGACGTGGCGGCAGGCTCTGTGCTGCTGATGGCTATTGCCGCCGTTGTTGTCGGCCTGTTGATCTTAGGCCCGCCACTATGGCGGGCCCTCCTCGCTATGTTCTGACGACTAGGAGAGTGCTGGAAAAGTCTCAACGCATCCCAAAGGGACCCCGAGGGGAAGGCGCGAAGGCGCGAAGGCGCAGACGAGAGGATTTTCGGGCTATCCGGCGATACCCCGTGCAGCCAGCCATGTCTCAGCTTGGCGGGCGAGAGCTTGGGCTTGGGCGCGGCTAACGTCGTGGGGGTGAATGCCCAAATACTGGCCTGCCTCGCGCAAGATCCAGGCCCGTTCCACGGCGCGGCAGCGAGTCTCGGCCAGCGAGATTGCCTGATGGTAGAGAGATGCTACCTGGCTGACGGGCGCCCCGTGCTGACGGGCGACCTGGGCCAAAAGAAGGTGAACGGGGCCGAGCCAATCCGGGCTGCTCCCCTCGGCTACGGCTGCCTGGGCTTGTTGGGCCCAGTTGGTAGCTTCGTCCCTCCTATGCCGGGCTTCGTCGAGGCGATTTTCGGCCCATGCTACCAGCCCCAACCGGTAGCAGATTTCTGAGCGTTGCCAGGGGAAGTGCTGGGTCAGACTCAGTTCGTGGGCTTCGTCCAGGCAGGCTCGGGCCTGAGTCAGGTTGCCTTGTCGCAGATAGCTTGCCCCCAACGCGGTCAGGGCTCGAATCATTTCCTCGTAGTGGTCGTAATCGCGCATAAATCGTAAGCTTGCCTCTAGCATGGGTATAGCCAAGTCGTCACGCCCCAGATCAAAGTGAATACTACGCCCTAGCCAGAGCTGAACGTACGCCTGGCCCAGGTCGTCGCCCGGGACCAGATTTTGCTTCGCTTCTTCAATGAGCTGCTGGCCGGTCTTGTAGTCGCCCAGATAGCAGTAGACCTTGGCCTGGTCGAGCTGGACGTAGCTCAGGCCATACTGCCAGCCGGCGGCGCGCCCCACGCGCAGCGCGGTTTCGCTAGTCTCCAATGCTGCCTCAAAATCTCCACGCCGAAATTGCACGTTGGCGATGTTGGCCAGACACTCTGCTTCGCGGTCTTTGGCGCCGGCCTCGCGTCGGATTTCGAGCACGCGCTGGAACCCGTCCAATGCTTTGTCCAATTCCCCCTGGTAAAGCCACCAGGCGACGGCCATAGTGTTCAGCGCCCGAGCGAGTGTTAATCGGTCGCCGCGTTGTTCTGCCTGGTCGTGGGCCTGTTGCAGATACTCCATCGAGCGCTCGACATCCCCCACCATCTGGCAGGCGATACCCAACTGCACGAAGGCAGTGTTCATCTCCGCCCTGTGGTTATGGGTCGAGGCAACGACATAGGCCTGGTGGGCGGCCGCTAGAGATTCTTCGTTGCGCATTTCGTAATGGCGTAAGTCGGCCAGCAGACAGTAGGCCTCGGCCTCAGATCGGGTGTCGTTGTACCGTAGTGCCAGGTCAAGCGCACGAGTCAGGTCTGCTTCGGCCAGCTCGTAGTCTCCGTTGAGCCGGTGTAAGATGTTACGTTTGAGGTACATTTGCAATGCGCTGGCCCAATAGGTTTCGATGGGCAAGTATGTCAGGTAATCTTCCATCTGCTGGTAATAGCGTAGGGCTTCCTCGTTAGCGTAGACTTCCTGGGCTTGCATTCCGGCCAACAGGGCACAGACGAAGGCGCGCTCCCATTGCTTACTCTGGTCGAAGTGGTAGGCCAGGGTGCTGTAGTATTCTTCCAGGTGATCGACGTAGGCAGCCTCCATAAATTCACCCACCTGCCGATGCAACTCGCGGCGACGGGCAAAGGGGAGGCTGGCGTAGGCCACATCGCGGGTGAGAGCATGTTTGAAGAGGTATACCAGGTCGGGTTCAGGATGCTCCAGGCGAGTCAGGTCCTCGGGGCGGATCAGTTCGTTGAGGCGGTCTTGCATTTCCAGGTCGGACATGGGGTAGGGATAGATGCCGCGCAGGATGGTGTAGGGGAAGCGCCGGTCAATGACCGAGGCGACCTGCACCAGGTCCCGACTGGGAGCTTCCAACCGGTCTATGCGGGCCATCAACAAATCTTGCAGAGTATCAGGAATAGTGATAGCGCTTGGGTCACCCGACAGTCGATAATGTCCGTCTTCAAGCACCAGAGTGCCACTGGCGATGAGGCTATTAACGATTTCTTCCACAAAGAGAGGATTGCCCTGAGTTTTGTCGTAGATGTCCCGCTCTAGAATGGAAGGCAGGTCTACCTCACCCAGGATAGCGCGTACCAACTCGATGCTTTGCCCGGGCTGAAGTTCATCCAAAACGCGCCAGGTGCAATGCATTGAGGAGAGCACGTCCAGTTCCATATCCTCGCGGGGCCGGAAGCAAAGGCACAGTAACAATGGAATCTCTGAAATATGTTCACTGACATAGTCAATGAGTTCCAATGATGGCCGGTCAGCCCAATGCAGGTCTTCGAAAAGCACCAGCAGCGGCTGGCGACGAGCGCGTGCCTTGAGCAGATTGAGCGTAACTTCGAATAGTTTGCGACGTCGGTCGGCGGCGTCGAGACTGAAGGGGTTTACCCTGGGTGTCCCGAACGTAGTCGAGGCAGGTGCAACTGAAGTAGGGGAAACTTCGGCCAGGGGCAAGCCTAACACCGGAGCCAGCATACCGGTCCAGGAGGCCAGCTCTGGCGCTTCGTCAGCGACGATGACCTCTACCTTCTCCCAGCGATGCTCAGCGCTGTCGGCTTCGCTGAACCCAAAAAAGGCGTGCCAGAAACTGGCCCAGAGGTGGTAAGGAGAGTTGAGGCCATGAGAGACGGCTTGGCCCACAAACCCATCGCCGCCGTGGGCTACCCAGTGGCGTACCACCTCTTCCACCAGCCGTGTTTTGCCCACACCAGCCCGCCCTTCGAGAGCGATGACGCGCCCTTGCTTGCCCAAGGCGTCGTCAGCGGTGCGTGTCAGGGCGGCCACCTCGGCATCGCGCCCCACGATGCGCCAGCGACTCGACAGGTAGCGAGCGACCAGGCCCGTCTCGCTTGGGCGCTCGGCCTGCAGCCGGTAGGCTGTGACTGGCTGCGCTTTGCCCTTTATTTGCATCGGCGGCAATGCCTCGAACTCAAATTGGCGAGCAGTACGGTCCCGGGTGTAGGTATCCACCAACACTTCCATAGACTTACAGACAGCGGTGAGTCGAGCTGACAGATTGATCTCGTTGCCGATGACAGTGTACTCCCGGCGCGTCGGCGAGCCGATGGTGGCGGCGAAGATAATGCCCGAGGCGATGCCAATGCGCTGCCGGGTGATAAAGGAGGGGCGACTGGGATCACGTTGCAGTGTCAGCGCGCAGCGAAGCCCCCGTGTTGGGTCATCAGCGTGTTTGCCAGGCGCACCAAAAGCGATGTGCAACCCCGTCCCTTTATCGTCAGCCAGCATGTGAATCAGCCGCCCTCCATAGCGATCCACAATGGTATACGCCCAGCGGTAATAGGCCTGCGTTTTATCACCGATGTCGGGGTCGTCGAAATTCAGCCCTTCGAAGAGGACAAATAGATTGGTCACGCGCCGGTAATCGCCGGGCAGATCACCCTGAGCCAGTAGTAGCCGGTCGTAAATGGATTGGGGCAGGTAGGGGGCAAGGTGGCGCAGCACCTGCTCCTGTGTTGCCTCGCCCAGCCCAACCAGGGGGGAGTCACATGGAGGCAGCAGGGCCATGTCGTGTTCCATGGAGGATATCACGCGATATTCTGGCTGGGTGGTGGATCTGTCGCGACGGTTCACTTGGCTGCCGGGCGGCTGGAGACGATCAGGCAGCCGTGACCAGGCACTCGGGGCGAGCACCACGGCTCGACTGCCCGTCGTGCCTGTACTGGCAGCGTGAGCTTCGGCAGCAGCGGCATCCTCAAGGGCACGCCCGGCCAGTACCGACTCCATAGTACTTTCCCCATCGCCCATCGTCAGAAAGATACCCGGCCCGTAGCCAACCCCAATTTTCACACTGATGGGGAAGATTTTGCCTTCAACCTGAACCTGAGCAAAAGGGGCAATGGCTTGCTGCATAGCGTAGGCGCAGGCCACGGCGCTGGTCACCACATCGGAGGGCGAGTAACCGGGAGGGCGTTCAAAGTAGGCGGCGAGTGCGTCGCCGCTGAAACGGGTGACCACACCACCGTACTTCGAGATGGGCGTCATCATCGCCGAAAAGGTCTGATTGATGATGCGGTTGAGTTCTTCGGCACCGCGCGCCTCGGCCTGATGAGCCTGGGCGCGCATAATGCGCGCCAGCCGCTCGGCCATCGAGGTAAAACCGGCTATGTCGGCGAAAAGGGCTGCCCCTTCGGAGACGAATACGTCGCCCGGCTTTGGCGGGTGACCGCTGACGATACCTCGCACCACGTAGGTGGGCACGAAAGCGGCCACGGCCTGTACAAGCTCTGATCGGGTAGACAAGGGAGGCACCTCTATGCTTTATACCCAACGCACGTGCGGGTATTATAAGACACTTTACCTGAATTATACCAGAAGTCGGCTCAGTTTTGAAGCATAGTACACGGAGATTAACATTGCGGGGTTGATTCCATTCAAGAGGGTGACTCAGCCAGACCTATCCTGCTGTAGTGATGGCTCGTAGGACGAGTCCCACTGTCACCAGGGTGGTCACGCCATATATCAACATCTCGGCCCGCTCTTCGCGGCCCTTTGTATATGCATAAACCGCCGGTATTGCCAGTCCACTGACCAGGCCGTAAAGGATGTGAATACCCCGCGCTGGGCGGAGGCCGCTGTACCAAAGGAAGGCTCCCAATCCACCCTGAACCAAGATGATAAGTTCGGCGATGACCAGCGCCCCCCAATAGCTTGGGCCTACCCCTTGCCGCCGCGCAAAGCGTACCAGTCCCCAAATTGCCAGAAAGGCGAAGTAAAAAAGCGCGGTGTTCGCCAGTTGACCGTGGATCTGAACGAGTGACATACTGGTTACCCTTTCTCTATAATAGGCGTATGAAGTTTTGGGGTTGTTGGGTACCTTCAACCCAATAATACACTTGCATAAGTATTACTGTCAAGATTCTCGCCATTAGGGTGTGCACTTTACTTCGGGGGCAGACCTAACCCACGGCCCCTTCCCTACCAGGGAAGGGGGGAGATTGCTCCCCTCCCTGCGTCGGGGAGGGGCTGGGGGAGGGGTCTGCCCCAAAACTGAAATACACCCGCCATTAGGTTGCTGATTTGCCAACAATTGCAGATCGAGTATAGTCTGGGATAGATTGTCAACTGCGGTGGTGCGCTGCTCTTGGGCGGGAGCAATAGGTTATGGAAAAGACATATCTTTCGTGGGATGACGTGTGTCGACTCATTGATCGCATTGTCTCGCAGGTCGAAGGTCATTTCGACGCGCTGGTGGCCATTACCCGGGGCGGGATTGTCCCCGGCGGACTGCTCAGCGAGCGATTGCGTATCCGGGAAGTCTTCATCGCCTCGGTACACTTCTTCCAGGAGGAAGACCAAGCCCTCGATTGGCCCATTTTTCTGCAGTTCCCCGACGACAACCTGCTCCACGGCAAACACGTCCTGGTAGTGGACGATATCTGGGACAAGGGAGTTACCATCACCAGCGTACGGGAACGGATCCTCCAGGCTGGGGGGGAGCCGGTCACGTTGGTGCTTCACTATCGCCCCAGCAGTTCCACTACCTTACCCGATCAATTGCCCGACATTTTCGGCGAAGAAACTGAAAACTACATCGTTTACCCCTGGGAGGCGAAGCGTCGCACGCTAGGTGTGTAGATTTCTACTACAGCCCGGAGAGATGGTCACTGGCGGCGAATTTCGTACCCTGCCCCACGGCAAAGGGGCTAATCACACCGAGAAGGTAAGCAGTTTGATGATGCCGATCCAACTTGGCTTCTTCGACGTGGATGGCACGCTCAAGATCGAACGTGATCCTTACGTCTACCTACACCGGCGATTGGGGACGTTAGAGCAAGAGCTACCCTACTTTGAGATGTTCGAACGCGGGGAGATTGACTACGACGAATGGGGTCGACTCGACGCTCAATTGTGGGCCGGGCAAGATGTCGCTTATGTGACTCGCTTGCTGACTGACATCCCCTGGATGCCTGGCGCGCACCAGGTGATGGAGACACTGCGCCGGGCAGGCGTACAGATCGCACTGGTCAGCAGTGGCTTGAACTTGCACGTGAATGCGGTGGCAGCAGAGGTTGGCGCGGCTTTTGTCTTCGCCAACGAGTTATGTGTCGCCGATGGCCACCTCACGGGCGAGTTGAGGACAATAGTCCCTGAGTGGGGCAAGGGGCAAATCGTGGAACGGGTGATGGCACAGGCCGGCCTTTCGGCAGCGAATTGCATCGCAGTGGGTGACGGCCCGTCGGACATAGGGATGTTCGAGCGAGTCGGCTGGAGCGTGGCTGTCGCTCCCGGCGACGAGGTGGTACGCCAGGCGGCCTCTCTCGCTCTCGACACGCCAGACCTGGCGCCGCTGGTAGCCTTGCTTGCCCGGTGACTATAATGCCGGCTGCCTCATTCCTTCTCTTCTGGAGGAACTTTGCCCCGCCATTTACAGGGATGAGCGTAGGTGAGCAGTTGAAACCCAAACTTTTCCAGAATTGGGTGGCTCATGGGGCTGGCGTCTACCGTCAGAAAACGCACGCCACGGCGATAGGCTTCCTGAGTGCGTGCAGCGAGCAAAGCCATATAGAGACCACGCTTGCGGTAGTCGGGCAAGGTAGATCCTCCCCACAGAGCGGCGAACTGGCTGTGCTTGTAAAATTCAATCCAGGCTGAGCTAACCGGTACCCCCTCCACGTAGGCTGCATATAGGCTTAAATGCTTGGGAGCCTGGCGTAGACCTTCTGCCAGTCGTCGCGCCAGCCAGGTTAAGTCCTCTTGCCACACTTCTTCCTGCACGGCTATGATGTCACCGATTTTATCTGGATGGATGATGCGCCGCACGTCATGGACAACTGGCTTTAACAAGATTGGTGGCGCTTCATGCAAGTCGAGGGCCAGGACCGCTTCTGGCTCTCCGGCCTCGAATCCGTGGGTCACCAATCGAGCTTTCAGATCTGAAGGCGTGTCGTAATTGTAAACTTTCCATTCAAAATCCTGTCCAATGCTTTCGAAGTAGGTTATTTGCTCGCGGACCGTGTCTTCGACGTTAGCGGCGTTGAGACGCGAATAAATAACTACACCTTCTCCACCTGCGCCAGGAGTGGGGATATGGCGGATCACGCTAGGCGTGACTTCTCGCCGCATGTTGAAATACTCTACCTCGCGGCGTTGTTCCCGATCATATAGTGCGAGGATTTGGTTGGGATTCATGGCCCTTGCCCTCCTTCGTAATCTTTGCGCAGGAGATCGTATCGAATGACGTCCTCCTCAGAGTCTTGACCGATACACCTAAGTCCCGTCTTTTCAAGGACTCGGATAGATGGCTTAAGATTGGGGAAGGTTTCCGCGATGACGCGGGATACTTCGTTTTCAGTGTCTGCATCATCATTTCTGGATAGCGCTTGTAACGAGTTGAAACAGTTCTTGAGGATTGTCGGTGCTTCCAAAAGCTCCTCGCCTACGTGCTTCAGCCTTATGCTCTGGACGAACGGAACCAGTATAAAAGATACAAGGCGTGTCAACCTGCAGGTTGTGCATTCCTTCCAGCAATGCATATCCAGCCTGTCTGTCGGGAGGGCGCCCCATGTCGGAGATAACTACATCGTACTTGCTTAATCTTACCTTCTCTAAGGCGTCCTCGGTAGAAGTGCTGATGGTAAATCGAATGCCAAGTGCTTCTAAGGATTTCCTTTCATATATGTTATTGGCTGGATTATCATCAACCCATAACACTGATGCCTCAGCCAGTCGCCGCGTAGCTTTGGACGTGACGGCTTGGGTGACTACATTTGCGATTTCGCGGGCTTTATCTTCATCAGAGACTTGCTTGCCGGTGGGTACCTCACCTGGCTTGGTTGCCGAAGCGGCACCCAGCAACGCGGCTGCTTCCACTTGTTGCCTTTTGGCGGTGGCTTCAAGTCCTGATGTCCCCGCTTTGAAGGTAAATTCACCGATGTCACCCAGGAATTTTTTGAGGGGGGTACCGAAGTAAATTAGGATGAATAGAACAACCAGAGGCCAACTTAGAGCTTGAATGAGTGAAACCGTGACTTCTATCAGCTTTGTCCATTTTTCAACGTCCATCAGCGAAAACTCCTTGTCAAGCTACTCGCCCACAGAGACGTAGCAGACGCCCGGCTGGCTGGCATAGCCAAGCCAATAATCCAACTCGCTCTGTATGGCCTGCACGCGGGGGATGTGATATGGATTAAAAGCGGCCGAGTGAGGCGAGGGCGAGAGACCTCCATTCACCTTGACCACTGCCTGGTATTGATATGCCTGGCCTCGATACTCCCCACTTACCAGCAGTGTCTCATCCTCGGGATACAACCCAAAGGGGATGGAAAGCGATACCACCTCATAGCCAGGCAAGAGTTCCTCCAGCCGCGCCTGGCTCAACGCTAACTGGCGTTTGACTTCCATCGGCGAGCTTGCGGCCAGGTTGGCGTGGCTGATGGTATGGCTGCCCACCTCCATCCCCCAATCGACCAGCATCTGTAGCTTGTGTTGGGCCCATTCCGGTTGGCCAAATAAGATCCTGTCCGGCGTATCCACATCCTGCAGTATGAAAAAGGTGGCTCGCAAGGGCCAATCGGCCGGGTGTGCCCGGTGAAAATCGAGCAAGATGCCCACAGCCGAGTCTGGGGCGACACTGCCGTCGGGTAAAATGCGAAACTGGCCGATCGAGGAGTCATCGAAGGTCAGCACGACCGGCCGTTTGCCGGCCGGCACCATCTTCAAGTCGCCGGCTGCCAGATCTCGCAGATTGACCGGGTAATAGCCCTCTGCCAGCAACCGTTCCAGGTCAGCCCGAAAGTTGGCCGGGGTGCGCTGCCAGCGTTCTTCGGGCTCCCCAATTAAGTGATATTCCAATACCAACACTTGCCCCTCCGGATTGGGCGGATAGATTGGCTGGGCCGAAACCAGGGCTTCTGGGGTATATTTGACTCGGGGGTCCCACAACAGCCAACCCCGCCCCCCAGCGTGCCTGGCCCCTTCCATTTGCAGTCTGATCTCATCCGAGGTATAGGTGCGCCGGTCGAAGGCATAATCGGGGAAATCTTGAATCCAGGGCCGTACCTCCAATGCCGGGTTGATATCTTTCAGTCGGTTAACGGCCTTGAGCGTACTTAAGTGCACAACCTCATACGGGAAGGCAATCGCTTCTTGGTATTCCGGCAGGCGGGGCAAGCCGTCCTTAAACGTCGAAGGATAAAGCATCGGGGAAAGCACATCCAGGTAGGGGGCCATGGCTTCAATTTGCTGACCAATGCCCATATCGTCAGTGCGCCAGGTAGTGTAGCCGAATACGTCCACGGCCAGCCTGACCTGGTAAGGGGCCAGGGCTTCCCGGGCTTTGGCCAGAAAACCGGTAATGGCAGCCGCACGATTTTCTTTGGTATTTTCGTCGGCAAAGGTGGCGCGTTGGATACTCCCATCGGTGGGGAAACGGACGTAATCAAACTGAATTTCGTCGAAGCCTTGTTGGGCGGCTTCCACAGCCAGGGCAATGTTGTAATCCCACACTTCTTCCTGCATCGGGTCGGCCCAGCCCAGGTTTTCCCGGTCACGCCAGATGCCATTAGTCTCAGCGTCGATGACGGCCCATTCGGGATGGGCCGTAGCCAGGGGCTCATCTTTAAAGACCACGATCCGGGCAATGGTGTAGATGTTCCGGTCGTGGAACCATTGCATCCAGGCCGGCCAATCTTCGATCATCGGGCGGCGGCTGGCTCCAATGTCCACTGCCAATTGGACGCTGCTGGTATAAGGTATATACCCACGATCTCCCTTGACATCCATCACGACAGCGTTCAATTCGGTGCTTTCCAACAAGTGCTGCACGTGGGCTCGATGGGTGGCCGAACCCAGTCCATAATAGGTGATGTAGAGACCCTTGATATAGCCGGTGGATTGGATTTCAGAGGTGAAAGGAAGCGTGAAGGTCGGGTTGGTGGTCACCGGCCTATGGGTCAAAGCATAACAGGTTTCATCCGTCCGTTGTGCCCGTGCCAATTGGCAATGTTTCAGGTGGCGCAGCAGCTCATCGTCTTCGGGAGGAGGGGGAGGGAGCGGTTGATCAGCCAGAACAAGGAGGGTGGGGAGCATCAAACCTAGTATCCAAAGCAGACCGATTAAGCTGATGACGCGCCATGGCCTGGAGAAACTCACAAAAGTTCGCCGCGTAGCACGGTGATCGCTTGCCCTCCCAGACGTACACGCTCCCCACTCACCCGAACCCGTACAATTCCTCCCCTTGCAGAAGCTTGATAAGCTACGAATTCATTTTTGCCCAGCCGGTTACTCCAGTAAGGGCCCAGGCAGCAATGCGCGGAGCCGGTGACGGGATCCTCATTGACGCCCACCCCGGGTGCGAAAAAGCGAGAGATAAAGTCGTACTCCGGGGACGCGGAGCGACTGGTGACCATAAACCCTCGACTCGAAATCGTCCCCAGCAAGGTGAAGTCTGGCTGCATGGCGCGCAGCGTTTCCTCTGAGTCGACTTCCACCAGGTAATCGAGTCGGTTCATGCCGACGTATTTGGGCCTGACTCCCAGGGCCCTGGAGAGATCGTCGGGCGGGGCCGCCGGCGCTTCTGGTTCGGCCGGGAAATCCAGCTCAATCCAGTCCCCTACCCGTTCAGCCGTCAGCAGCCCGCTGAGCGTATAAAAGCGCGCGCCCTCGTCCGGCTTCAGGTAGCCCGCCTCCCACAAAATGTGAGCACTGGCCAGGGTTGCGTGGCCGCACAGCTCGACCTCGATAGCCGGTGTAAACCAGCGCAGGCTGAATCCGTCCTCTTGCTGATACAGGAAAGCTGTTTCGGACAGATTCATCTCTCTGGCTACATGCTGCATCCAGTCTTCGTCACCCGGACCGGGTAAGATGCAAACCCCCGCCGGGTTGCCCTTAAATGGTTCCTTGGTGAATGCATCCACTTGGAAGATCCTCAGTCCCATAGGTGTTTCCTCCTACTTGGCAGGCTCCATGGCAGGTGCCGGTTTAAAGGATTGGGTGCATTCAATTTCGGTTGTAGGGGCGGGCCTGGCGCCCGCCCGGGGCACCCGCAAGAGGCGCCCCTACAACC
>CAYTNQ010000106.1:0-14996 GCA_964439175.1 uncultured Anaerolineales bacterium | reverse complement strand
CACTCCGAATATTCCGGGATAAAGTTTGGCATGTTCTTCGTCGGAGAATATCTCGGCATCACGCTGATTTCGGCTCTGATTGTAACGTTGTTCTTCGGCGGATGGCTGGGGCCCGTCCTACCACCGATCATCTGGTTCTTCATCAAGCTATTCATATTCATTGCCGGGTTTATCCTATTTCGAGCATCGCTTCCCCGGCCGCGTTATGATCAACTGATGTCTTTGGGTTGGAAGGTAATGTTGCCGTTGGCGTTGCTGAACCTGGTCGTCACCGGCGGTGTCTTATTGGCAATTGGCTAACAAGGAGACGTTATGATAAGTTCACTCAGAAGTATATGGACTGTTCTATCGCACACACTTCGGCGACGGGTGACAGTCCAATACCCTGACGAGGAGATTCCCCTGCCACCAAGATACAGGGGGCGCATCATCCTTTCCCGTGATCCAGACGGCGAAGAACGCTGTGTGGCTTGCTATCTTTGTGCGGTGGCATGCCCTGTCGATTGTATCTCGCTACAAGCAACCGAGGATGAACACGGAAGGCGCTATCCCGAATTCTTCCGGATCAATTTCTCGCGCTGCATCTTTTGTGGCTATTGCGAGGAAGCATGCCCTACCTATGCGATTCAGCTCACCCCCGACTTTGAGATGGGTGAATATATTCGGCAGAACATGGTGTATGAGAAAGAGGATTTGCTGATCGACGGCCCTGGCAAATATCCGGGGTACAACTTTTACCGGGTGGCAGGCCTGGCAATTGGCGGGAAAGGCAAAGGCGAAGCCGAAAATGAAGCGCCGCCAGTGGATATACACAGCCTGATGCCATAATCAAAGCATTTTTGAGCCTGAGGGACAGCCTATGAACCTCATATTTTACATAGCGGCAGTCGTTGCGGTTGTTTCTACAGCAATGGTGATTACGCGATTGAATGCGATTCACGCGCTGCTCTACCTGATCGTGTCACTCCTGGCCGTGGCCTTGATCTTTTACACGCTGGGCGCACCATTCATCGCCGCGCTGGAGGTGATGATCTACGCCGGCGCCATCATGGTCCTCTTCGTCTTCGCGATCATGATGCTAAACCTGGGCCCCTTGGCCACCGACCAGGAAAGGCAATGGTTGAGCCCGAATATGTGGATAGGGCCAGCCATCCTGGCTGGCATTTTGAGCGCCGAGTTGATCTATGTATTGGTAAGCAGCGGTAGCCAAGTCACAGGTACCCATATCATAGAGCCGAAGCAAGTGGGGATGGCGCTCTTTGGCCCATACCTGCTGGGCGTCGAACTGGCCTCCCTGCTACTGCTGGCCGGTCTGGTTGGGGCCTATCACATCGGCCGGCGCGATCAAGTACAAGGACAGAGAGGAGGAGAATCGTGATGGCCACGGCGCCGATGGAGTATGGACTCATTTTGGCTGGAATTCTCTTCGCCCTGGGCCTGATTGGGGTCCTCGTACGTCGCAACATTCTTTTTATCCTGCTGTCCATCGAAATCATGTTGAACGCGGCCGGGCTGGCCTTTGTGGTCGCAGGCTCTCGCTGGGGCCAGCCTGACGGCCAAATCATGTTCATCTTCATCCTGGCCATGGCAGCGGCGGAAGTGTCGGTCGGCCTAGCACTGGTTCTACAACTTTACCACCGCTTGAAGCTCCTGGATGCCGACGCGGCTAGCGAGATGCGAGGTTGATATGCTTGGTCTATTGTGGCTCGTTCCCATTCTGCCGTTTGCCGGTTTTCTGACACTGGTGCTAGTCGGCCCCCGACTTTCGCGAACAGGCGTGGCAATCATCGGTGCGGGTTCGGTGGGGTTGTCAGCTATCGTGGCAGCGTTGGTAAGTATTAGCTTCATCGCTACACCACCGCCAGGTCACGCATACTCACAAACACTTTGGACCTGGATGGACGTTGGCGGCTTCAACGTAGGCATCACTTTCTACCTGGACGCCCTGGCTCTGATCATGATGTTGGTGGTCACTTTCGTCGGGTTCGTCATTCACCTGTATTCGACGGAATTCATGATCGACGAAGAGGGCTACAGCCGCTTCTTTGCCTATATGAACCTGTTCGTCGGCTCGATGCTGACGTTGGTGTTGGCAGATAACTTGCTGTTACTCTATCTGGGGTGGGAAGGCGTGGGCATGTGCAGCTATCTGCTCATTGGCTTCTGGTACACCGAGCCCGCCAATGGACAGGCAGCTCGCAAGGCATTCGTCGTAACGCGGGTTGGCGATGTCGCATTGGCCATCGGTCTGTTTCTGATCTTTAATACCTTGGGCACATTGCAAATCCAAGAATTGATGCAGCGGGCCACAGATCAGTGGGTCGTCGGTTCAGGCGTAGCCATTGCCGCAGCCGCACTGCTTCTGGGGGGGGCCGTGGGCAAGTCGGCACAACTCCCCTTGCAGACATGGTTGCCCGATGCGATGGCCGGCCCTACACCGGTGAGCGCGCTCATCCACGCCGCGACGATGGTGACCGCCGGCGTTTACCTTATCGCCCGCACCAACGTGTTGTTCACGCTGGCACCGTCTGTACAACTGGCAGTGGCTATTGTCGGCGCGCTGACACTGCTGCTCGCGGGCCTCAGTGGCCTGACCCAACGGGATATCAAGCGCGTCCTGGCTTATTCTACGATCAGCCAGATAGGCTATATGTTCCTGGCTCTGGGCGTCGGCGCCTGGGCGGCTGGTATCTTCCATTTTATGATCCACGCCTTCTTCAAGGCACTCCTCTTTTTGGGGGCCGGCTCGGTCATCCTGGCCATGCATCACGAACACGACATGTTCAAAATGGGTGGGCTGCGCAAGCAACTCCCGGTGACCTTCTGGACCTTTCTGATTGGTTCTGGAGCTTTGTCCGCAGTGCCGCTGATCACGGCCGGCTTCTATAGCAAGGACCTGATTATATGGGAGGCTTATTCATCGACGAATGGCAACGTCTGGCTCTGGGCTGCGGCATTAGTTGGTGCATTGCTGACCTCCATGTATACCTTCCGTATGGTGTTCGTGACGTTCTTTGGCCGGGCTAAAGCCCAGGCGGCTCGCAGGCCGGGCCTACCCATGAAGATCCCGATGATCGTGCTGGCCATTCTCTCGGTGATTGCTGGCTTCCTGGAACTGCCGGGCACGCTGGGTAACCTGCCACTCTTCTCCGATTTCCTGCACAGTGCCCTACCGGCCACTACCATCCTGCCTGCCAGGGCAGGTCTGGAAGGCGTCTTCGAGATTATCTCTGGATTGGTTTCTCTATTCGGTATCTACGTGATATACCTCTTCACCATGCGCCGTCGCAGTCTTACAGAGAGCCTAGTGAGCTCGTCCACGGGTGCTGCATTGCATCGCTTTTGGTTCGTCGGTTGGGGCTTCGATTGGCTGTACGATACTCTGTTCGTCCGGCCGTACTCCTGGCTGGCCCAGGTCAATAGAGATGACTTCTTCGATCTTTTGTATACCGGGCTAGCCTGGTTGGCCCAGGTCTTCCATCGTGCCCTAAGCCTGACCCAGACGGGTCAGGTACGCAGGTACGCAATGGGTATCGCGATTGGAGCAATCATTACAATAGCATTGGCGGTGTTTCTATGATACCACCTGTAATAATGCCCTGGATCATCATCATATTCTTCGTCGGTGGTCTTGTAGCGTGGGCGTCACAGCGTTTGGGTCCGCTATGGCCGCGCTGGATTTCGATGATCATCCTTACCGGCCACATGGGATTGCTGGCAGCGTTGTGGGTGCAACACTACACCCAGGTTGAGTTACCCAATGGTCCACCCTGGCTTATTTTGTACCAGCAACCATGGATCCCCCAATTGGGTATCAGCTTCTATCTCGGTATGGATGGCATCAGCCTGCTACTGATCGTGCTCTCCAACCTACTGGCAATTTTTGCCGTGGCAGCTTCCTGGAACGTAATCAGGGAGCGAATTGGTTTCTTTCATTTTAACCTGCTGTGGATCCTGGCTGCAATTGCCGGCATCTTCCTGGCTTTGGACCTATTCCTGTTCTATTTCTTCTGGGAAATACTGTTGGTGCCGCTCTACTTCCTGATCGCGATCTGGGGGTACGAAGAGAGACGCACCTATGCCGCTATCAAATTCTTCATTTTCACTCAAGCCAGTGGGTTGCTGATGCTATTGGCGATTCTAGGACTGTATTTTGTCCACGGTAAAAATACTGGCGTCTATACCTTCAACTACCAGGAGTTACTGGGCACGACGATGGCAAAACCAGTCGCCAGGTGGTTAATGTTGGGGTTCTTCGCTGCCTTCGCAGTCAAGCTCCCGGTTGTGCCGTTACACACCTGGCTACCCGATGCACATACGGAAGCCCCCACCGCAGGCAGCGTCGACCTCGCCGGCCTGGTGCTGAAGATCGGGGCGTACGGTATGCTGCGCTTTGTGATCCCCTTGTTTCCACAGGCGGCTTTTGACTTTGCGCCTGTGGCTATGGCGCTGGGTATCGTGGGCATTATTTACGGCGCCATTGTGGCTTTCGGTCAAACCGACCTCAAGCGGCTGGTGGCCTATACAAGTATCAGCCACATGGGTTTTGTTATCCTGGGCATCTTCGCCTGGCACTATTTGGCCCTACAGGGGGCACTGCTGATTATGCTCGCTCACGGTATCAGCACGGGTGGACTGTTCATCCTGGTAGGAGATCTCTACGAGCGGGTTCACACCCGCGATATGAAGCACCTGGGTGGCCTGTGGTCAAGTATGCCGCGTATGGGTGGGGTGGGGATGTTTTTAGTGATGGCCTCTCTGGGGCTCCCCGGCCTGGGTAACTTCGTCGGCGAGTTTCTGGTGCTGCTAGGCGTCTATCGAGTTAATGTACCGCTGGCCATTCTGGCAACGCTGGGATTCATCGTCTCTACCGTATACTCCCTGTGGATGATGCAACGCGTCTTCCATGGTCCCGTTAAAGAGCCTGACAAAGAGGGTTGGAACCTGTACTCCATGACGGCCCGTGAAGGGGCCATCATGGGGCTGACAGTCGCAATCCTCCTTTATCTAGGTCTTTTCCCACAAAGGGAACTGGGCACAGCCCGGCGTGCATTGGAAGACCTGGAGCTGTTGGCTCCGCTGGTACAACAAGCACCGGGAGGGTTTGGAGCTCTGCCACTAAATATTGAGACTAATGCTCATCTCCAGTCTCCAATCCCTAATCTTCACGAGGGAGGCACCCCATGACTCTTGCCGATCTAGCTACTCTCTCGCCTCTCATCGTGCTATCCGCGACCGTTATCGCGGTTATGTTGGTAATCGCCTTTTATCGCAACCATGTGCTAACCACGGGATTGACACTACTTGGACTCGTTTTGTCTTTCATTACGCTTTGGGTCTCGGCCTCGACGGCAGCGCCCCAGGTCACGCCGCTCCTGATCCTCGATGGTTACGCACTGTTTTACATAGGGTTGCTCCTCGCCGCCACGTTTGTCGTCGCATTGCTCTCTTACGGCTATTTGGAAAGGCATAGGGGCAATCATGAGGAGTTTTACATCCTTCTGCTTTTGGCGACCCTGGGCTCGTCCGTGCTGGCAGCCAGCAGCCATTTCGCCTCTTTTTTCTTGGGCCTGGAAATCCTGAGCGTGTCCCTCTATGGCCTGATCGCCTATCTTCGCCTCAGCGAGCACGGTATCGAGGCCGGCATCAAATATCTGGTCCTGGCGGCAAGCTCGGCCGCATTTCTGCTGTTCGGCATGGCCCTGGTCTACGCCCAAACAGGAACCATGGAATTCGCCCGTATGGCATCGTTACGGAGCACGCCAGGGAATCTTCAGAATGCGTCGTTGCTGGCAGGGCTCGGGATGCTGGTCATCGGCATCGGGTTTAAGCTGGCAGTTGTTCCTTTCCACATGTGGACGCCCGATGTATACCAGGGCGCTCCGGCACCGGTGACCGGCTTCATTGCAACCGTTTCCAAGGGCGGTATGTTTGCACTCTTATTGCGCTACTTCACTCAAGTGGATGTCCGCGCCTTCAGTTCACTGTTTATACTGTTCACAGTCATTGCCATCGCCACGATGTTTATCGGCAACCTGCTGGCATTGCTGCAAAACAACGTCAAACGCATCCTGGCGTATTCCTCAATCGCGCACTTCGGGTATCTGCTGGTAGCCTTTCTGTCCGGCGGCGCTTATGCGGTAACGGCGGTGACCTTTTACCTGGTAGCTTATTTTGTGACTACTTTGGGCGCTTTTGGCATTGTGACCGTACTGTCCAGTCCGGCCAGAGATGCCGATACTATAGAAGACTACCGAGGTCTATCCTTCCATCGTCCATGGCTGGCGGGGATTTTCACCAGCGTGTTACTTTCCCTCGCCAGTATCCCGATGACGGCCGGCTTCATCGGCAAGTTCTACATCTTTACGGCCGGTGTGGGCTCAGCCTTGTGGTTGCTGGTACTCATCCTGGTCGTGGGTAGCGCCATCGGGCTATATTATTATTTGCGTATCGTGGTCGCTATCTTCTCGCATCCGTCGCAAGAGGGGCAAGGGCTTCTCGCTGCCCCTTCCTTGCCACTGGCCGCGAGCCTGGTTTTGGCCGCGCTTGTGGTGTTGGTGTTCTGGCTGGGAGTTTATCCAACGCCACTCATAGAGGTGATTCAGACAACGGTCGCTGGTCTGATCTAAGGAGCATTCCCAAACTTGAACATTTGTCTGAAAGGTTAGGAGGGAAGATCGGTCATAGTTCAGGAAAACGGAGAAACTGGTTTACAAAATAGGACAATTGAGCTATACTATATTTATGCACGGGCAATTTCACGTCCCAGCCACTTTGCCCTGACTCGTCTTCAAAAGCCGTTCTCTCTTCTCTCTCCTCATTCTTCAGTCATGGACAGCTTAATTGTAAAGTATAGAGGTTTCTCAGTTTCCGTACAAGGGGTGCGTGTGCTGCCCCTATCGCAGACTCGCCCCCACCAAGATCAAGGAGGTGTAAAATGCCGATCGTCTCTAAAACTTTGCACAAAGCGGCCTTGACTGCCGCAATGGAGGTCCTCGCCAGTGCGGGGCCAACACTGGCGCGGGTAAGGCCCATACGCCGCGCAGCCGTCGGGGCAGCCGAAAACTTCATGATGAACAGGTTGCAGAACGTGCGTTCGCACAACCAATATCTGCCCCGCGTGTATGAGGATCGCGTCGTTTTAGGGTTAGCCTTCATCCACACCGCCGAGCGCGCCATAGCCGGACGATACCTGGCCCCGGCTGCGCTGCGCAGCGCCACCCGGATCCTGATCCAGGGGATACTGCTGCAAGAAGGAGACCGGGATGCCGTCGCTCACTTTCGCGAGCAGTATGGCGCGTACCCGCCGGCTATGCTGACCATAAGTCCCTGCAAGACCTGCAACTTGCGCTGCACCGGCTGCTACGCCGATTCTGGGCCAACATCTAAGAAGCTGGACTGGGACACCTTCGATCGCTTGATCACAGAGGCTAAGACGCTGTGGGGGGGGCGCTTCTTCGTCTTTAGTGGCGGCGAGCCCATGGTCTACCGTTCGAATGGCAAGGGTATCCTGGATATGGCGGAAAAACACAAAGACTGCTACTTTCTGATGTATACCAATGGCACCCTCATCACGGATGAAGTGGTTGACCGCCTGGCCCGCATGGGCAACCTGACGCCCGCTATATCGCTCGAGGGATTGCGCGAACGCACCGACGCTCGCCGAGGGGACGGGGTGTTTGACAAGGTCGTGGCCGCCCAGAATAGACTGCGCGAAGCCGGTGTGCCTTTTGGCATCTCTATTACTGCCACCCGCGAGAACTGCGAGGAGATACTGTCCGACGAGTTCGTGGGCTTCTGCTTCGACCAGCAAGGCGCGATATATGGCTGGATCTTCCAGTACATGCCTATCGGCCGGGCGTTCACCCTGAAACTGATGCCTACACCCCGGCAGCGGGCATGGATGTGGCAGCGCTCTTGGCAGCTCATGCGGGAACGTCACGTTTTCCTGGCCGACTTTTGGAATCATGGCACCACGTCCGCCGGGTGCCTCGCGGCCGGGCGTTGGACCGGGGGCGGCTATATGTACGTCGACTGGAACGGTTCTGTCAATCCATGCGTGTTTGTGCCTTATTCGCCGATTAATATTAAAGACGCCTATGCAAACGGCAAGACGCTAAACGACGTGTGGGCCAATCCCTTTTTCGCCAGTATTCGGAACTGGCAGCAGAATTATGCCGAGAAGCGCGGAAACTGGGTAATGCCCTGCCCCAACCGTGACCATCATACAGAATTTTATCGAATACTCACGGAGCATGAACCGGATCCGGCCGACGAAAATGCAGCCGCTGCACTCCTCGATGCTGATTATCACCGTGGCCTGGCAGAGTATGACGAGGCCTTTGAAGCATTGACCCAGCCGATTTGGAAGGAGCACTACCTGAGCCCGGGCAGCCCGGAGGATGAGGGCATCACGCCGTTGCCGCAGGTTTTTGAGGCTGCGAGCGACCCGGACGGTGTACCCGGAACGAAGTAACGCGCGCGTGGTTTGTCGCACGCGGCCTTACGTTGAATTGAACCATGAGGAGATTATGGCCGGGAAGAAATTCTTACCTGGCCGTAATCTCCTCAATTTGCGCCACTGTTCGCAGGAATTATTGTCCGAAGAGCTCTGATATGGCTGTCCCTGGCAGCTATCAGCCTGGGGGCCGCTGATGGACTGTGTAGCATGATAGCCAACGCAACGAAGACGGAGAGTCGTAAATGATCCGAATCGAGCGTGTTTACGATCACCCGGGGCGTGACGGCGGAGCACGTTTTCTGGTGGAGAGGCTATGGCCCCGGGGCATGAAGAAAGAAGCATTACAGATGGACGACTGGCTGAAGGAGGTGGCGCCGAGTGACGCGTTGCGCCGCTGGTTCGGCCACGACCCGGCCAGGTGGGAGGAGTTTAGGCAGCGCTACTTTGCCGAACTGGATCAGAAGCCCGAAGCTTGGCAGTCTTTACTGGAAGCAGCCGGCAAGGGTGATGTGACATTGCTCTACAGCGCTCGGGATGAGGAGCACAACAATGCACTGGCGCTGAGGGACTATTTGGAGGCCAGGCTGCAAGAAAAGTAGCCATCGGCCCCGAATCAGCTACCAGCTAAGTGGATGTCTGAAAAGTCTGCCCCACCCTACTTTTCAGACACGCTCGAAGTTGGCCATTATGACGCCCGAAATGATCGAACCCTCGAAATCTTCTACCTCACCCTATGAGCGTCATGCCAACGGTACGGCAGTCATTCTGAACGCCGATGACTTTGGTCGTTCGGCCAGTATCAATGCGGCCGTGATGCGAGCTCATGGTGAGGGTGTGCTGACCAGTGCCAGCCTTATGGTAGCCGGAGACGCCGTGGAAGAGGCCGTAGCTCTGGCCCGCGAAACCCCCACCCTGGCGGTGGGGCTGCACCTGGTAGTGGCTGGGGGGCGAGCAACACTGCCTTCCAGGGAAATACCTCATCTGGTAGATGGCAGTGGCTGTTTTCCCAATGGTTCGCTACAGTTGGGCCTGCGCTACTTCCTGAGCGACACAGCTCAACAGGAGCTTAAGCGGGAATTAACAGCTCAATTTGACCGCTTCGCCGCCACCGGGCTGCCCCTCTCCCACGTAGACAGTCACCTCCACATGCATATGCACCCTACGGTGTTCAACCTGTTGCTGCCGCTGGCAGAGCAATATGGAGCACAAGGCCTTCGCCTGCCCCGGGATGATTTGTGGTTGAGCCTGGGTTACGATCGGCGGCGGGCAGGGACGAAAGCTGCCTGGGCGACCATCTTCGGCCTGCTCTCCTGCTGGTGTCTGGGTCGCCTGCAGGACTACCACCTGGCTGTGACCCACCAGGTGTATGGCCTGATGCAAAGCGGCTACATGCAGGAAGTGTATGTAGTGAAACTTTTGCGCCATCTGAAAGTGCCCACAGCAGAACTTTATTTCCATCCCGCGACTGTAGCGGGAGGTGAGGATCTGGGTCCTAATCCCGGTGACCTGGCCACCCTGCTCAGCCCGACAGTACGCCAGGTTATCCAGGAACGAGATATACGACTGGCAACCTACCCTACCCTCAAAGAAGGAGGAACGAAGGAAACAAGATGCTAGAGATTTTCCTCTTTCTGCTCGTCGTCGCCAGTTGGATCTATTGGCTGATAGCCTGTTGGTGGACCCGAGATTTCTTCCGGGCTCGCTCTGAGCCGGATCCGGACTTCACGCCACCGGTATCCATTCTCAAGCCGGTCAAGGGAGTGGACGCCCAGGCCTATGAAAACTTCGCTAGCTTCTGCCAGCAGGATTACCCGGACTTCGAACTACTCTTCGGCGTGGCTGACCCAGCGGACCCGGTCATACCGGTCGTGGAGCGCCTGCAGCAAGATTTCCCAGAGCGTAGGATCCGGCTGATCGTGACCCCGGCCACCCGGGTGAATCGCAAAGCCAGCCTGCTGCACTCAATGGCTCCCCAGGCCCGTCACGACGTGTTAGTGGTCAGCGATAGCGATATGCGGGTGACGCCCGACTACCTGCGACAAGTGGTCGCTCCCCTGGTCGACGAGGAGATTGGGTTAGTCACCTGCTCTTATCGAGGCGAGGTCCCTGTGACCCTCACCGCCCGCCTGGAGGCTCTGTATATGGGCGTCACTTTTTTGCCCTCAGTGCTCGTTGCCCGCAGGTTTCTGAACATGCGGTTTGCCCTGGGTGCCACTGTGGCGTTGCGGCGCAGGAATCTGATCCGGATGGGTGGTTTCGCCGCCGTAGCCGACTACCTGGCCGACGACTACCAGCTAGGGGTGCATATAGCCAACTTGGGTCTGCGGGTGCACATGGCCAACTACGTCGCCGTCAGTGTTTTGGGTGCCACTACTTTCCACGAGCAATGGAATCGAGAGGTGCGCTGGGCACGTTGCAGTCGTGTCAGCCGGCCCTGGGAATATCCGGGCCTGCTGCTAACCTTCAGCACCCCGCTAGCCGTCATCCTGGCTCTGGTGACCGGCTTCGCACCTCTAGCGTGGTTATCATTGACCGTCTCTTTGCTCCTGCGCTGGTTGGTTGCATGGTTGGTCACAGGTTACACCGGTAACCAGGCAATAAGACGCTGGCTCATCATGTTACCGATGCGGGATATGCTGACTGCGCTGGTCTGGTGCGTGGGCGAAATGGGGCGACGCATCGTCTGGCGCGGAGAGGAGTTTGTCGTGCGGCCCGACGGGCGGCTGGAGCTTTTGCCAGCCCCCGTGCAACGTTCTATGAAAGGAAGAGATCTGGTGATTTTGAGGAAGATGGTGCTGGGACTGGATGCCCTGCTACGGCGACACTATCACATCTATGAGTTCAGCCACGATCAAGGATGCCTCTTCAGGTTGTCTATCATCCCAAGCCCCGAGAACTTGACTCTATCCGATGGCACTCAGATCCACGCAGGGGAGCCTGTCGGCGAGCTACATCTGTGGAATGAGCATATGCTCCAGATACCCAAGGAGGGACCCGACTTGGCCTGGGCGCTAACCTTCGGGCGTATGCTACGCCGAACGTTGAGCGATCTGGCTGCTTACGTTGAGAGCGACCCTTCTCTCCAGGGCATCAAGGCCTTTTGTGGAACGGGCCCCCTGGGGAGCCAAACTGGGTTGGTGCATCTCTCTGACCTGGCACAGCGCGCAGGCTTCGACGTAGTGAACCTGGATAGCCGGGCCGGGCCCGGGCAACGTTTCATCGATTTTTGGAAGAACCTTTATGTTTTTGGCCTGATCTGGGCCTACAATCCAACCAGCTTGAAGAGCAAGTACCTGCGTGGACTGCAACGCCTTCAACTCTGGATCTCCCGAGAGACACTGATCAGCGAGCATGGCGAACAAAAAGTGAGCCACGCTCAGGTAGATGGCGACGTAGATAGCGAGGCGTCACCTGCAAGAGCGGCTGTCCACGACCTAACCCACCGGGCGGCACGGGGAATTGATATGTGAGCGACTCCAAATCTGGCCTGCACCCTCGTCGCTGGCTGTTGCTGCTGTTGCTGGTTGGCTTTGTGGTGTTGGTGACCAGTCGTTTTGCCGATGCCAAACAACTTGTCGAGACACTCTCGCAGGGCGACTGGCCGTGGGTGTTGGCATCAATCATACTGCACGTCGTCTATTTTGTTTTATATGCTCTCTTATACCAAATCGGCTTTGACGCGGTGGAAGTTGAAAGCCGGACAGGCGAACTGCTGCCGGTGTTATTTGCCTCGCTGTTTGTGAACGCAGTCGTGCCAACCGGTGGCACTGGTGGAGCGGCGATGTTTATCGACGACGCCGTTCAGCGCGGTCAATCAGGAGCACGGACGGCTGTAGGTACCGTATTGGTGTTTCTGGCCGACCTGGGCACTTTAATACCGTTCGTAATCGTTGGTGTGATCTTCCTGTCCCTCCAACAGGAACTTCATATCTACGACACCATCGGTGTAATCTTTTTTTTGCTATTTATCGCTTTCGTCACCGGGGCGCTATTGCTGGCCCGCTGGCGACCCGGTCAATTGCGTCGAGTGCTCGGCTGGCTGCAACGAACTGCTAACCGGGTAGGGGGGCGTTTTAATCGTCCGGGCCTGCTGCCCCCCGACTGGGCCGAAAAAAACGCGGACCAGTTTGGCCAGGCCGCTATCGCTATTGCTGCCCACGCGAAGCAGCTACGTCTCACCCTGGTGTTAGGGATGGTTCTTCACGTAGTCAACCTGGCCGGCCTTTATATGCTCTTTCTGGCCTTTCAACAACCGGTGCGGTTGGGGACGCTTGTGGCAGCCTTTGGGATGGGCATTGTGTTCTTTGTCATTTCGATCTTCCAGGGAGCTGGCGTGGTAGAAGGCATTATGACGCTGGTATTCACTTCGGCCGGGATACCCAAAACAAAGGCCGTTGTAATCGCGCTGGCCTACCGAGGCCTTAGCTTTTGGCTACCCTTGCTCCTTGGTTTCTTGTTTCTACGGCGGGTGAGAACATTTAACCCTGAAGGCTACGCCGGAACTGCTGGGGAGCGGACAGAGGATGGCCACGAATTTGGTGGTGAGCCGTCCTGAGGCAGGGCAGGCCCAGTAATTTGCGACAAGTTGGGAAATATGCGCATCGTCATTGCGGGACAAACTTACGATCCAACCATCAATGGCCAGGGAGCATTTACCACCCATCTGGCAGAAGGCCTGGCCCAGGCTGGCCACCAAGTGCTGGTGATCAGGCCTTCGGACCGCGTCCGTGCCTATCACATTTCACACAACAACGTACTTATTCAGGCGATCACCGCGATTCCCCTGGCACCGCCACCATCCTCTAACGTGTGTGTTACGCCCCTACCTGGCGTCCAGGTCGGCCGTCTCCTTGACGAGTTTCAACCAGAGGTTGTTCACATCCAAGACCATTATCCCCTGTGTCGTGGCGTCCTTCAGGCGGCCCTAAAGCGTGACCTGCTGGTGATCGGCACCAACAACTTCCTGCCGCAAAACATCATCCCTTATGTGCCGATGTCCTCACGCAGTGCAGCTCTTCGGGCTTTACTTGACCGCCTGCTCTGGAAAATGGTGCTGGACGTTTTTAAGCGCGTCGATATAGCCACAGCCGCTACCGAGACTGCTGCCAGAATTCTGCGCCAACAAGGCCTGCAAGTACCGGTCCGGGTGATCTCTTCCGGGGTGGATCTGAACCATTTTCGTCCTGACCCCAGCGTGAATCGGACTGAGATCCGGGGGCGGTACGGCCTGGACCCACAACGTACCATCTTTCTGTACGTGGGTCGAATTGACCGAGAAAAGCGATTGGAGATATTGCTGCGGGCGTTCCACCGGCTGAATCGCGACGATCTGCAATTGGCCATCGCGGGTCGAGGGAGGAACTCGAAAATGCTGCAATCTCTTGCGAGGCGGCTGCATTTGGACCGGCACGTGGTTTTCATCGGATACGTGCCGTCGAAGGACCTGCCCGCGCTACTCAACAGCGCAGACATCTTTGCCATGCCAAGTGAAGCAGAGTTGCAGAGTATTGCAACTTTGGAGGCTATGGGCACGGGCCGCCCCGTGTTGGCGGCTGACGCTCAGGCTTTGCCGGAGTTAGTAGAAAATGGCGTCAACGGTTACCTGTTTCGGGCCGGTGATGTCGAAGATGCCGCCCGGCGCATAGCTGAGCTGGCCGACCGCCCGGAGTGTTGGGCCAAGATGGGCACGGCCAGCCTAAAAATGGTACATCCCCATAGCTTGAGCAATACACTCCAACGCTACGAAGAGCTATATCGTTCACTTGTCTCGGTTATGCAACCTCTCCCTGTCCTACTTTAAACCTCCGCATCACTTGGCCTCATCCTCCCACTAATTGCAAGGCCAATTGCCCTGTGAGCAAAATTATTCGCAACCTTCGCAAGGGTAGCTGAGTAGTTACATCGACCAGATGTTTGGCACTCCAGTTAGTTCCTTAAGATTCTCTTAAGCTAGTCTTTAGTTACGCATAAGGACAAACAGGCAGGTTTTTCCTATAATAGAGGCAGAGTTTACGATCAACCGTCAGTACTGCAACGACGCTTTACTAACAGTAGATAATTGGTACGAAGTTGGCAGCCTTCTCCGGGCTCACCTGTATTTGGCTGCACTTGTGCCGTAATCACAGGTGTGTAGCAGGTGCAGGCAGACTGCCGAATATGATGCATTGTAGCTTATGGTACTGGATAGCCTGGGTAGAAGGTATCTATACATGGGATATCTTCCAGGGGATTCTTCCCTAAAGGAGAATCACTGTGGCAACTAACAAAATACACACGGCTCAAGGCTATATCACGGTTGTTCAGGAGCAGCGCTTTCGTCTGGTAACGGACTCCGGCCAAGGTTTACTCCTGACACTGGCACACGATGCCTCGCTCGATAGTAGTGACTTACAGCGCTTTCACGACGCCGATCTGCACGTACTCGTCGAGTACGAGGGGGAGTCTAATCTGGAGTCGGGCGTTGCTCGCTCGGTAAAACTAAACAATCGACGATCAGCATAGGACCGCGAGTCATCACGCTTCTAGGCTGACGCCT
>CAYTNQ010000105.1:0-15501 GCA_964439175.1 uncultured Anaerolineales bacterium | reverse complement strand
TCCATCTTATCATACGCCAGTCTGGGTTGTCAACACGACCGTTTTCCTATCGCTAGGACCTGATCCGCTCGATTCTGGCTCCCAATGCCTGCAACTTCTCCGCAACACGCTCGTAGCCCCGGTCAATCTGCCGGATGTTGCGGATAGTGCTGGTTCCCTTGGCACAAAGAGCAGCGATGAGCAAAGCCATGCCGGCCCGGATGTCAGGGCTGGAAATGCCCTGAGATTCAGCGTGCAGTTGGCTGGGGCCTTGAACGATGCAGCGATGCGGATCACACAACACGATACGCGCTCCCATGCCGATTAACTTATCCACAAAATAGAGACGACTCTCGAACATCTTCTCGTGGAAGAGCACCGTGCCCGTAGCCTGGGTAGCAACCACAATACTGACACTCATCATATCCGCTGGAAAGCCAGGCCAGGGGGCGTCGGCAATCTCGGGGATGGCATTGCCCAGGTCGGAGACTACGGTCAATGGTTGACCGGGGGGCACAAACACGTCCTCTCCGCGAATCTCGGGGCGCACCCCCAGCCGGTCGTAGACCAGCAAAGTCATGCGCAGATGTTCTGGGGACGCTTGTTTAATCAGTACCTCGCCCCCGGTCACGGCTGCCAGCCCGATGAAACTGCCTACCTCCAGGTAATCAGCCCCCAGTGTATATTCGGTGCCGCCCAGTCTTCCCACACCGTGGATGGTGAGCGTATTAGAGCCAATGCCTTCGATGCGTGCCCCCATCTGGTTAAGCATGTGGCACAAGTCTTGCACGTGGGGTTCAGAGGCCGCGTTGCGCACAATTGTCGTCCCCTCGGCAGTGGCGGTGGCCAACACGGCGTTCTCAGTGGCCGTGACACTGGCTTCATCCAGCAACATATCGACGCCGCGCAGCCCCTCAGTGGTCAGCAAAAGCTCGTCATTGTAGGATATGTCGGTCCCTAGTTGCTTCAAGGCCAGCAGGTGGGTATCAATACGCCGTCGCCCTATCTGGTCACCTCCTGGTCGGGGCAGGTCAATGCGCCTTTCGCGAGCCAGCATCGAGCCCATCAAAACTAATGCGCCCCGGATATCGCCGAACAGCATCGGATCGGGGGTGGTCTTGCGAAGAGCCCCCGCCCGCAGCGTGGCCGAATGATTATTGTGGCGCGTCACCTCAACCCCCAAGTCTTCGACGATAGCCAACATCGTCTGCACGTCGCCGATGTCCGGCAGATTGTGCAACGTGACAGACTCGTCTGTCAGTAGAGTCGCCGAGATCAGGGGAAAGGCAGCATTCTTATTGCCGCTGGGCACCACAGTGCCTCTGAGAGGTTGTCCGCCTTCAATGACAAATTTTTCCATAGACTCTACAATGTTAGTTGCTTGCCCTCCGCTTTCTATAATATCCGCACGTGGGTGTACTCCATTTGCTCCGACAGCCAATCAAGCAAACTGGTGGAGAAATTGGTTCTCTGCTTCAGCGCCTCTTGGTGTAGGGCTGCCCAATCGGGGACGAGGTCATATGTGTAGATGTTGGCATCCTTCGTCGCCACCTGGTTGACTGTCCAGCGAGCCCAATGGGGGACTACCAGCGCCCTGGTCAGTACGTCAATCGCCGATTCCTCGGCGGGATTGCGCGGGTCGAAGTGAAGCCAGCCATCAGGAGATTGGGACTGCCGTAGCTGCAAATAGCTGAGGCATAGGTGGCGCAAAATTGCCCTGCGCGAATCATCCAGTTCTTCCAGGCACGTTTGCAGTGAGGCAATCTCAGTCTGCATAGCTTTGACTTCTTGTTGCCAGCGATGCACAGTCTTATTCAGCAAATGTGTGCCCAGCAACCTGTCAATCACCGCTAACAGGCGCACCCGCCACGGGAAACGCCCCCACCGGTTCATTACATCCTCCAGATCAGCACCTCATCGCCGACGCCAACACCTGTTTCCTGAGCGGCATTGCCGTCCCGGAAGGCGATCTCTACGTGATCTCGAGTGCTGCCTACGTAGGCGACCAGATCACCCGGCACCACGTCGGCGAAAGTGCGGCTCAATCCCTTGATCCTGCGTCCGGCTAACTCGAATGTCATCTCCTCTGCCAGATCACCCGCCGTCACGTCGAGGATGAGATTGCCGAAGTGATCTACGTGCAACACGTGCGCGATGAGGTTCCCTCCTGGCGCGAACTCCGGTTCGGGTAGCCGCAGGCGAACCAGGTTGATAGCGCGGGGACCCAGTTCCGCCAGTGAGACACCATTAGCCAGGTGGGCGGCCGTCGGCGCAAAGACGTCGCGTCCGTGAAACGTGGCGCTGACGTGGGGCAATTGGTAGGTAGGGTTAGTGAGGCTGACCGCTTCGTGCACGTCTGCGGAAGCCAATATGTAACTGAGCACCCCATTGTCGGGTACCACGAAAATGCCCTGTGAGGTGCGGACGGCCAGCGCCCGCCGTTCACTGCCCACACCTGGATCTACCACAGCCACGTGAATGGTGTCCGAGGGGAAGAACGGGCTCGCCTGGTAGAGCACAAAGCCCCCAGCCCGCACGTTTTGGGGTGGAACCTGGTGCGATAAATCTACCAGCTTTGCTTCCGGCGCGATCGAGAGGATGACGCCTTGCATCGTTCCTACGTATCCGTCCTCCAGACCAAAGTCGGTGGTAAGGGTAATAATTGGCATCGGACAACTCCATGCTTGAGTTGAATCGTCAGAATCGTGCTCTGTTCCTCTCTAAACACAAAAAGCCGTCGTCAGCGATCGGTGAGCGGCCTTTACAGCGCAAAAGGGGAGAATCGGCCTAAAAAGGTAGCGGGATAAACCGGCAGCGCGGGCAAATCGCTTCGCGCATTTGTCGCGCCGAGTGATAACGCTGTTCTGGATCGATCTCCATCGCTCTGAAGATAACCTGCTCCAGCCGTTTGGAGACGGTGGAATTAATCTCGCACAGAGAAGGAAGCTTTTTGGTGACGTTGATCGATATCGGCAGCATGCGATCTACCGAACGCGGTGGCAGTCGCCCCGCCAGCAGATAGTAAAGAGTCGCACCCAGACTGTAGATGTCAGTGCGGGCATCGGTGCCTCCAGAGCCTTCGGCGTACTGTTCGGGCGGAGCGTACTCGATGGTGCCCACGGCGTGGATCAAAGGACCACTTTGCGTCAGGTGTCCATGCACCTGCTTCATCAGGCCAAAGTCGATCAGCATCACCCGCCCGTCGGAGGTTAACATCAGGTTTTCGGGTTTGACGTCACGGTGGATGATCGGCTCAGGTCGTTCGTGCAGGTAAGTCAGAGCATCCAGCACCTGGATGGTCCATCCCAAGACCCGACTTTCCTCCAGCAGGCGGTTTTGGCGGAGCGTCCTCTGCTGGGTGGCCAGGAGCGTGCTCCCATCGATAAACTCCATGACCAGGTATTCGTTGTTGTTGCTGGAGAATTGGTCATAGATGTCGGGAATATTCGGATGATCGAGCGGCATGAGGGCTTCCATCTCACGCAGCAGATGCTGCCGAATCTGGTCCCGCTTCCCTTCGCAGGCGGCCGGATCGAGGCATGCTTCCTTGATGGCCACCACCTGCCCATTTGTGCAGTCTTCCGCCTGGTAGATGGCGCCCATCCCCCCTCGCGCCACCTCCTTTACGATGACATATTCACCCTTTTTTCCCTGTAATATGGCCCCGACCGTCGTGAACAGTGCCATACCACTTCACCTCATCTAAAAAAAGCCTCGTATCATCAACAGAAAGCCAAGTAAAATCAGCGGGATACCAATCACTATGCCGATAACCGTCAGGCTGACAATCACGCCCACGATCATCAGCACTATACCCAGTATGACGGCCACCAGTCGCCCGGTCATCTCGATGATGAAAGCCACCAAGCGCCAGAGTGCCACGAAAGGCCACAAAATCCATGGCGTTTTCTTCTCTACTCTCGACACCATGTTTTCCTCCTGCCCGGCGCCGGAGTGAGGCAGACTTTTCAGTCTGCCCATACGGGCCCCCACGACTTTTCGGGCAATTTCTTAGCTTAAACCTGAGTATATCACATCTGCCCCGTGCTTACAACAAATGGGAGCAGACCTAACCCCCTGGCCCCCTTCCCTACCAGGGAAGGGGGAATTGCACTTTATGGGCAGACCTCTCCCCTGGCCTCTTCCTCCCTTGGCAGGGACAGGCTGGGGGAGGAGTATTTAGGGAACCTTACTCACCTTGATTCCGTCTAATGAGCGAGAGGTGTAACATTTTAGGCCTCTCAATTGAATATAATATAGAGCCCTACCTATCGTTAGCTTCGGTGAGGAAGGTATGAATCAGGCGGATGCGTGCACAGTCAATCAGACCCGGCTCAGGCAATTCATCGAAATGGAAACCGAAACGCTGCTGGCGACGCTGCGCTACTATCTGGTACGGGCGGGGCTTGCCGATGCCCAGAGTGCGGCCTTGGCGGCGGTGGAGTTGTTGAATGAGGTCATCGTCGAGGCGCTCGACCATGCCGACCGCTTCAGGCCATCGGGCCAGCCCATGGCCTGGCTGCTGGGCATCGCTGCCAACCTGATCAAACGCAAACAGTCCGAGCGCGCAACTCGCGACCGTCGTGAGCCCCTGGTGCGAGACCTATATCCGGGCCTTCAAAACACCCTGAGTGAGGACGAACTTTTTGACCGTCTGGCCGCCTTCACCGTTGCAGAACCGGCCAAGGATTGGGAATCAGGCGAAGCAGCGTCCGTGATCCTGGCCCACGTGTCCAAAAACGATCAACATATCTTGCGACTGGCCGTGTTGCATGATCTGAACGGTGAGGAGTTGGCGCAGGAACTCGGCGTTACGCCCGGTGCGGCGCGCGTTCGGCTTCACCGCGCGCTCAACCGGCTGCGCGCCGCCTGGCCTGCACCAGAACAAGAATAGAGGGATAAGGGCGATGAATAGACAAGAGGCGGAACGGGCGCGTCAACTCGCGCGAGAAAAAGCACTTTACCGCTACAGCAGCGCCCTGGAGCGGGGCGATTTTGAAGTCGTGTCCTCCATCTTGGAGAAAGCCGAAGAGGACCCGGTGCTGGCGCACATGCTCCTGGAGGTAAATGAGGTCTATCAGACGGAGATGCAAGAGGGAGCAATACCAGTGATGCAAGCATCGCCTGGGGCGGAAGCTACCCACCAGCGCCGGCCCTTCGATTGGCTGCTGCGCCGGAGGAGGAATCCTCGGCGAGGAGGAGAAGAGATGCAAGAAGATCGTCAACCTCGTGTCAAATACCCGCTTTCGCGTGGCGGGGTAATCAGGAATGGCCTCATCGCAGGCGGTGTTGTGTTAGGGATCGCGCTGATATGCGTCATCAGCTTTGGCATTTACGCCTCGTCGGGACGTTCTGGCGGCCCTTGGGCTTTAACCGCGAGAGAGACCGAGGCGTTGCGATGGTCTCAACGTGGCGCATATTTGTCCTTCAACGCTGGCGGGGGGGAGGCCGACTCTTATGGCGCCCGCACGCAACCACTTGCACAACCCGCCCCCCCTCCTGCGGCGACGGAGGCGCCGGCTGCGGCGGAGGAGCCGTATAGCGTGGCGAACCTTCCCCAGCCGGTCGAGCGCCTGGTCATCCGCGACGGCAGCATCTCGATGGTAGTGGAAGATACCCGCGCCGCTCAGCAGTCCATCCAGCACATGGTGACCGAGATGGCCGGGGAAGGAGCCTTTGTCGTCTCCAGTGAGGAGCAGGGCGGGGTCGAGGGCAGCTCGCCTTACATCACTATGTCCATCCGCGTCCCGGCCACCCGCTTTGACGAAGCCATGGATCGCCTGGCCAGGCTGGCGGTCGAGGTCAGGAACCGCACCCAATCAGGCCAGGACGTTACCGAGGAGTACGTCGATCTTCAAGCTCGCCTGGAGAGCATGGAGGCGGCTCGCCAGCGCTTGCTGGAGATCATGGAGGACGCCCGCACCACCGACGAGCTCCTCAAGGCCGAGGGGCAACTGACTCAGCGCGAGGCCGAAATCGAGTCGATCAAGGGCCGGGTCCAGTATCTGACCCAGTCGGCGCGGCTCTCCAGCATCCACGTCGAGCTGCAGCCCTACATCCTCAACCAGCCGGTGGTTGGTGTCCGCTGGCGTCCCGCTGAAACCGTCCGTGGCGCATTTGACACGCTGGTGGACAGCCTGCGGAATTTTGGCGACTTCCTCATCTTCTTCGGCATCGCCATCCTGCCCTGGCTGCTGTTGATAGGCCTGGTGATCTACGGCGTCGTACGCTTCGTCCTGTGGCGGGTTCGCGCCGGCCGCGAGAAGCGCATTGCCAAAGCCCAGCTCCAGGAATAATCTACGTCGGCTCCTCCAGGTTTGCGGCGGACCACGGTCCGCCGCCTGAATGGATGCACCGGACCTGCGTTGCTGTATCGTGGGCAAACTGACGCCCTGGCGACGAGCAGGTGCCATCCAACAATGTTATAATTGAAGAGTGGGAAAGAATTCGTTCTTTCCCAATTCGTTGTTGTGTTGTGGGAGCACTACACCGAATTGAGAATACGACGAAGGGCTTTGTCTGAGGGAGCATTCGTTTCTTTCCCAATCCGCTGTTGTGTTGTGGCCCCAAAACAGGCTTTCCACGGGAACTCCCGCAGTGAAACAGGGTGAAACGAGAGATGAAATCAGTCAGAGAAAGATTGGAAACCGAGTTAGCAGAGGCTGAAAGGGAGTCACAAGAATTAGAGAACCGGATGCAGCAAAGAACCGAGTTCGACCTGGATGAAGATGTCGCCGGTACCTACTCGTGGGAGATGGCCCTCGCCCGCAGGGAAAGGGTTACAGTCCGGATCGAGGCCCTCCGAGAGGCACTGACCAGAGTGGACGAAGGCACTTATGGACGCTGCGATCACTGCGGCGCCCAGATTGACCCCGAGCGATTGGAGATACTGCCTACCACATCCCTGTGCGCAGCCTGCGCACAAGCGGGGAGCGCCCCGCCCAAGCCGCCATCATGTGGTTCGAGCCAGGCCGGTGGAAAGTCAGGCAGACACTCCTCCCCGCTTCAGCTATCGGTTATGAGATATTAACCCGTATCTGAGGAGGAAAGATAATGCTCAGGCAAGGTCACTGGCTTCTGGTTATGCTATTAAGCCTGGCTGTGCTGGGGGTAAACGCCTGCGGACCGGCTGCGCCGGCCGCACTTCCAGCTTCTAGCATAGCTGCCCGTACCATGGCCATATCCCCACTCTCAACGCCTACTGAATCACCTCCGGCGTTCACGGCGACTCTCACCGCGACCAACACGCCAACTTTTACGCCATCTCCCACCCTGCCCCCAACATCTCAGCCGGTTCAGGTCCAGCTCGACCCGCCCCAGGCTGAGCCCGGGCAGCCGATCACGATCCACGTTGAAGGGCTCCCACCGGCCGTCACTGCCGGTAAAGACCTGGCTTGCGTCGATCTAAAGAATAAAGAAGATCGGAGTGTGGCCGGGCCTGTCGATCTATCGCCGGGCGAGTCGGGGGCCTTTGTCGCCAGGCTCACCCTCCCCGGTCGCCTGGAGCCAGGCGCTTACCATCTGACCATCTTCATATGCGGCACTACGCTGGAAACGCCGCCGGAATCTGAGAACACCCTCTCACCCCCACCTCCGATTCCGCTACCCCTGGTCAGCGTCCCGTACACTGTCACAGCCCGCACCTCACAGTTCGAGCAGGTTGAGCGCATCCCATCGCCCGACGGCCAATGGACAACTCTCCTGAACAGCACGACTGGCAGCCTGTCCGTCGAATCCGCCACCAGCGCGGTGGTAGAGGTGTTCCCGGCAGGCAGCCAGGTCAGGCAGCCAATCTGGTCCCTGGATAGCCGCCGGTTGCTGGTCGTGCGCACTTACTTCCAGGACAAGCCGGGGGAGCCGGCCGAAATCTGGCAAATCTCCGTTGCAGACGGTCGAGTCGGCCAGCCCCAACAACTCTTTGCCGGTCCCCGTGACCCCGCTGAAAACTTCAGCATGCCGGCCTCGTGGATAGATCTGGGACGCTGGTCTCCTGAGGGGGGGCGGATTACTTTCTGGATGGGTGAAAATTCCGCCTCTATGGCTGCCGATGGATTTCCCCTCTGGGTGCTCAATCTGGGCGAGGAGAGCGGTGAGGCCATCCCTTTGGCCGACGCTGCCTTGCTCAATCCCCGCTATCAGAGTTGGGCGCCCGACGGCTCCGCCCTGGCCTTCACCGCCGGCGGATACCGCTCGGCCCAGATCAACAAATGGCTCAACCTCTTCGATGCAACGTCGGGCCAGGTCACAACGGTGATCACGGAGACCGAACAAGTCCCGGGTATCGTCGCCTGGTCACCCCGGGGTGACCTGATCGCCTACGCCGCCGTGCCGGCCGAGGAGACTGGCTGGGACCTGGCTGACTGGATGAGCTTCGAGAACGCCGCCATCGCCGGACGGCGCATCTACCTGCTGGACCCGGCGGGTGGGCGGCACTGGCGGCTGAACGACGTCGACGCTTTTCAAGACGATCCGACCTGGAGTGATGACGGGGAGACTGTGTACTACGTCCAGCGCGAAGAGGATACCATGGCGCTCATGGCCGCCGACCCGGCCACCGGACAGGCCCAGGTGATTGAAGACTCGCGCCGGCCCGCGCCCGGGGCGGTGGGCTACTACGGCCAGTCAAAGTGGGATGACCTGCTCGCCTACCGTCCTGATGCGCCCCGGGCAGAGGTCCTACCGCTCGTCGAGACTTATACCGATCCGACCGGCGGCTACACCTTGCGCTACCCTGCTGGCTGGTACGTGGGCCAGGGCTGGCAGAGCCACTACGGCTGGCGCGAAATGCCCACGCTCAGTTCCTACCTGCTCGATGGCCCGGAGCCCGACCTGGATCCTTTCAGCGGCCAGGCCCTGATTGCCATCCAGGCCATCGCAGTGCCTCAGGGGGACATCGCGGCGCTGCTGAAGAAGACACTGGCCTCACCTGGCCCGGACCAGATCCAACCCCTGGACGCTTTCGACCAGCGTGAGCTGACGCTGGATGGCCAGCCGGCGATCCGCCTGGAGACGATGGGCGACTTTGGGACTGTCAATCACGTACTGCTGGTGCTGGATGGGACACAGGGCTACATTTTGCGCGGTCGAGGTGATGGCCGTGTATTTGACGCGGTGGCAGGGAGCTTGCAGTTCAAGCGGGAAGCTGGAGCCACGGCCACCGGCCGGGTTATCCTCGGTTACGGAGGCCACCGCCCGGCGGGCGACCTGCCTCTGTGGATCGGGAAAGAGCCCCACGGCGAATCAGTCACTCGTACTGAATACGCTTCTTGCGCCCCGCCAACTCGACGATGGCGTCACAACGTCGGTTGGCCAGCCAGCCACGCAGTTGCTCTTTCACTGCCGGGAGCGGACCCACATTTTAGAGCGGTCTGAAAAGCTGTGGGGCAGTCTGCCTAGACACCATACAGATAGTAACAGGTACGGCAGCCGGCCGGCGCCGGTGGCATTTCCGGGGATGAGTCACGCTCTACGTTACCAATCAAGGCGTTGATAGTTGCCTGCCGTTCCAGGCGCAGACGCGTTTCGTAAGGCTGGCGAAACGCCTGGTAGGCGACCTTATCCCAGATTTGCTCCAGAGGCTCGCGATTGATATCGCCAAAGCGTTGGCAGGGCACGAAGTGTCGTTCGCCGTCAAAAACCCGGTCTTTGGCATACGCCAGGGTAATACAGGGTGACACATAACCGGCCCAATTGAAGAAAAGGTTGTGTAGCGGATCCTGCTCGCAAATCAACAGCTCTTGCGGTCGCAGAGCATATAGACGCAGGCCAATACTCAACTTTTCGGCGCGTTGCTGCACCTCGGCCATGACCGGCTCCACGCCAGCCACAGGGCGACCCTCGTGGCTGAAGAGCCGACGTTCGTCGTCGCCATCTTTCAAGATCACGTCCAGATTCTTGAAGATGATCTGTTCAACTCCCAATTCGTGGGCCAGCTCTACGTAGATTGGCATCTCCTGGAAATTTTCGCGCATCATCACGAAAATCAGCATCATTTTGGGCACTTTGCTGTGGCGGGCGATCTTAATGTCACGCAGGGCCTCTATATTCCTCATCACCGTCTCAAACTCCGCCCCTTGCCGGATGCGTTCGTAGGTCTCGGCCGTGGCTGCGTCAACGGAGAAGCAGATCCAATCCTGGCCCAAGGACACCAAGGTCTCGGCCAGCCCCGGATCAAGCAAGGTGCCATTGGTACTGAAGCCCACTTCGCAGCCAGCTTCTTTGGCCACACGCACCATGTCGGCCAGGCGCGGGTGGGTAGTCGGTTCGCCGCCCCCGCTGAGATCCACCCCCTGCGCCAAGGGAAAGTATTCGGCGATCCGGGTGAAGGTGTCCCACGACATTCGGGCTGCTTCGGGGCGCAATTCCGTCCAGGGACACATCACGCATTCCAGGTTACACTCCAGCGAAGACTCAACCTGGAAAAGTTTGTACGATTTCCGGGGTTCCAGTCGAAACAGATTGCCCAGTTTATCAAACATCACAATCAATTTCCAATTGCAATCAAGTCGCCTCAATCACGACGAAACAGGCCAGGCACCCTCGTGCCTGGCCTGTGAGGGGTCTATCTGAGCGCTGCCATCACATGCTCATCGTCAGGCTTCCCCTCCTCCGCTTCGTTAGCATCGCGTCCTTCGTGTCTCCTGGGGCCAGGATTGGCGTGCACCGCAGCTTTGTGGGAAGGAGCTTCACGATGGATGAGTGGCGCTATGGCGTTGCGCACCAAACCGAGGATGAGTTTGATAACCAGGACAATAGGCCGCAGCGCCCAGTTGACCAGCTCATCCAGATTGCCCATCCCCTCTCCGATCCAGTGGAAGACCGGGGCCAGGACGTGCAAAAACTTAACCCGGGCATAGATGACGCACAAGATGATGGTACTGAGTGAGATCGCAAACTTCTGCCACGCTTCGAAGTGCATGTGCAGGAACTCAGCCAGCAGCAACTCGACACCGATGTTGAAAACCACGATATAAGCAGCCGTCGCCAGGATCGGCTCCCGCTTGATCATCCAGGTGAAGGCACCAGCGGCGAAGCGCATGGTCACGATACCCAGGGCGACGCCTAACATCACCACCCATAAATCTTTGGAGAGGGCGACGGCTGCTACTACATTGTCCAGGCTGAAAGCCAGGTCGGCCAGTTCCACGTTCAGCACCACCATCCAGAAGGCACTGGCTGCTTTGCGTTCCGTCTCGAGAATCTCCGCCTCGCCCGGCTGGTCGGCCACCGCCAGGTGATCGAAGGCTAGCTTGATCAGATAGGCCGCCCCCAAGACCTGGAGAAACGGATTGCGGATGACCCAACTGGCCAGCACCAGCATCGTGCCCCGGCCTATGTAGGCTCCCAGCAAGCCAACCTTAAGCGCAGCCATCTGCTGCATACCCAGCACCCGGTCGGTGAAACCTTGCAGGAACTTGAGGGGCTTAGGATAGGGCACCGGCTTGTCATTGGGCAGCACGGAGACCATCGCGCCCAACACAGCCGCGTTGTCTATCGAGAGAATCCCTTCCAGAAAGATGAGCTGGATGACGACGGAGATAACGCCAATTACACTCGATGTATCCACTATGGTTACCTCGCAATTCCTGTTGAGTCTACCGGGTCAAGACGCAAACCAACAGACCCTTGGTCCAGCCTGCAAGGAGCATTGTCGAAAGGCTGCACTCCATCATTTTACCACGCCTTTAAAGAAGAGGACAATAAGCCCCGTCCCATCTCATCTAAGGCTTTCCTTAGATGCAGATAAGGTAGAGACTTATTCCTTTTGCCTGTGAAATCATATACAATGAAGAGTGACCAGAGTACTACGCTAATATAGGCTGGGACGCGATTTGTGCCCAGTTTAGCCTCTTAGTAATGCTAATGTTTCTGACTGAGGCTATGGTGACTAAACGTTCCGTCCGACATTCATCATCAAAACACGGCGTTCGAAAGTCCTCCTGGCAACGAGCGCTTTTGTTGCTCACAGTAGTGCCCCTGGGCGTGGGAATCCTGTTGATCATTACTACGTTGGCCGGCGTCATTGTCTGGGACACGCCTGGAGAGCAGATTATCATGGGCGCTTTTTACATCTTATTTAGCTTCGCAGCTTCGAATGCGGTCCAGAAACAGTGGAAACTTGCGACAGGTTGGACGCTACTAGGGATAGCCGGCTGGCTGGCGCTAAATCGGCCGGAGATGGAAGCCAAAGCCATTGCGGCCGTCTTGATGGGAATAGGCATGGCTTTGCTTTCACAGGAATTCTTGCAGCGGCGGCGCCAGGCCTTGGAGTCAGGAAACGGTAAGATCTCTCACCTCGATAGTGGTGGAGCTGGGCAAAGATAAACTATGCTGGCCGCGTGGATTCTGGGATCGTTATTCTTCGTCTTTGTCATCTGTTTTATCCTGTACATCTCGGCAACAGATGCGAGCCAGAGGGAGCCTGCCAGGCAGAGTCGTACAGAAACAGCTAGTTCCCTCGTCAATGAGTCGGTGGCAGATAGTGGAAAATATCTGATTTCCAGGGACTACCTGATTGCGTTCAGTCCCAGGGTATTCGTCGACTATCCGCTTGGAATCAGAGTGGTGTTTGCAAGACCAGGGACGTCTGCGCCAGCCACGACCTGGAGGCTGGCCGAAACAAATGGAAACCCAAGATCAAACCTTCAACGTGTCTTCCGAGAGAGCGAGTATTATGGGTGGCCGCGGGCAGCTTTGGAAGATCCAGAACTGACGGTCATAGGAGGGTGCATTGAGTTTGAGGCCGAGGAAGTGTCGCCAACAATCCGCGTCGAGTTAAAGTCCGGAACACGATCTTTTCAGGCAATTGAGACAGCCGCGGAGCGCGTTCTCTCGCGAGATAGGGACACCGTTTTTTCATTCTGGCTGAATCCGCTCAAGGCGGAAATGGGCTCGTTTAAGCTGGTAGTCTCCCATATGTCTAGAGCGGTCGGGGCGGCAGTAGCCGCCAGCAATGGAAAAGCCAGTCACGAATTAGCAGCGATTCCGTTGACGGTGGTAGCGGTATCTTTCCCGATAGCGTTGCGTTAATGGGTCAAAAGTAGTGTCTGAACTTGGGCTGTCAAAGAGTTCCACCGGTGAAAGCACGAGGGGGTTCAAGTGAAAGGAGGTGAGCACGCCCAAAAGATCAGAGACCAAACATTGCAGTAGAAGTCTCTAGTCTGGCCATGCTGCATGGCCAGACGCTAGTGCTGTTTTAAAAAATGGATATTGACTTGCCTGTGCCGTTACGGTACTTGCGCCATCACAGTAAATGACCCCAAAGTCAAGGTCGGTATTGTGAGACAGCACTAGAATCTCCTATGAGGAAGGTTGGTGTTCCCTCCATTGTAGATCAATTCTCCCCCTCAACGCGCGATGCAAGAGGCGGGGGCATTGACCGGTTAGTGCATCAAGGAAGGGTAAAAACATGAAAGACCTGTTCAAGACTGAAGACTGGTGGTCGGTGTGGATCGGCCTGTTCGTTTTTGTCATCTCGCTCTTCACCATGGCCGGAGTGGACCTTCTGGGGTGGGGGGTGAGCACAAACGAATGGATCAATCTCTCCCAGGCCACCAATGCCGTGTCCAAGGCCTACGCCGCCCTACCTGGCATCGTCAGCCTCATCCTGACCTACGTGTTCATGCTCGTCATCGTAAGCGTGGGGGCCAAGGTGTTGGGGATGGAGCTGGGCAAGTTTGCCATAGGCTTCACCATCATCTTCTGGCTCGGCTACCTCTGCTGGTTGATCGGACATTGGGCTCCCATCGCGGCGAATACCCCTGAAGCAATGCAGAAGTTCGGCATTCCCTTCTCGCTCCGGCTCACGGGCGAATCGGGCTACATCATCGCACTGCTGGTGGGACTCGTCATCGGCAACTTCTTCAAGGGGTTTGCTGGCTATCTTAAAGAGGCGACCAGGCCCGAGTGGTACATCAAAACGGCCATCGTGATCTTGGGCGCTGGTTTGGGTGTCAAGGCAGCGTCAGCCACAGGGTTGGCGACGGCGGTCTTGTTCCGAGGGCTATGCGCCATCGTAGAGGCCTATCTCATTTACTGGGCGCTGGTCTACTTCGTTTCGCGCAAGTTCTTCCATTTCAGCCGGGAGTGGTCGGCCGTCCTCGCCTCGGGCATCTCCATCTGTGGGGTGTCTGCTGCGATCGCCACCGGGGGCGCCATCCGGGCCAGAGCTGTAGTCCCGGTTATGGTTGCCTCTCTGGTGGTCATCTTTGCTGTGGTTGAGCTGATCATCCTACCCGCGCTGGCTGCGCAGTTCCTGCACACCCAACCCATGGTGGCCGGGGCCTGGATGGGATTGGCTGTCAAAACCGACGGCGCGGCCGTGGCCAGCGGTGCTATCACCGATGCCTTGATCCGAGGCAAGGCCGCGGCTGAGGGAGTCAATTGGCAGGAAGGCTGGATGCTGATGGCAGCGACCACCACCAAGATATTCATCGACATGTTCATCGGCATCTGGGCCTTTGTCCTGGCCGTTGTGTGGACCACCGTCATTGAGCGCAGATCAGGCGCGATGGCAGCCGGAGCAGCCGAGATCTGGAATCGGTTTCCCAAGTTCGTCATCGGCTACTTCCTGACCTTCATCATCATGCTTGGGATCGGCCTGGCTGTGCCTGGTCTTATGGGCCAGGCATCGCTGGCCTCCGGAGAAGCTAACGTCTTCCGGGTACTGTTCTTCGTGCTGACCTTCTTCTCGATCGGTTTGGTGTCCGACTTCGGGAAGCTGTGGGCGGAAGGCATCGGCAAGCTGGCGCTCGTGTACCTGGTGTGTCTGTTCGGGTTCATCTTGTGGATCGGGCTGGCCATCTCGTTCATCTTCTTCCATGGCCTTACCCCACCTCTGATGTAACGGTCCGGGAGTGAAGGCTGGCTTGATGGCGTACGACCACTCCACCCTGGACTGCCGGCTGTCCGGTTATTGGCGAACCATAAGTCTTCAGCTCATGCTGGTGGACATTGTAACCAACGGAGGCAAAATCAAATGGCACAACAGATAAGTGTCGATACGGAAGTGACACAGGCTTATGAGCCATTGTTGCCTGTGGAAAAGAAGCTAATCGTCTGGAGTCTGATCATTGGCGTTGCGCTCCTGGGGATCCTCATTCTGGTAAGCTATACCTTCTTCCCCGGAAGCTTCTGAGCCAGCCCTAGGCGGTGGTGGCAGCCTGCCTGTATCATATTGGGCCATGTTTATCCACCGCTCTCAATGGCTTCGTGACGACCAAGTAGATGTAACTAAGTGAGGCCTGGTCATAACTAAGCTTTAATCGGATTTCAACGTAGAATTGAAGGTTGTGGATCCTTTTTGAATATCGAGCACTATACTTCTGAGTAGCACAGAAAGGGTAGCTCAAAACCGTATCTTCTCAATATCTTGGGGTAGGGGCAGGCGCAGGACCTGCCCCGGCGGGCAACCGCAAGGGTTTGCCCCTACTTTTTGAGAAGATACTCAAAACCCTAAGTAAATCTGAACTATGACCAGGCCTCAACTAAATGGAGGTGAAAGTTATGGCGGAATCAGAGACT
>CAYTNQ010000104.1:0-15713 GCA_964439175.1 uncultured Anaerolineales bacterium | reverse complement strand
TTTTGGATCACGGCGACGAGGTCATACATTCTTCGGTGACAGACCTGGCTCAAACACTGGAAGTTAGTGAGTCCACTATTGTCCGCTTCTGTCAGCGCCTTGATTATCACGGTTACCAGGAATTCAAGATCTTGCTGGCGCGTGACCTGGGGACGCCCTTTCGAGATACCTATGAAGTGATTGAGCCCCAAGACGACGTCACTGCCGTGGTGCGCAAGACGTTTCAGATATCCATCCAAGCCCTGAATGACACCTTGGCTGTCTTGAGTCCTGACTACGTGGAAATGGCTGTCGACTTCCTGGCACACGCGCACCAGGTTTATATCTTCGGCTGTGGCGGCTCAGGGGGTATTGCCCAGGTGGCATGTCAAAAGATGCTCCGCGCAGGGCTTCGTTGTATAGCTTGCATTGACCCCCATACGCAGACGTTACTGGCCGGCATGGCGACCGGGCAAGACGTCGCTATTGGTATTTCCTATTCGGGTAACAACCAGGACGTGGTTCGGGCCATGAGGGTGGCACAAGAGCGGCGAGCCAAAACCGTAGCTGTTACCAATTACCCTACGTCGCCGGCAGCTAAAGTGGCTGACGTGGTGTTGCTTACCGGCGCAGCGGAAACGCCTCTGTTCAGCGAGTCGGGGCCGTCGCGTGTGGTTCAATTAGCTGTCGTTGACGTGCTGTGTACTCATTACCTCCTGCACCAATGGGCGCCTGAACCCTCATAGTCCTGGCATTTCAGACCTGCCAGTATCACCTTCTGTAAAGGGTGTAGGGCGCAGAGCGTTGCCTTGAAGAGCCATTCTCTAACGCGTCTGAAGCTCATCGTGGCAGTATATCATAAGGAAAGGGGGTGGTGTTTTAATTGACCAGTATCGCTTGCTGAGAAAAAATGAGTGGAACTTCTCTTTTAGAGAGGGTATGGGGAAGAGAAGAAAGGAGATTCCTCGATGAGAGACTACAAGCGCATCGTCTTTTCGCTCCTGGCGACCGTCGTGATTTTGAGCATGCTGGCAGCTCAGTGTGGTGCGCCGGCTACACCGGAGACGGTTGTCGAGACGGTAGTGGTTAAAGAAACCGTCGAGGTTGAGAAGGAAGTCGTCAAAGAAGTTGAAAAGGTCGTCACCAAGGAAGTTGAGAAGGTGGTCGAGGTACCGTCTGAAGAGGTGGAGCTAGTTTATATGACGGCCGGTGACGTAAACATGCTGGCTCTAGCCCAAAATCTTCTCGCCGCCGAATTCAAAACAGTGAATCCGAATGTCAACCTGCGGACGATCCACACCGGACCGGGTGAGGCTGGCTCTCGGTTGATCTTCGAGAAGCTTATGGCCGACAAGGAAGCTGGTAAAGAAGCGGGTGACGTGGACGTGGCGATGGTCCACCAACAATTTATGACGTGGGCTATGCAAGAGCCGGGGCTTTTGCTCAAATACGCACCAGACCTGGAAACCTTCGACTACGTCACCGCGGCCGACGCCAAGAATGCGCTGGGCGCCGATGTTGACGGTTACGTCATGCCTATGTTCCACAGCCAGACCGCTATTGCCTACGACCCGGCGGTCGTCACAGATCCTCCCAAGAGCTATGACGAACTGGTCACCTGGGTTCAAGAGCACCCTGGCATGTTTGGCTATAATGGCATTAAAGGCGGCATGTCGGGCGTCGCCTTCACGGTGGGTTGGATCTACTGGAAGACCGGCAAATACAACGAGTACGCCGTCACCGGACCCTTCGACCAGGCAGAGGTGGACACCTGGCAACCGGCCCTGGAGGACATGAAGGCTTTCAACGAAAACGTCACCTTCACCGCCGGTAACGTGGGCACTCTCGACGCCCTCAACCGAGGCGAGATTGCGATGGGGCCTGTTTGGGTTGATATGTTCTACACCTTTATGCAAGAAGGTAAACTCGACCCGAATTTGAAGCTTACGGTCCTCGAGCCCGGTATGCCTGGTCAGCCCATGTACTTTGTCATCCCGGCCAATGCACCTCACCCTGATCAGGCCGAGGAATTTGTGCAATATGTCACCAGTCCAGAGATTCAGGGCAAGGTCATCATTGAACGCTACAATTGGTATCCGGGCATTGACGGTAAGTTTGTTCAGGATGTAGCGCCGCCGGAGGCTTTCAATCGCCTTTACCAGGACATCTCGCCCGAGACTTTATCCAAATTTGGGCTGTCGTTCCCCTTAGCCGACTACTTCTCAGCAATGTTAGAAGCCTATGAACGGTGGGTCATCGGTGGCGGTAGCTAAGTCTGACATAAGTTTGCCACAGGAGAAAGGGGAAAGGCTCTCATGGGCCTTTCCCCTGGCCTTGCTACTGCCGGCAACCGTCTTAATGCTGGCTTTGTATGCCTGGCCCTTCATCTCATCCGTTTATCGTAGCTTTCTCGCCCAGGAAGGTGGGCTCACGCTCGCTCACTATCAGAAAGCTTACGAGCTATACTTTCGCGACGTGGCCTTTTCGCTGGAAGTAGCCATCCTCAGCACACTCATCGCTGCCATTCTGAGCATTACCCTCTCCGCCTACGTGCGCCTGGCGAGCGGACGCATTGCCAAATTGACCAACCTCCTTTACCGGCTGCCCATCTTCATCCCCTTTGTCGTGGTGGGGCAGATGATGCGCACCTTCCTGGCACCTCATGGCCTGCTCAATATCTTCCTGGCCCAACTGGGAGTGATTAATCTGGATGCACCGCTCCAGCTCTTCAATATGCAGGGGCTGGTTTTGAGCTTCGTCTGGAAACAGGCGCCTTTTATGACTCTGATCATCTTAGGCGGCTTCCAGATGATTGACGACGCCTTCATGGAGGCCGCCCGAAGCGTAGGTGCTAACCTGTTGCAGGTCATCGTCAGAGTGTTGGTCCCGATGAACCGCGCCAGTATTTCGGTGGCGCTCATTTTGGCCTTCACCTCGACCATTGGCACATTCACGTTGCCCTTCATGCTCATTGGTGGCAAGGTCCCGACGACAGTGACAGTTGACATCGCACACCGTGTGACCTACTTTGGGGATTGGGGCGTGGCCAATGCGCTGGGGGTCCTAACTTACCTGATGGTCCTCGTTATGGCGATCTATTATCTGAGATACTCGGTGAGAAAGGGTATCTACGAAGCCTGAAGGGTATAGCTATGATCCGATCAAAACTCCTGGTCAAGTCCATCGAGGCCGTGGTCTTGATCGTCCTCGGTTTCTTTATCTTTGGGCCGATGCTTGCTCTGGTATTGTGGTCTGTGGCGATTAAGTGGTTCTGGCCTCACGTCTTTCCTCAGGAGATGGGACTGGACTATTGGGCACAAGCTCTGGGATTTCAAAAAAGTCTGGCTATTGGCGCGGTTAGTATTACCGAAGCTTTTCAAACCAGCATGGTGATTGCCTTGCTGGTCGTCGCAATGGCAATGTTAATTGCCATCCCGGCCGGTTACGTGTTGGCCAAGTATCAGATCCCGTTACGAGGCGCGATCTTGTTCCTCTTTCTTATGCCACAAGCATTTCCCCAACAGCCGGTTTTCGTGAATCTGCTTTTCAGTTTTAACAAAATAGGGCTAACAAGCAAGATTCACGGGGTGGTGCTAGTGCATCTTATGGTGAGCCTGGTATTCGCCGTCTGGATCTCCAGCGCCGCTTTCAAGGGTATCCCTCCCGAGTTAGAGGAAGTGGCGCGCAGCGTGGGTGCGTCTAGGTTGAGAACCTTCTTTCAGATTACCCTACCACTGGCAGCCCCTGGGCTACTGGCCAGCGCCGTCTTTGTCTTTCTCACCTCACTCGACGAATTCACCGGCACCTTTTTCATTGGCCTGCCGTTCATCAGTACCTTGCCCATGCTGCTCTATTCGTCCAGTGGTTACAATCTGCAGTTTGCCTCGGTGATCGCCATCGTATTGCTTATCCCCAGCATTCTGTTTATGGTTATCATCGAACGCTTTCTCAAGGCGGAGTATATTGGGGGCGTGGGAGTCTGACCTGGAACCTTTTCTATCTCACGCATTTGCTTCTCAGCTAAATTTTAACATAAGAGGAAATCTGAATGCCTGGTTTACGCCTGGTAAACTTGCTCAAACGCTTCGGAAAAACCACAGCCGTCAACAACATAAACCTCGAAATTGAAGACGGCGAAATTATGACTTTATTGGGGCCGAGTGGCTGCGGTAAGACCACCACGCTGCGCTGTATTGCTGGCTTTCTCATCCCCGATGAAGGGAAGATATACCTGGGTGACCAACAAATGACTGATCTTCCGCCGGAAAAGCGCGGAATCGGTTTCGTCTTCCAAAACTATGCCTTATGGCCTCATATGACCGTCTTTGATAATCTGGCCTTTGGCCTGCGGCTGAGACGAGTCGCTAAATCGCAGGTCAAAAAACGGGTTGATGAAGCCTTGGCAATGGTGCGATTGAGTGGTTTTGCTGAGCGTTACCCGCGCCAACTGTCGGGGGGGCAGCAGCAGCGGATTGCTCTGGCCCGGGCGTTGGTTATCCAGCCTAGAGTCCTGCTCCTCGACGAACCGCTTAGCAATCTCGACGCCCAGCTCAGGGAAGAAATGCGGTTTGAGATTCGCGAGTTGCAGAAAAATCTGGGGATCACTGCCGTCTACGTCACCCACGATCAGGCCGAGGCACTGGTCCTCTCCGACCGCATCGCTGTAATGAACAATGGTATCATCACCCAAATCGGCACCCCCAAGCAGATCTACAACCAGCCCAATAATCGCTTCGTGGCAGGGTTCATTGGACTCAGCAGCTTTGTGGAAGGAACCGTCACTGGACTGGACAGTGCGGGAACTTACGCAACAGTCACCACCAACGATCAGGTGGATATCCGCGTTCCCGGCGGCAATCTATCGCGAAATCAGAAAGTAACTTTGGCGATCCGGCCGGAGCATATCTCCCTGAAAAATGATGCATCGGTGGTCGTTCCTCATGATGCCAATTTGCTGCAGGGAGAAGTTTTGCGGACAGCCTATCTGGGAGATGTGATCGATCACCGGATTCAGGTTAGCAGTTGGGTGCTGCGAGTTCACACCGGCACTCATACGCACCTGCGCCCCCAGGAGAAGGTTCAGTTAATTATCCCGCCGGAGCGAATCACTCTCATCCCGATCGACACTTAGACTCCTCCGGCGGCTCATGTGCTTGCGTATCGGGATAGTTTTAACTTGTAGCGTGCTCTTGCCCTTTTCGAGAGGGCTCGTAAGGAGAGTTCTCGGAAAGTAGTCATAGTGGCTGAAGGTAAACGGAATGCGCAATACGCACTACGAACGTGTTGCGTGGTCCGTGTTCCGTCAGGCCAGGCACTTAGATGATAAAGGACTTTCCGAGAAAGCTTGTAGGCAGAAGGGAGGTGGTAGCTGGGCCGCTTTTAGATCAACCGGCTTCAACTAAGTGCTTGGGTAATTCGGTGAAGCCTTCTCTTCAGGAGAAGGGTATTGAGAAAAAGGAGATTGCCCGATGAAAAATCACAGACTTGTTGCTTTCTCAATTCTGGCAACGGCGCTGGTTCTGAGCTTGCTGGCAGCTCAGTGTGCTGCACCGGCCACGCCAGAGACGATTGTCGAGACGGTTGTCGTCAAGGAAACCGTCGAGGTTCCGAAGGAAGTTGTCAAAGAGGTGGAAAAGGTCGTCACCAAAGAGGTTGAGGTTGTCGTCACGCCGACGCCAGTGCCAGTAGTGGAACGGCCAACCGAGATCACCCTGATAGATACCAACTCTGGCGCCAACTTCCAGTGGTACTGGCAGAATCAGGTGGTCCCGGCCATTGAGGAACAGTTGGGGGTCAAGGTCAACTATGTGGTCTCCAAGGAAGCGGAGGTGATCGAGCGTATGAAGGCCTGGCAGCCAGGCCAGGGTGACGCTCATCTGCTGTTCGTCAAGCCGGAAAGCATCCCCAACACATTGGGAGCGGGGATCGAGCTGGAGGCCCTCTACCCGGATCGTCTGGATGTCATTCCCAACCTGGAAAAGTGTCCCAAGAGCTACCTGGAGACGGTATTAGGAATCAACATTGACGGCAAGGGGGCGCTCTACTGGAGGAGCCAGTATGCTCTGATCTACAATTCAGAGTATATTAAGGAACCGCCCACGTCCTGGAAGGAGTTCTACGACAGGCGTGAGGAGTGGAAGGGGCACATTGGCATTGTCCGCCCCGACGCCAAATCCGGCTCGTCCTACCGCATCCCCTACAGCTTCCTGAACGCTTTCGTGAAAATGACCGACGAGCAGGGCAATGCCATTCCGCTGGCGGAGCTTGAGCAGACCCCTGAGTGGCAGGATGCCTGGGCCAAGCTGACCGACTTCTACACCTACGCCAAGCTGCCTTTGCCAGCAGAGCCACCCAACATGTTCGAGGACTTCAACGCTGGCGATACCTGGATAAGTTTCTATGCCATGGACTTTGCACTGTGGTCCCGCCATCAGGGCACCATGCCGCCCACCATCAAGTCCGGCTTTCTGTCAGAGGGGATGGCTGCCGGTTCCGACGGTTACCTGATCGTGCCGGCCGGCATCCCGGAGGAATACAAGCCGGTGGTCTACGACGTGATCAACTTCCTGCTTTCCGATGACCAGCAGATCCGGCTGATCACCACCATGTGGCAGTACACCGGCACTGACATCTGGGACAAGATCCCGGGCGTGGTGTGGGATACGATCCCTCCGTGGTCGGAAATGGAGAATGCACGCTTGGTGGTTAGCAACAAAGATGTGACAGACTTCATTAAAGAGCAGGGCCCCGAGCTGCTTATACCTTAATAACCAACGCCAGGGGCTTTGGCTGTTTGGTGTTATCTGAGGGAGGTCCGCCACGGATGTCTGTCCGTCGTGGGCCTCCCTACCCTGCCCGCTGGATGCCCTGGCCCGTATGCTGGAGCCAGGCTAGACTACGAGAAAGGTGGGATCGTATCTGATTATGAAACAAAGCTCGAGAATTCGACCCATCCTGGTCACTTTGCTTATGCTGTCGCCTGGTCTGCTCGGCTTTTTCGGGCTGTTCTTCTATCCGATGATGGTCACGCTGGTGCGCAGTCTGCGACCGGAAGGGCAGCAGGTTGGCTGGACGCTGGGACACTATGTCCAGTTCCTGAGCGAACCGAGAGCGCGAGACGTCATCATCCTCACCTTCGTTCTTTCTATCGGAGCCACTCTGTGCTCTATTCTGCTAAGCATTCCTCTGAGCCTGGCGCTGCGCCGGAAGCTGCGCGGACACGGCTTCTACCGGCTGACGATGCTTATCCCCCGGGTCGTGCCGGGCCTGATTGGTGCCCTGGGGCTGCTATTACTGTTGGGTTCCCGCGGCTGGCTGAACTTGTTCCTTATCCAATTCGTTCCCTTCATCAACGAACCGGTCAGCATTAACTACACCATACCCGGACTCATCTTATTCTACACCTGGCTCTACTTCCCTTTTACTGCCTTGACCACGTTGTCCATGCTGGAGGGACTCGACCCGGCTATCGAGGAGGCGGCTGACGTCGCGGGCGCCAGTCGCTGGCAGGTGCTGCGCCACGTAGTCATCCCCTTGATTATGCCCGGTATCCTGGCCGGTTCGGTGCTGACTTTTATGGCCGCTTTCGGGGCCTTCAGCATCCCCCTAATAGCCGGTGGAAACTATCGCCCGCTATCGGTAGAGATTTACCGGCAGATTGATTTTACACCGGCACGTTGGTCGGCGGCCAGCGCCAGGGCTATGATCATGGCCGTGCTCCAGGTAGTCTTTCTCACCGTGTATATGCGCATTCTCAGGAGGCCCACAACATGACACTGATCCGTCAATACGTCAATGCCATCTTGCGTGGCCGCAAGCTGCTCGTTCAGACCCTGCTGCTGTGCTTCGCCCTGATGATTTATACACCCTTTATGATGATTGCCCTCAGGTCGGTCGGCAGGGGATGGTTCGGCAGGAAGTGGCTGCCGCCCGAACTCACGCTGGATTGGTACAGGTGGGCCATTGAGGTAACCAACGTCATAGGTATCACCAAGAACACCCTGATCATCGCTGTTGTGGCGGTGGCGATCAGTACGGTAATCGGCATCCCTACCGGTTGGGCCTTGGGCCGGCGGAATATCCCCGGCAAGGAATTGCTTATGTCCACACTTCTGTTGCCGCGCATGATACCTCCCATCGCCTTTGCGCTGGGCGTAGCTCAGATTTTCTATCGCATCCACCTGATTAACACTCATTTCGGGGTGGCCCTGGCGCACGTGGCTATCTGCGCACCCTACGCTATCCTGGTGCTCTCGGCCACCTTCGAGGGTTTGGACGAAAGGGTGCTTGAGGCTGCAGGAGTGTGTGGGGCTAACCCCTTGCGTACTTTCTTCCACGTGGTTTTGCCTCTCATCCTGCCGGGCATTCTCTCTTCGATGATTTTCACCTTCACCACCTCGTATAACGAGTTCACCCTGACGCTTATGACCTACGGGAAGGATACCGTTACGTTGCCTGTGCGGACCTATCTGGCTGTAGGAGAGGGGTATTGGGAGGTGACGAGCGCCATGAGTATCATCTTGGTCATACCCTCGATCATTGTGTTGTTCATGATCCAGAGGCAGGTGGCGCCCGAGAAGTTGGTAGGTGGTTTTAAGGGAGTGTGAGAGGAATACAATGGCCGACTACATGATCGAACTGCGCAACGTCACCAAACGCTATGGCAATCTGGTTGCCAATGACAACGTCACACTACAGATCCGCCGGGGCGAGTTGATGACCCTGCTGGGGCCGTCAGGCTGCGGCAAGACCACGGCGCTGCGCTGTATCACCGGTCACAACATCCCGGATGAGGGTCGGGTCTTTATTGATGGCGAAGACGTGACCGACGTCCCCACTTACAAGCGCGAGTTGGGGATGGTCTTCCAAAACTTTGCTCTTTTCCCCCACATGACGGTGTTCGATAACGTGGGGTTCCCGCTGATGATCCGTCGCATGAGCAAAGCACAGCGGCGCGAGCGAGTGATGGAAGCGTTGCGTCTGATCCGTATGGAAGGGTACGCGGGTCACTATCCCCGCCAGATTTCCGGCGGTCAACAACAGCGGGTGGGCCTGGCCCGGGCTCTGGTCTACCGTCCCAAAGTGCTTCTTCTCGACGAACCACTTTCTAACCTGGACGCCAAGCTGCGCGAGGAGATGCGTTTCGAGATCCGTGAACTGATTGATCGCCTGGGGATCACGGCGGTGTACGTCACCCACGACCAGGCGGAAGCGTTGGCGTTGTCCGACCGCGTGGCGGTGATGAACGCCGGACACCTGGAGCAGGTGGGCACGCCTGACGAAATCTACGATTTCCCCCAGTCGCGCTTTGTAGCCGATTTCATTGGGCTGTCTGACTTTCTGGCAGGTACGGTAATTGCGGTCCACCTGGAAGAGGCGATGGCCATCGCAACAGTAGATGGCCTGGAGATTCACGTCTCCGCCAGGCCGGAGATGTCGCCCGGCCAGAACGTGCTGCTCTTTATTCGTCCCAACGATGTGGAGTTACTCCCCGCTTCTCACGAAAATGGCACGAACATCTTCAACGGCGTAGTAGATAAGATGACCTATCTGGGCGACCGTAACGACTATCGGGTTGTTGTGAGTGGGAGCCTGGAACTCCGCGTGCAGACCGACGGCAAGGTGCGCTTCGACGAGGGTGAGAACGTGAAGGTACACCTGCCCATGCCCCATTGCCGGGTGATCGTGGAATGACCAAATGGTAAATACAACACAAATGTACGATGTGGCTCTTCTAGGTCATTACACTAAGGACACAATCGTCTCTGCCGCCGGCACCCGAATCGTCGATGGGGGGGCTTGCAACTACGGCGCAAATGTCGTGGTCAGGATGGGGCTGAAGACGGCCGTCGTCACCCGGCTGGCGAAAGAGGATTTCCACGTAGTGGACGAACTCACGCGGTTAGGTGTGGATGTATTCGCCCGTGCCAGTCCTCAATCCACTTGTCTGCGTCTTGAGTATCCTACGGCTAACGTGGACGAGCGGATTATCCATGTCATGGGCACTGCCGGGGCTTTCACCCTGGCTGAGGTCGAATCGCTCCAGGCACGGGCCTTCCTCCTCGGTGCGTCCATGCGGGGTGAGATTGGCCTTGAAGTCGTCCAGGAACTACGTAAAAAGGAGGCACTACTCGCTGCAGATGCGCAAGGCTTCATACGCGTGGCTCGTGGCGGGAAACTGGCTTATGAAGACTGGTCGGAAAAACAGCAGGTGCTGGCGCATGTGAACGTGCTAAAGGTCGACGCCGTCGAAGCCAAAATGCTCACGGGCGAGACCGAGATAACGCTGTCGGCCCGGATGTTGGCCGACATGGGACCCAACGAAGTTGTGCTCACCCATCGTGACGGCCTATTGGTCTATGCCGACGGCCAGTACTACGAGGCGAGCTTCTTCCCACAAAAGCTCGTCGGCCGCAGTGGCCGCGGTGATACCTGCATTGCCGCCTATGTAGCTAAGCGGTTGATGGCCCCACCGGTAGAAGCCACCATGTGGGCGGCAGCAGTGACCAGCTTGAAGATGGAGGCTGAAGGTCCTTTTCGTAGAAAGATGGATGAGGTCGAAGGCCTGATTCGGAGGATGTACAAAGGATAGCAAGCAGAGATCGTCAATGCCCATAGAGATATGCCTCGTTGTCGTTGATGTGGATGGCTGCCTCACCCCAGGGGAAGCGGGTGACTGGAACTGGGAAGCGCTAAAAACCATACGTGATCTCAACCGGCAGGCCAGGCAAGGCGGGCCTGTGCCGGCCATTACGCTGTGCACCGGACGACAGGAACCCTACGTCGAGGTGCTGATGCAGGCCATTGGTGGCTATTTCCCCTGCATCTACGAGAACGGATGTGGATTATACTTTCCCGACAGATACCACTTTCTAGAGCACCCTTCCATTACATCACCCGCGCGTGAGGCACTGGCTGCAGCCAAAGCAACTCTCTATCGGCGGGTCGTCCTCCCTGGGCTGGGGCATTTCCAGCCAGGCAAGGAAGCCTCATTGACCCTCTATCCACTGCCCGGAACGGACGTACAGTGTCTACATCAAATTGTTGCCGACGTACTTGCTCCCCACGACAGGGCACTAACTATTCAGTCGTCTGTATCCTGTGTGGACGTGACTCCCGTAGGGATTGATAAGGGCCAGGGTGTACGCTGGTTGTCTGAGCAAACAGACATACCGCTGGCACACATGGGAGGTATCGGCGACTCGACCAGCGATCTCAAGTTCCTGAACTTAATGGGGCGCTCCGCTGCTCCAGCCAATGCCACGTCTGAAGTCAAAGCAGCAGTGGAGTACGTCTCGCCCCATGCAGACGGCAACGGCGTGGTGGACATCCTGTATTACTGGTGTAAGAAGCAGTCTGAAAAGCCGTTGTCTGGATACATCCCCGGATAATTTCACCCTCTGTTCACTCAATCTCTCACTCCCATATAGGCCATGTGGGCTCTTGACACCCGTTTCTGAATGTTATATCTTGTAAGTATTCCAAAAAGCACAGCCCGATTGATCGTCTGTTCCAAACAGGTAGACCACCTTCGACTTTCTCACCCTAACAGTACAAAGGAGTACGCTCGTGTCCCAACAACCAACTGCCTGGTATCTCACCATACACAAAGGCCCTAACGCAGGCAGCACTTATCCACTGCCGGGCAGTAGCATCACGCTTGGCCGTCGTGCCGATAATGACATCGTTATTGACGATCCGATGGTTTCGCGCCACCACGCCCGGATCACCTGGAAGGGCAACGCCTTTTTACTGGAAGACCTGGGGAGCGCCAACGGGACCTGGGTCAACGACGTCCGTATCACCCGCCCGGCCCCCCTGCGCTCTGGCGATCTCATCGGTCTGAGCCAGGAAGTGTTGCTGGTCTTCAGCGACCAGCCCCAGGCCGACGAGACAATGCATGAAGCGTCCGCACGCGGGATATCAGTCCCAGTTGCTGTGCCTCCTTCACCACCACCAGCGCCGCCAGCAGCTCGTAGCGGCCGGGGCTGGCTTGCCTTCGGATTGGGAGGGCTGATGGCTATCCTGGGCATCTTAGCCTTGGCTGCCATTGGGTTGGCCATTTATCTGTTTGCAGGAAGGCAACCGCAAACTCCTGCCTCGCAGGCAGCATTGCTGACGTCTACGTCGGTGCCAACTGCCACTTCGATCCCGACCGAACTGCCGACTTACACACCCTATCCCACTTACACACTTGTCCCTACTGGCGTGCCAACGGCTACTCCCTACCCTACCTACACCCCCTATCCGACCAGCGCACCGACTGCAACGCCCTATCCCACCTACACCCCCTATCCGACCAGCGCACCGACTGCGACGCCCTACCCCACCTACACCCCCTATCCAAGCGCTACTTCCAGGCCACGCTCGCCCCAGCCGACCAACACAGCGGTTCCGACGGTAACTTCATTACCCCCCTATACTGTGAATATTGGTAGGAACGTCCAGTACGAGCCTTGGGGCAGGCCTGGCGACCCGAACGGGTGCGGGGGTCCTTACGACGACAGAAGTCCTGTCCGGCGCCTAACCATCGAGATCATTTTAACCAACAACTCGAATCGCTCGATTCCTGATCGTTGGGCTCCCACCTTTATCTCGGCCAAAGGTCGTCCCCTGCCCTCGTGTTATCATGGTCTCAATTACACCTACAACACAGCCGTTCAGCCAGGCGAGACCGTCAACGTGACCTTTGCCACCCATATGGAGAGTGATGATTGGGTGTCGGCATTGGTCTTTGACGAGCTAAACTATACGCTGACTATCTGCTTCAACCCTTCAGGACAGGTAGTACCCTGCCAGTAGCATGGTGTTCGTGTCCCGCAATGAGATGGCGCGATCACTGCGAAGTGTAGATTAAAAATATTTCGACAAGGATGATGCCCTTTTTAGTGAGCGAGACTTTTCACTCCCACTCGCCTGCTTGTCTTCGAGCCTGCGTAGTGCTTATTTTGCCTGACCTACCCGACCTCCACGTACCTGCCTGGACAGGCAGACCAACGTATCAGAGTGATGGATGTAGCTCGACTTTCGCCTGGCTATTAGAGTAAGAGATGAGGTGTAGCGATGTTTGATCTGCTAGTTCAAAATGCCCATGTTTTGCGCCCCGCTTCCGGCGGTGAGATGCAGGTACTGCGTAACTATGATATCGCCACCGAGGGGAATCGCATCGTCGCTGTCGAGCCGACTGGAGCCATCCATCCGGGCCGTGTTCGTGAGATCATCGCGGCCAACGGTATGGTCGCCATGCCGGGACTCATCAACACTCACTCCCACGTACCGATGGTCATCTTTCGGGGGTTGGCCGAGGATGTATCCCTGGAAAAGTGGTTCAACGAATATATGTGGCCGCTGGAAAGCAATTTGCAAGAGGAGGATGTCTATTGGGGGATGCTGCTGGGATTGGCTGAGATGATTGAGGCGGGCGTCACCAGCGTCGCTGACCATTATTTCTACATGGACCAGGCAGCCCGGGCGGTGGAAGAGGCTGGTACCCGCGCTGCCTTGGGGTGGGCGGTGTTTGGTAACCAGGGAGAAGAGGCGCTGGACAGGACCGTCGAATTTGTCGAGCACTGGCAGGGGGCCGCTGGCGGGCGTATTACTACCTGGCTGGCCCCCCATGCTCCTTACACCTGTGACGATAATTTTCTGAGTGCCTCAGCGCGGCGGGCGCGTGAACTGGATGTGGGGATTCACATCCACGTGGCCGAGACAGCGGGGCAAACCCAGGCCAGCCTCGAGGAGCGGGGCATCACTCCCATTCGCGTGCTGGAGGAAACCGGCGTCTTGAAACGACCCACAATCCTGGCCCACGCTGTTGGCGCCACTCCCGGCGACATCCAGTTGTTGGCTGGCCGTCCAGCCGGGGTGGCCCACGCGCCCAAGACGTATCTGAAGCTGTCCATGGGTACTGCCCCGGTCGTTGCTTTCCGAGAGGCAGGTGTGCCGGTTGGCCTGGCCACAGACGGCGCGGTGAGCAACAATACCCTCGACGTGTGGGAGAGCATGCGCCTGATGGCCATGACTCAGAAGCAGGCCCAGGCCTCGCCCGAGGTGATGACCATTCCCGAGGTGCTCCACGTCGCCACCCGGGGTAGCGCGCAAGTCATCGGCCTGTCCGATCAAATCGGCGCAGTTGAACCCGGCTACCTGGCCGATCTCATCCTGGTGGATATGAACGGCTGTCACGTGCAACCGCTGCACAGCATTACCGCCAGCCTGGTCTACGCCACCCGTGCCAGCGACGTACAAACGGTCATCGTGGATGGGAAAATCGTTATGCGTGATCGGCAATTGCTTACCCTCAACAGGGCGGAGATCATCGAGCAGGTCAACCAGGCGATGCAACGACTGGCCCAACGAGTTCCAGAAAGACGGATCCAGGTGTATAATCCGTAGTCAGTGGTCGGGAAATCGGGGACTGGTATAATACCCACGTGCGTTGGGTATAAATGAGGAGGTACACTCAACTGATAACCCATCCTGAGGTCCAAGCTGCCCTCGATGCAGGGCGGCCGGTGGTAGCCCTGGAGAGTACCCTCATCACCCACGGCCTGCCCCGCCCCGATAACTTGGATGTGGCGCAAGCGCTGGAAGCAACTGTGCGCGAAGCGGGTGCAGTCCCGGCCACCATCGCCATATTGGGTGGTCAGATCACCGTCGGGCTGACCGACGAGCAACTTGTCTATTTGGCTGAGGCAGAGAATGTCCGCAAGTGCAGCCGGTGCGACTTACCGATTGTAGTGGGTCGGGGCGAGGACGGCGCGACTACCGTTGCCGGCACGATGATTGTTGCGCACATGGCCGGCATTCAGGTCTTCGCCACGGGCGGCATCGGCGGCGTGCATCAGGGCCACCCCTTTGACGTGAGCGCCGACCTCTTAGAGTTAGGCCGCACACCGGTGACAGTCGTCTGCGCAGGGGCCAAGGCCATCCTCGACCTGCCGCTCACCCTGGAAGTCCTGGAGACTCAAGGTGTGCCGGTCATCGGTTACGGCACCGACGAATTCCCTGCTTTTTACACGCGCTCGTCTGGCCTGCCCCTAGACGTCCGTTGCGACACGCCGCGGGAAGTGGCCGCCATCGTGCATGCTCGCAGCGCCCTCAACTTGCCGGGAGGCACACTGGTAGCCATCCCCGTTCCCACAGAGGATGAGCTTCCCGCCGCCGACGCGGAGGCAGCTATTGCCACTGCCCTGGCCGAGGCCGAGGTGCAGGGGATCAAAGGCAAAGCGGTTACACCCTTTCTACTGACACGCGTCAGTGAACTGACCGGCGAAGCCAGCTTGCGGGCCAACGTGGCGCTGCTCTTGAACAACGCACGCGTGGCATCGGCCATCGCACTGGCGTTGGGCGCGTGAAACGTGGTGCGTCAAACGTCAAGCGTCAAACGTCAAACGTAATGGGCGCGTTCAAAATGGGTTGGTAGGGGCAGGTCTTCCCCAGAGGGGACCTGCGGGTGCACCTGCCTGGACACCCGCAAGGGGTGTCCCTACAACCCATTTTGAATGCACCCAAACGTAATTGTCACGCATCACGTTTGACGTTTGACGTTTCACGTTCTAGTTCAACAGACGACAGGAGAGATATAATGACCCAAGCATCAGTGACTCTCGTAGATGGTATGCAATTCGTGGTGGAGACGGGAAGCGGCCATTCATTCACCATAGATACGGTGGCCGAGGTGGGAGGACACGATACCGGCCCCCGCCCCTTTGAATTGATGGCAGCCAGCGTGG
>CAYTNQ010000103.1:0-15722 GCA_964439175.1 uncultured Anaerolineales bacterium | reverse complement strand
CCGACCTTCGCATTAAAACCGTCATCGAGAACGGCGTGTCGGGTTCGCCGATGCCGGCCTGGGGCCAGAAGAACGGGGGGCCGCTGACGGAACCAGACATCAATGACATCGTTGCCTTCGTCCTGAGCTGGCAAGCCGGGGCAGTACCCACTGGCGTGGCGCCAACACCGACCCCAGCTCCGTCAATCCTGAGTGGTCCGTTAGGGGTGCTGGTGCTGGTCGCAGGCCTCCTGGTGCTGGTCTTGGTGGGGGTCATTGGGGCGCTGGCACGTAAAAGGTGAAAGGTCGAAAATCCGACAGGCAGAAGGCATTTGTCCCTTCAGGCGAGCCTCATCCAGTCACCTGGCACTTGAGAACGCCCTGGTCGGAAATCGTCAGTCGTCAGGCTGCCTTTTTAGCCGCTGTGCGAACTGGCGTAGCGACCGGCCTGATGCCCTTATATATCTGACGCCCGCCGATGGTACGCAAGATGAGGCTAGGAGATTTGCGTCCCAAAATCTGGTACAACCCGACCGGCGTAAGGGGGACATTGTCGTTGGCCAAGAAAATTCGGAATACAGCCGTGGTTACGGGCGTATGCTCCGTAATGTAATCAGGTTGCTGGCTACAATGAGTGCGAATCACGTGCCACAAAATGTCAACACGCTTGACTTCCCCGGTGTCGGGACTTACCCAGTCAATCTCCTGGGGCGGGCTATCAGCATATTGGGCCCGGCATTCTGAACAGAGTTGAGCCTGTAGGTCAACCCGCAGATTACGACCGTTCTGCTCCCACCAATCAAAATCTATATGAAATTTAGTATCCAGGGTTGGTTTTACATATCGAGCCATAAGTCATTAAGTTTCTATCGAGGAATCATAGGTCCAGTAGCCATGTCCCATGGGAACGAAACATGCCCGGGTGGACAGCTCGTAGAATATGGGACCAGGCGCGCAGCGGCGGACGACATTGACAGCACTATACAATGTTTTAGCGTGAACTGCCCCCTGCGGATTTAGCTTAGCCAACTCCGGAAAGATTTGCCGGAGAAGGACGAAGAGTGGCTTTTGCGATCCTCCCGCGTTACCCCACAAGGCATCAATCGCTTTCCAATCATTGACGCCAATTACCATCAAGTCATCGTATTCGCAAGTGATTGGTTGCTTGAGAAGTTGAAAACTTAACCGTCCATCCTGAATAACAGCAACCCGGACCCATTCGCGTCTGAGACGTACTGGCTGATAATCCAGCATTACGGTCAGCGGATCGTCGGCGCGAATCAATGTGATGTAAGCGCCGATGGGTAGCTGGTTTTGGGTATACCATTGGTCCAGGCCATAAACGTATTGGCTCTTGCTGACCACCCAGCCCGAAAACCGCTTACCCGATCGTTTGTCGATAAATGTAATCCGCGCATGATGCTCGTCGGCCTCAGGGAAGAAAGGTTTTGTCTTGGGGGTGAGAGGCAACGTCCCCGCTCGGCGGTGTGGGTAATTAAGAGTAACGACGACCGTCTCGGCATCGGAGATGGGGGGCTGAATGTAGGCAGGGTCGGTTGCTTCGTCGTCTATCTCGCCTACCAGCCGTCGCAACTCATTATCGAAGCGATCCATATCAAAAGGCAATTTGGGTGCTTCCAACTGCGGGGGCACCTGGAACACCTGGGGGGGTTCCAGTCGACGAAGATACCAGAGAATCTGACCCTTAGGGCCTACATTCTCGAATCGCTCGTCGGCGTGCAAGGCAAAATTCAGCGAAATCGCCTGTGTTTCAGCAGGTATATCGTCTGACAGATCCAGGTCTTTCAATAACGCGCCAACTGGCAAAGGGCTGTTGCTGATATCTATGGCAGCCTCAGCGATATTCAGATGACCGTCATGAATGGGTGTAAGCAGACCCTTCAAGAACCACTGGCCTCGGAAGCTGACGAATTCGTCGTTATCTTCTAAAGCCTCTTCAAGAGTAGCATGGATATGCTCTCTGTATAATTCATATAGTTCTTGCGGCGAGGCCAACCCTTCGGCTTCGGCCAGGCTTTGCCCTTCGTCCAAATTCAACGAATGGGGCTGCGGGAAGTCGGCAACAAACTCCTTAACGTCGCCATCTCCCTCAAACTCAACCTCGATAACCGCAAACTCACCATATTGTGGATTATAGCCAGTACGCCGGCCAACGACTGTGGCCGCCGCGTAGTCCAAGCGGGGAAAGACCAGTTGCTCCCCTATCTGATAGTTATCTTTGGGCTGATAGAGAGTGCCGCGCTGGAGTTCAGTCCGAATAGCCAGCTCTTCCAACTGACAATGACGCTGCACCACGGCCAAAGCCAGGCTGTCAAGAGCCCGCGGCTGGTTACTCTCCAACAGCAAATTATACAGATGTTCGATGTCGTCAGCACCTACGACAAATTGTTCTTGCCAATACTTAGAAGTTTGTGTTTTGCGTTGAACCAAGGAGATGAAACCCTCAACTGTGAGAAATATCGTGTAGATTCTACACTAATCCGATATTATACCAGCCTTCGCCCAGCTTGACAAATTGCACTCCTCACCTACAGCAATTCTCATTTTGAAACCAGTATCTTTTAGGACAAGCTGCTAGTACAGCCGGGCCGAAGTAAGCCAACAGTTTGTAGTAGCGACTTCAGTCGCTTTACCAGCCAAAAACGACTAAAGTCGTTACTACGAACTATAGGTCCATTTACGCCGCGATGTACTAGCTTGTCCCAGGGAACGACAAGCTAACAGCTTGTCCTACTTTTTATGGGCTACACTGCCAAAATGAGAATTGCTGCCTCACCTGGGTGTATTCGGATTTCGGAGCGAACCCTCCTCACCCTGATTTATCGAATCGGCTATCTCGTGGTATCATACTGTTATGTGGAGGATAACCAATCTGTGAAAGGATACCGGCCACACATCACCGTACTTGCCCTGTATGCACTGCTGGCACTGGGACTCACCTGGCCGCTGGCAGCTCACCTGGCTACCCACGTTCCTGGCAGCGCAGTCTGGGCCTTCGACGAGTCTACCTTTGTGTGGAATATGTGGTGGTTCAAGTTCAGCCTCCTTGATCTGGGTCAATCAGCATTGCACACAAACTATATCTTCTATCCCCTGGGCATTGACCTGGTGCTTTACACCTTCAATTTCTTCAATGCGATGCTTGGGCTGCCATTGCAAATGACCCTGCCCCTACCACTGGCCTCAAACCTGGTCATCCTCTTCGCCTATGTCACAAGCGGCTACGGGGGCTATTTGCTGACCCTGTATCTTCTCGTCCACGGCCGGAGACGAAGCGTAAGACAAGATGCTATCCTGCCTTACCAATTAGCGGCCTTCACCGCAGGAGCGGTCTATGCCTTCGCCGCCAGCCGCATGATCTATGCCGCCCTGGGTCACTACGATATGGTCACAGCACAAGCATTCCCCTTTTACACGCTGTTTCTGCTAAAGGCACTGCGCGAGCCCGGGTATCGAAACGTCATGCTGGCTGGGGTCTTCGCGGTCTTCGCTCTGCTGGCCGAGATGATCTTCGGTGTGTTTCTGCTCTTCCTCACCCTCATCCTGGTTTTCTTTGAACTGCGTGCAGCCAAAGCGCCGCAACCCGCCTCTTACGTGCCCTCTAGCCCGTTGCACATAGTGTATCGCATATCGCCAACTGGCTATCATCTGCTGCGGGTGATCCCACGCCTGATGCTGCTAGGACTGATAGTGGCGGTCCTCTGGTCGCCGGTGATGCTGCCCATCTTGCATGCCTTCGCCCAGGGAGACTTCGCGCTGGCTGGCTGGGGCGAGGGTCTGAAACTCTCGGCCGATTTGGCCGGTTGGTTCACGCCGACGCCGCTGCACCCCTTGCTGGGCGCCAACGATTGGCCAACTCACCTGCGGGCTGTCGTCGAAGGCAACGCTCCTTTCCGGGATGTGAACACCGTCTTTCTGGGCTACGGTGTCCTGGCTCTGGCGGCCATCGGCTCGCTGAGCGCATGGAAACAGGCCCGTGCCTGGGTCTGGAGCGCCCTTATCTTCGCCGTGTTCACTCTGGGACCGCTGCTCCAGATCAGAGGAAGGTTCCTCTTCCCTTTAGATAATTTGTTGCGCGAGCAAGGGTTGTCGCAGGATGTGACCTTTCCCCTGCCCTTCGCTCTACTGCACTATATCCCCGTCATCAAGGCTAATCGCGTTCCCAACCGGTTCAGCGTGGTATTGAGTCTGGCGTTGGCTGTCCTGGCAGGCTACGGAGCATACTGGATTCTAGCCAGGGTAGCCCATCGCAAATCAGCAAATCGCGCATTCGCGAATCAGCGAGTCAGCGAATCAGCAAATGAGCGAATCGCACGTTCTCAATCTCCAACCTCCAATCCCCAGCGGGCACGACGTCTCCAATCTCTAATACCCAAAGGGCACGCTGTCTCCAACCTCCAATCCCCAATCTCTAATACCCAAAGGGCACGCTGTCTCCACTACCCAATCCCCAATCTGATAGCCGGTTGCCTGTTGTTAGCCCTCGTCTTGTTCGACCAGGTCTCAGTTCCATTGCCGCTGACCGATGCGCGGTTGCCAAAGCCCTACACATCCATCGCCGCTGAGCCGGGGGATTTTGCCGTGTTGCAATTGCCGCTGGGCTGGCGCAACAGCTTTGGCACGTGGGGTGCAGAGCGGACGCAACTACAATATTACCAGTCAGTGCACCACAAACGCATGCTGGCCGGCAATATCTCCCGCGCCCCAGACTTTAAATTCGACTACTTTACCCGCATCCCCCTCTTCCGCGCGCTGACGGAAACCGAACTCTACCGCAAAGTGGACGATGAAACACTGGCCCGCGCCCGCACCCAGGCCGGGGAGCTAATGACGCTGTACGATGTGCGTTATCTGATCGTCCACGACCCCATTCCGCTGCGTTACCCTTATGTGGACACTATGCCGGCGACGCGCGACCTGGCCTTCTCGCTGCTCCCCCTGGACCCCAATCCGGTCGCCAGCGGCGACGGCGCGACCGTCTATCGGGTGCTCCAGCCGCCGGTGCCGGATCCCTTGCGGGTGGACTTTGGCGGTTGGGCATCGGCCCCGTATCGGGGCGAGGGCTGGGCTGACGACGAAGAGGTCTTCGCCGCCAGCGCCAACTGGGCATTGGGGACGCAAGCACGCATCTTCCTCCCCGTAGGTGGCACGGGGGATCGTCACCTGTTGCTGCAAATCGCTCCCTTCGCCTATCCCGGTGCATTGCCGCAGACGTTGACCCTGTCGCTTAACGGTGAGTCCCTGGATATAGCCTTCTCACTACGCGAAGGGTGGCAGGTGATCAAGGCCACGTTGCCAGAATCAACGCTGCGCCAGGGACTCAACACGCTGACGCTACACTTCGACCACGCTATGGCCCCATCTGATGTGCTCTCCGGCATTCCCGACGATCGTCCGTTGGCAGCAGCCGTGGACTGGGTGGAAGTCAGTAGTCAGTAGACACTGAAAGACTGGAAATGATACGGCGGCCGGTCGAGCACCCGGCACGCAGTACGCAACACGAAAGGAATCAATTGAATGACTGCAACACGACTCCGCCTCTGGACCACTCTTATCATTGCCTTTGTGCTGTTTCTGCTGCTGCGCTTTGGCATGACTATGTACACCGATTGGCTGTGGTTCCAGAGTTTGAACTTCCAAAGCGTATATCTCACCTCATTGCTGGCCCGCGTGGCCGTGTTTTTTGGGGCAGGAGTACCTTTTGCCATCATCTTCGCGGGCAATCTCATTCTGGCCCGCTGGTTTTCCACGCGGGGCGAGCTCTTTATGGGGCAGCGCCGTACGCTGGACCTGCCCATCTTCGGCTGGCTCATTTGGGTCACGGCGTTCTTCCTGGCCCTGGCGGTGGCGGCCGCAGCCGCGCCTCGCTGGATGGACTTTTTGCGTTTCTTCAATCAGGCTCCCTTTGGAGTGCGCGATCCTCTCTTCGGCCGGGATGTAGGCTTCTACGTCTTCAGCCTACCTCTATACCATTTCATCCAGGGCTGGCTCATCACCACGCTGTTGATGACCCTCCTCGGCGCGCTCATCATCTACTTCTTCGCCCAGTTGCATAATCTGCGTGAAGGCGAGGTCATCGTTTTGCCCCACGTGCGGTTGCATGCGTCCGCCCTGGGAGCGGCGTTGTTCGCCGTCATCGCATGGGGACACCGATTGGCTGCTTTCGACTTGCTCTACTCGCCGCGCGGCGTCGCTTTTGGCGCCAGCTATACCGACGTCCACGCCGAGTTGCCCGCCTTGCAAGCTATGTTCTGGCTAGCGCTCATCATTGCTGGCACACTCCTGGCCAACGTAGTCCTGCGCCGGCTCTGGCTGCCCCTCATCGGCGTCGGCGTGTGGATGGTGGTCGGGCTGGTCATCATTAGCATTGTACCCGGGGTTATGCAACGCTACATTGTCGAGCCCAACGAACTCGCCCGTGAAGCACCTTATATCGAGCATAACATCCAGTTTACCCGCCAGGCCTATGGGCTAGATAATGCAGATGAACGGGATTTCGGCCAGGTGCAGCCTCTGACGGTGGGAACGTTGGAGGCCAATCGCGCCACCTTGCAGAACGTCCGCCTATGGGACTACCGCCCGCTGTCCCAGACCTATCGCCAGATTCAGGAGATTCGCCTTTACTATACCTTCACCGACCTGGATATTGATCGCTACTGGATCGACGGCGACTATCGGCAGGTGATCCTGGCTGCCCGCGAATTGGATCAGTCCCAATTGCAATCGGTCACATGGGTCAACCAACATCTGCAATTCACCCACGGCTACGGCGTGGTGATGAACCCGGTCAACGAGATTACGCCCGAAGGACTGCCCCAGCTTTGGATCAAAGACCTGCCTCCCAATATTTCGGTGCCGCTACAGATTGATCGCCCCGAGATCTACTACGGTGAACTGACCAACAATTACGTCTTCGTCAACACCAGCATCGAGGAATTTGACTACCCACGCGGCGAAGACAACGTCTACACCTTCTATCAAGGAACTGGTGGTGTTCCGCTTAATTCGTACCCGAAGCGGCTGGCTTTCGCTCTGCGCTTGGCTGACGCCAACATTTTGCTGAGTCAGTACATAGACAATCAAACCCGGTTGATGTTCAACCGGCGCATCCAGGACCGGGTACGCCAAGTGGCTCCCTTCCTGCGCTACGACGAGGACCCCTACCTGGCGCTTATGGACGGCAAACTCTACTGGATTCAGGACGCCTATACCGTCAGTGATCGCTACCCTTACGCCGAACCGGTCAGTAATGGTATTAACTACATCCGCAATGCGGTTAAAGTGGTGATCGATGCTTACAATGGCTCGATGACCTTTTACATCGCCGATCCAAGCGACCCACTGGTGCAGACGTACGCAGCCATCTATCCCCACCTCTTTGCCTCCCAGGAAGCCATGCCCGATAGCCTGCGGGAACACCTGCGCTATCCTGAGGGATTGTTTACCGTCCAGGCCACTATGTACCAGACGTATCACATGCGTGACGTGAACGTGTTCTACAACAAAGAAGATCTGTGGAGCATCCCACGCGAAGTCTTTTCGGGACAAGACCAACCGGTTGAGCCCTACTACGTCATCATCCGGCTGCCGGGTGAGACACAGCCCATAGGTGCGCAAGGGGGAGAAGAGTTCATGCTCATCCAACCCTTTACGCCTGCCACTAAAGACAACCTCATCGCCTGGATGGCCGGGCGCAGCGACGGCCAACACTATGGGCAACTCGTCGTCTACCGCTTTCCCAAGCAGGAACTCATCTTTGGCCCGTTGCAAATCGAAGGCCGTATAGACCAAAACCCGGAGATTTCGGCCCAGCTTTCGCTGTGGAGCCAGCGGGGGTCGCAAGTCGTCCGAGGCAATTTGCTGGTCATCCCTCTGGAACGGTCGTTGCTTTACGTGGAGCCACTCTATCTGCAGGCCGAGTCGGGCCAGATCCCCGAGCTTAAACGCATTATAGTGGCCTCCGGCGAACAAGTGGTTATGGCCGATTCGCTGACCGATGGGCTGGTAAGACTTTTCGGCGCCGAAGCCGGCGGCATCGCAGCCGCCGACGAGGCAGCACCGGAGGCCGGCGCTGCCATTGCCGGCGAGCTTCCGTCCAACCTGACCCAACAGGTCTACGACCTGGCCCGCCAGGCCGACGAGCACTACAGCGCCGCCCAAGAGGCACTCCGTGCCGGCGACTGGGCTACCTATGGTGCTGAATTGGACGCGATGGAAAAGGTACTGCAGCAATTGCTAGAGATCACTAAGCCGCCGGCACAATAATATAATGCCCGTAACTACTCACCCTCCCCCAGGTTTAGGCAATCGCCAAAGCAGAAACCGCTGTTACACTCGGCAATTCAGATGCGGAATGCCCACTGAATACAACCTGCGGGAGGGTAGGCTGAGTAGTTACTAATACCCGCACTGCGATTGACACATGTCCAGACTATGGGCAAAATTTTGGAGCCACTCCGCTGGTCCAGTGAGATGGAGTAAGGCATCTCCAGATGCCGAACGAAGCGCATCTTGGGTTGCCGGCTCCAATCCGTATCCATCGTGCCTGTCGATATGGGAGGGAGGTAAGCAATGACGCAATCCACCGAGTCTGACAGGTCACACAACTTGATGCGTACCGCGCGCGTGCTGATCATCGGATTGATCGCAGTGATTGTCGTACTGGGCCTGGCACTGGTGATTCTGGCCATCGTGCAACCCGCCGTTCCCGTCCAGACTGAGGCTATAGACGCCCTGGCCAACAGCAAAGATGAGTGCGTAGTCTGCCATCGCCGCACCACGCCGGGCATTGTCGAGCAGTATGGCCTCAGCACAATGGCAGCCGCCGAGGTCGCGTGTCGCGACTGCCACCAGGTAGCAGCCGACTACCTGGGCGCAGTGGAACACGAAGGTACTTATGTTCTCAACCAACCCACTGCAACCATGTGCGAGCGCTGCCACGGGGTCGAAGTGGCCGAATTCAACCAGAGCCGGCACGGGCTCCCAGCCTACGTGGCCTATGCCGGCACCCAAGATCTAACTCCTGAACTGTTGAACATGTACCAGGCAATCCCTGAAGGCGGTTATGCCCCCGACAAAATGCGCAACGCCCTCTTTGCCCTGGAAGGTCCCGACGTCACCCGCTTTGCGTGCGAGGTTTGCCACAATGTCGGCCAGCCGCAGGCCGATGGCTCGGTAGGCCAATGCCAGAAGTGCCACCTGCGACACAAATTCAGTCTGGAGCAGGTCCGCAAACCTGTAACCTGTAACGCCTGCCACATCGGGCCTGACCATCCCCAGTGGGAAATCTACCAGGAGTCACCTCACGGCATTGCTTACGCCACGAGTGGCGAAGACTGGCACTGGGAGGCCGACCCGGGCACGTTGACGGCCAGCGATTTCCCCGCCGCTACCTGCGCCATTTGCCACATGAGTGGCTTCGGTGCCAGCGGCACCACCCACGATGTGGGGGAGCGCCTGACCTGGTACCTGTTTGCACCGGTCAGCGAGCGGCGTCCTGGCTGGCAGGACAACCGGACGCGCATGCAAAACGTGTGTCGAGAATGCCATAACCAAAACTTCATCGAGGCCTTCTATGCCGATGCCGACACCGCCACCGAAGCCGTCAATGCCTGGGTCGACGAGAGCGACCAAATCGTAGCTCCCCTTAAAGCCCAGGGACTGCTAACCGATGCTCCCTTCGACGAACCCATAGACTTCGTCTACTTTGAACTGTGGCACCATTGGGGCCGTACGGCCAAGTTCGGGGCATGGATGCAGGGACCGGATTACACGCAATGGCATGGCGCCTATGAGGTATTGAGTGACCTGGCCGACCTGCGCGAGATGGTGGATGCGAAGCTGAAGGAAGCGGGAGAGTAGCGATGTATCATTTGGCAGCAGTATTTCCGCCGGTCCAGCGCATCCGCAGGTTGCCGCTCTCCCGCGACCAGTTCATGCTGTTGATGGCAGCCGTCAATGAGATATTTCTGGGCATTGACATCTACCTGGCGCACAGCATCAGCGGAACGATCACACGCAATGAATGGATCCCCATCATCTTCGGCCCCGTCGCCGGCGCCCTGCTGCTGCTGGCGGGCCTCATCGCCCTAAGGCAGCGGCCTCTGGCGACAATCATCGCCAACCTGACCCTGCTGGCCAGCATCGGGGTGGGATTGTTGGGGGCATACTTCCACTTCGTGCGGGCCATCCTGCCCAGCGGCCCGGCCGGCCAACAGGTGACGGTCAACCTGCTGGTGTGGGCTCCTCCCATCCTGGGCCCGCTCACCTTCTGCCTGGTGGGGGTGTTGGGCATCAGCGCCGCCTGGATCGAGGATCCACCCGACAGTGGCGCGCTGGTGCTACTCGCCAGGCAGCGTATCCGCCTGCCCTTCAGCAAAACGCGGGCTTACTTCTTTTGGGTCAGCCTGGGCATCTTGGCGACGGTTATCAGCAGTGTGTTGGACCACGCCCGCACCAACTTCGAGAATCCCTGGCTGTGGGTCCCCACTGCGGCCGGCGTCTTTGGCACAGTGGTAGCCATGACGCTGGGGGCGATTGACCGGCCAACCCGGGCCGACCTGACCACCTACACCGCGACGATGCTGCTCCTCATTGTGGTCGGCGTGGTGGGCGCCCTGTTGCACGTCAGTTTCGATCTCAGTGCCCTGCGCGTCGTCGTGCCTGAGCGGTTCATTCGGGGAGCACCCGTCCTGGCTCCGCTGCTGTTCTCTAATATGGGGGCATTGGGGCTGATCGCCCTGCTCGATCCCGCCGAACTCGTTCAGCGTTAGCAACTATTCTAAAAATGCTCGTAGGACAAACTGTTAGTTTGTCCGTGGCGGGACATTGTCCTACGCCTATGCATTTTCATATGGTCTATGGTGCCCCGCAGCAGGCATGGCGACTATCACCTGTCTGACCATATGCCCCCTGAGTTCTTCCGAGCTCCCACAGTTACCCCCTGCGGCCGTGTGGAGCTCCTGGGACAATGTTGCCTCGCCCCAGATTTGGTAGTCCCCCACGCTTCCAGATCTCAATCCAAAACTCGTATGCAAAAAATGCCAAACCTTGCGTTTAATTAAGTAGGAACATTGTAGCCGAAAAAGGGGAAATATTTCGTAAAAAGGCCGAAAACTTATTGAAAACGGGGTGCAAATATGATATAGTGGAAATGACAAACCTGCCCGGTGTATCTGTCTCAGTGGGCGCCCACAGGTAACACAACAATCTGGTAATTACACTGGCGCCAGTGTGGCTACAGCGATTGATCAGTCCATCGAATGGCAGGCGCGAGTTTTGCATAGCCAGGCACGAGTTCCGGTGCAAACGATAGAATACCGGACTGTCGTAGAACACCGGACCCTAGCCTCACCGAAAGGACTTTTGGGGTGTTTTGATAGACATATTTACTGCCAGAATTATCGGAGACTATATTGGGGTGACCTATCAAATACCAATGCTTTGCATCACGTTAGCATGAGCAGGCATTGGCTTGGGGACCAGCATCTCATCTAACACGTTGCTATGCCATTCCATCGGCTGTTAGGGCAGAAATGTGGCAAGCAATGCCAGCGTGAGTACAATATGCACCAGACCTAGGGTACAAAACATAGGCCACCATCTGAAAGGTTTTCAAATCGGCCTATTTGTACACCGGGTGTCGTTTTTTTGGTAAAGTACCGAGGGGTATTAACCCTTACACTATGCTAGGCATAAGCAATTGTCCATTGTTATTCCATTCACTTAGGGGGGATTTTCGTATGTCATGCGAAGATCATATAAAAAACTTAATAGCTAACCACAATCGCCGTTTACAGAAACTCGAAGAGCAAAAAGCAATGGAAGGAATATCTGTCGATCCCAAAGTTATCATAGAAATACAGGATATCAAAGAAGAGATTGAAAAATTGCAAGCAGAACTAAGGAAAGTGAGGAATGATACATCCGAAACAATTGGAGAAACTCCACCTAAGCCCCTCAGAACGTCATCTGGCCATCTAATTGAGCCAGAGATAACAAAGACTCAAGTTGAGATAGCTCGTCCTAACCTCCCCCAGATTTCGCTAGTTATCGACCAACAGGGGTCGTTCATCGAGCGCCTTCCAATTAGTCCCGGACTAGAACTCATCGAGATCCACTATGGCCAAGGGGGCGCTCAAGCCACGCTGTTACCCAATAGTTGGAATTCTGAAGTGCCCCTACCTCGCTCCTACGATGACGGCGAGTTGAAATGGAAGTTGCGTACCAAAGAGTTGATCAATTCTGTCAAGCCCGTGGCGGTTCCCAGAGAAATTGACCTGACCGTGCAGTGCAGCGTGGCTGGTTCCAAAGTCTTCGCGTTCGCCGCAGTGGATGAGTTTTATCAGTTGGCCGTGGAGAACACTGGCACTCACCGCCAAGTGGTCTTGCAGCGATGCTGCATCGGACGAGCAGGTATCCTGGAATTTGTTTCACTCACTGAGAGCAGAGAACCTGTTCTAGTGAAACGAGATGCCCATCCCTATGTATTGGGTGCAGGTCAAGGAGCTCTCAACCTGCTCGTGATCCTAGAGGAAAAGGAGGGGCACGTCGCTCGTTCCCCTTACTACCCCGTGGTGCGCCAGGGAATCATACGACCAGAGGATTTCTGGCATCGCAATGGCCAGTGCTTTGTGTCGCCAGACTACCACAGGATAGCCTTTCAAAGCCTGTCTCCAGACGGCAATCGATCCAGCGTATTTACGTGCACCCTTGATGGCAAAGACCTCCGTCATGTGGCGGGGAGTATCAAGACATCGGTAGCATTACGTTCAACCGATAACCAAGAGCTGGGTGGTTGGACCTCAAGCGAGATGCTCAGTGTATTCGTGAAGGATGCAGCCAGTGACTCTTGGAAACCTTGTTTGCTTGAGGATCACGAAGATGCAAATCCGATATTTCTCTACCCCCCCCCTAGTTAGCATCATCATACCCACCTATAATCGGGGCCACTTCATCCCTCAGGCGCTGGCCAGTCTCGAAAGTCAGAGTTTTAAGGAATTCGAGGTGATTGTATGTGATGACGGTTCTACAGACTGTACCGCTGAACTTGTGACAACCTATGCCAGAAGTGCTTCTTATCCATTGCGGTACATATGGTTCAGCCACCGTGGTGCTGCGCGGGCGCGAAACATCGGTCTGCGATTAGCAAACGGGCGCTATATTGCTTTGCTGGACAGCGATGACACTTATCATACTGACAAGCTCGCTGCACAACTGGAGGTAATGGAGCAGCATCCAGAGGCAGTATTCTGCTACACAGGCTATCGGCTTATGCACACAGACGTTTGCATAGACCCAGGCGAGTTCCAACGTGACCGATTCAAGTCCGCAAACTACCTGTGCTGCGCCAGTGTATTGATGCGACAGTCAGCAGTTGTCACCGTAGGAGGTTATGATCCGCGTTTGTCCTTAGCAGAAGACTGGGATTTGCTGATTCGTCTCTCTCTCACAGGACCTGTTCTCCACATTCCCAACCCGATGTATGAATATTACCTTCACCCTGGCCAGATCACTAGACAGTCTATACTTTTAGACCATTTCACAAATATGGTGCGTTGTCGTTACGGTGGAAAAGAGATTGGACCCTTAGGTTATTTGAATGTGATGGAAAGGGAACGGACCTGGCATAAGGCTAGATTCCAGACACTGACCCTACCTTACCCGGACAAAATTAGTGCTCACGGCAGTGTTGTAGGATAAACCCGGCATTGTGCTGCCAGTATCCTACCGAGGCGTGCATCATCGGGAAGTGAGTACCGATGGGGCGCAGGGACCTCAGGGCAAAAGTATCCCACATCCATTGGATGGCAATGAAATGCCCAATAAAGAGGGGCAGACTCTCGCGAGAGGAGGTTGTGACTGCCAGCACCAAAGCGGTCGGGGGCTCGGATGGCGTGGTATGGTTAGCATATGCGAATCGCTTATAAACGCCGTTATTGAGGACATCTATCTGAAGCGGATGGGGATGAGTGCGCGGCCGGCCGGCTTGCTTCTTAGCGGGCAGGGGACGCTCAGCGGCTTCAGCCACTGCCTGCGGCCAGCGCACGCCAAAGTCGCGGGCGACGCCCACCATATAGCTTAACTGGCGGCGGTCCAATCCACCCAGAAAGTGGGGTGACTACCATCCATTTTCGGAGGTCACAATGTCAAAGTCCATCCAAAATCGCAAACTGTTGTACGTTGTCGGCAGTATAGCAGGAGTGATGCTGTGTGCTTGCGTAGGTTGCATAGCTATCAGCTTAATTAGAAGTTCTTCTCCAGAGTTCGAGGCAACCCAAACAGTAAGAGCAATTGTCCTAACAATTGAAGTAGATCGGCCAACTACCACACCAAAGCCGTCAGATACTCCTAGACCGACGAAAACAAACACGCCTACCTCGACAGTTACCTCTACTTCTATTTCAACGCCCACGCCTGCACCGACAAGTACACCAGCGCCTACAAGTACGCTGACAAACACGCCTAACCCTACAAATACACCAAAGCCTACTTACACACCTGAGGCAACAGCTACTTCAACGTCAGTGCCAACGCCTGTACCGACAAATACATTAGCGCCCGCGAATACACCGGAACCAACCAATACATCACAAGCAGAGGCGCCACCTGGCTCCGAAATCCTAGCAGACGGTGTGTGGCGGTGTCCCAACAATACTGATGGCGCAGCTTACGTCGGTAGTGACCAGAGTGACAAGTTTCACTACATAAGCTGCCGTTGGGCAGAGAAAGTCAAGGACGAAAATCGCATCTGCTTTGCCAGCAAAAGTGCTGCTATTGCCTATAGATACGTTGCATGTGGAACGTGCAAGCCTTAAGTGACGAGGTGTCGGTCATTCCGTTTTGAGGCAAAGTAAAGTAAGGTAATGTCGCCTAACCAGTGATTGCGACACGAGGCCGCTTGTGTAGCTGTTGTACTTTCCCAACGGAATGATACAACCTGGTGTTCCCTGACCTGTCGGCTGCCCGTGCCTGCGTCACAGGTGCAGGCAGGACAGGCCCCAGACATGCGTCGCTGGCTCAAGGAGGCTGGTGGGGTGTGAAGCTCTGGGGACAAGTGTATCCCTCATCCGATAGTTCAAGAGAGTAGGCGTCGCTTTAGTGAGCTGTTACCCGATTAAGCTCTGGATGCAAGGTGTATCTTTCAACAAGGAGATCCCTATGGAAAATCAAAGGAGTATGGCAAGAAGGTTTCTCACTGCTTTTGGGCTGATCGTGCTCTATATGATCGCCTGGGTTCCGCCCCTGTACCTCTGGATTATCATCTGGGGGGACAACGATGCCGCCATTGCTATGGGAGCGATTGTCGGGATGGTGATTTGCATAATCGGGTTCATCCCCTACCTGAACTTTATCGCCAAGAAGATGTTTTACTTTGCAGGGGAAGGAGACCCCATCCCGAGGGAAGAGCTCCGCACGATGATCAAGGAGATCAACCGTTTCAACGTGCCGGTCACAGTTCAGGAGCGGGGTAATACTCTCGTGGTGACGTGGAGGTACATCGATGCAAAATGGTGGGAGATTTTGGCGCGAGCAGGGTTGGAGAAAATCTATGAACTCCACATCAAGTTCAACGAGGCGAAGAAGGAAGCCACCCTCATTGATATACACAAGTCTGTTTCGTGGAGGGCAGGGCCGTCACAGGTGCGAGTCTATGGCGATTTTTTCAGGGGCATCAGTTTTGCCTACGAAATCGGGAAAAGATGGGGCATTAAAGAAAACTT
>CAYTNQ010000102.1:0-15723 GCA_964439175.1 uncultured Anaerolineales bacterium | reverse complement strand
GATAGTTGTACAGGAGGATACCTCAATCTTATTCTTTATACTAGGTTTGGTGAGAATTTTCAGAGCAAAAATGCCTGGGTCTACCGAAAATTGCCCTGTTGGCAAAGTTATTCTTAACCTTCGCAAGGGTGGCTGAGTAGTTACGAGATAAGTTAGCCCTAAGTGTTGAAGAATCTCAATTCTATGGTATAATTTAGGCGGGCGACTAGACCTCAAGTACTATATGAGGGCCTGAGGACGCTAGAGAGTCCGCTATGCAAGAACAATTGCGCTTACTCAACCGCATCACCGACGAATTGAATAGCGATCTGGACCCGGATAATATGCTACAGCGGGTTCTGAATCTGACAGTCAGTTACCTGGGGGCGGCACAGGGAAGCATTCTCCTCTTCGATGAGCAGCAGCAGGTAACGGATCACATCCTGATGCGTCGAGACCTGACAGAAGCGGGCCAGAGTCAGGTAGTAGGGCGTGTGCTTTCCGAGGGTTTCGCCGGTTGGGTGGTTGCTCACAAGCAGGGAGATATCATCCACGATACCCATGAGGACTCCCGCTGGATCACATTCCCCGATCAGCCCTACGATCACCGCTCGGCCATTGCCTGCCCGCTGCGCCGACGTGAGCGAGTGGTAGGTGTGCTGACCTTAGTACAGCCCGAACCTCACTTTTTCCGCAGCGAGCATCTCTCGTTGCTGACAGCCATCGCCGGCCAGGCCGCTATCGCTTTGGAAAACGCACAGCTCTTTAAGCAGACCGAGGCTGAACGGGCACGCCTGTCGGCCATCTTAAATGGCACCCAGGATGCGGTTATTGCTACCAATCCTTCGGACAGGCTGCTGCTGTTGAACCCGGCGGCCAAAACCGCCTTCGAAATCCAAGGCGATGACTGGGTTAACCAGCCTCTGGCCGAGGTGATCCGGAATCGGGCATTAGTCGATCTGTGGACCCCCTCTCCTCCGATGGTTGGAGAGATTCCGTTAAAAGATGGGCGGACGCTGTGGGCCAGTGTCACCGAAGTGCCTGACGTAGGGCGAGTGGCGGTGTTGCGCGATATCAGCCAGTTCAAGGCCCTCGACAGAGCCAAGTCAGAACTCATCACCACTTTTACCCACGATTTGGGTGCGCCTCTGGCTGTTGTCAAGGGCTACGTTCAGTTGATCGGGATGGATGGCCCCCTCAATAAGCAACAAATGCATGATTTGGGAGGCATTACCCAGGCCGCCGATCAGATGAAAGCCATCATTGAGGATTTGTTGGAACTGGGCCGGATCAAAGCCATTGAAGATTTACGAACCGAGGCACTATCGCTCAGCGATATCGTTAAGTTGACAGTGGCCTCCTTTCACGCGCTGGCCGAAGTCAACACGATTGAACTCGCCCTGGAACCCTGCGAGCACCAACTGCTGGTGGAAGGCAATCCATCTTTACTTGCCCGCGCTCTGGACAATCTGGTGGAAAATGCGATTAAATACACGCCTTCTGGCGGTCGTGTGGTGGTCAGGGCGTATTGTCAGCAGCAGGAAGCAGTCGTGAGCGTTGCCGACAACGGCCCTGGCATTTCTGAGCAGGATTTGCCTCGGGTGTTTGAGAAATTCTTCCGGGCGCGTCAGCACCAGGACCATACTGGCACCGGTCTAGGATTGGCTATCGTCAAATCCATCGTCGAGCGTCACCAGGGGCGTGTCTGGGCAGAAAGTCAGGCCAACCAGGGTAGTACCTTCTCAATCGCCCTTCCGCTGGTTAGCGATCCCATTGACCATATGGCCGAGACAGTCAAGACCTTGGACAACAAGAGGCAATAAAAAGCCTGTTCCTCATTGATTCTTGATATCGCCCAAGACCTGGCGTAACCAGCTTAGCATACGCCTCAGCGCAACCTGCTCGTCCCTGGAATTTCTTTCCTCTTCCTCAGCAAAATTCAACAATTGAGCGTGGGGTATGTCTTGCTCGTCGTAGTCAATGCGCGCGTACGTCAGACGGTGATGCGGTCCGGTCGGAGTGGCGCCAACCAGCAGCCCGCGCCAGACGTCAACCTGGGTGGGATCATATCCGCCTAACCATTGCCAGGAGCCACAGTTAACCAACGTGGTGCCGTCTTCCAGACTCTCTATGCAAGGGCGGTGCGTGTGGCCAAAAACAATCACGTGCGCTCCTTCAGAGGCTGCAACCCGCACAGCGACTCGCCGCATAGAGGCCTGAATCTCCTCGATCTCCGTCCGGGCAATCTCCATACCCGACTCGTCGGCAGGCGGCATCGGCCACACAAACATACCGGGAGGACTGGCCGCTGGCACTAAGAGTTGCCCAATGCGCATATGGAAGTCGCGCCGGAAGTCGAGGAAAGCACGATAGCGACGTGACAAGTCCTGGCAAGTGGCAGCGTCGCTTAATTGGTGGCGCAAGGAATCAAGCGAGTTGTTGGCCTTATTCTCCGTGCTTACCACATTGGCTGGAACATATTTGGCCAGCATCAGCAGTATTTGGGCAGCAAATGAGAAATCCCATTGCAAGCTGTACCAGGCCAGCGCCGTTAACGGTTTGAGGCTGTCGGCCCAGGCGCGGTCCCGCTCGACAGAATTGAAAAAGTCGATGACAAGCCGCGAGCCAGGCGGATAGAGTAACTGGTCGAGGTTGTCCTGGTCTCGAGGGTCATCGAAGTTGTCCCAGCGGCTGAGTCGCTCTGCATACTGATGGCCATGCTCAACGTAGATACCTCCCCGACTCACATATCTTTCGGCAAAAAGCAGCATTGAGGCGCGTTGCCCGGTTGCCCCCAGTACTTCTCGCAAACGTTGCTTTACGCCGGGCCAAAAGAGGTTTACATCGTGGTTGCCTTTGATGAGGGTCATCCGCCGCCGGGGAGCCTTCACCTGGATAAAGTCGGCCAACGCCGCAAAGACAATCGGATGACCGGCAGCGATCAGGTCGAGGCGCTTGATGGAGGCTGCCTGGGAGGAATCGTAGTAAGCTTCGGGGGGATACGTACGCTGAGGGTCGAACTCGTCCACGGCCGGAACCTGAAGAAACTCAAAGAAGTCGCCGTTGATAATCAACTCGACTTCTTTATCATCCCTGTCACTCTCAGCGTGAAGAGCTTCCAGAAAGTGAGCAAATGCTTCATCGGCAATAAAGTCTTCCAGGGGATTCTTACCGATGTCCAGAGGGCCTGCCCCCAAGTGGAAATCGCTCACCACAATCTTTAGTTTGCCTGACACGTAACCGGCGCCTCCCTGCTTCAGGTACTCAAGCCAACCCAATTATACCAGCATTTTGTAGGGATGCCAATGCAATACAGCAATTCTCATTTTGTATCTATTTCAACGGACAGATACCACCACCCTGTCTCCAACCACAACGCCAGCGGTATTGAGTACCGGCACACGCTTTCCTGTTAACGGATCATACAGGCCGACAGCGATTGACTGCGTGGCCGCCATCGCCTCTGTAATCGGCACCTCGATTTCGTCCGCCACTACTTCGCCCGCCAACCAGCCGGTGGTGGGTGCTACGCCCGCCTGGGGCTCTCGGTCTACCTGGGTAACGATCATCCCGTCGGCATCCAGCAGGTGCACAAAGACTTTGTAGGCTGTTTCCATCTCTGTCTGTGCCTGCCAATAGAGGATCAGCCGTACTGTTCCTCCCGTCTCACTGTGCGACAGGTCCAGATCGTAACCCAATAGCCTCACCTGCTGCCCAAAGTTGGCTCCCACGGAGTGCATCATAGGCGGTATTTCAAAGTTGCGCGCACGTCCTGTCACCTGTATTGGCCCCAAAACCCAATCCGCGAGGGGTGTGCCGCTCTCTATATCTATCAAGCGCAACCCCAGGTTGTAGTCGCCTGTCTCCACGGCGGCGGGCAAACGCAAGTCTACGAAAGTCCGCACCACCGCCCCGGCTGGCCAATCGGCGGTAGGATAGCCCGTCCCTCCCAGGGGCTGTGGCTCACTCAGCGACCAGGCTTGTTCTCCTTGCCCCATACCCACGATTACCGCCAGGTTCTTCGACAGAGGCTCCCGCGTTTGCCACCACAGGCTAAGAGTCCTTCGGTCGCCGGGACGCACCGGGCCAGCAAAACCGGGATCAAACCCTAGCAGCCGCAGGCCCTCTCCCACCTCTAGATCAAGACGCTGTGGGATAGGCAATGTCGTCACCTCCGGCGGCGTAATGGGAGGCTTCACCCTCACCTCCCCCAGCGTCACTGCCAGATCAGCCCCAGCGCCGGGCAATAGCGGGGCCAGCCGTCGCCCATCGCCCTCGCCGGTATATAGCACCGCTTTGAGACGGTAAGTCCCCGGCGGTGCCGCCGGGTCAACCCGCACCAGGTAATAATCCCGCGCCTCTGCGCCCATCACCCACTCGCCCGTGCCCTGGTGCCAGAGGTTGTTGAGCAACGGTTTGTCTGTCCGGCCCACACCATGCGCCGCCTCATCTTCTAGCCAAAGCGCCACTTGATAGTTGGTGGAGAAATCCGCTGTCTTGCGCCAGGCCAGCTCCGCCCAGAGCAGGTCTCCGGCAACTACACTCTCGCCCATCGCCACGCCAGCTAAGGTAAGCCTTCGCTCAAACGATACGTCTTTGGGGATCAGGCTAACGGGGGCAATAGTTGCTGCATCGGCTTCCAAACTAAAGTAATCGACATCGAAATATTTATGCGTCGTACGTCCATTGGGCAACCCCCATTTTCCCAGAACGTAATCAAACACTTGCTTGGGGTCGGCCCCGGAGTGTTTGCTCACTTTCCAGCGTACTACACCGATGCGCGTCTTCCCTCTAGCCAGTTGTCGCAACTCGTCGAATAATGTGTCTTCGTCGTCCCATATGTAGGCATAAGTAGCCTGCCCTTGATAGATAAAGGCCAGGGTAGAACTTTCGGGAAAAAGAGCGCCCGACGCAGAATCAACTGGCAGGAGATAGCCCGTGCTTTCATCTCCCTCAGCGGTCATCACTTCGGCCAACTCAAAATCATAGATGTGGTTGATGAGAGCCACGGCTTCGTTGTCACGCACGCCCAAGTAATAGTCAGTATAGGTAGTGCGTGCTCGAATAGCGAGGGAAAGAAATGCTACCACCGATGCAATCGCTACCATCGCCAGGCGTCGCCAGGCAGTCTGGCGCTGAGCTATTGCGGCTAACGGGGCCACCATCCCCAAGCCAGTCAAGGCAAAGGTGGGCACGGCAGTGCCAATAGCTCGCCGCAAATGAGGGATGGCCCCCTCGGGAGCGATGATGCTTGGCACCAACATGACCCCCCACCACACTGGCAACAGAAGGAATTCCGGGCGACGCCAACGCCACATCGCCACGATCAGTCCTGCCAGGAATAGTAAGGCTGTTAAATCGTCCATCGCTTTGAGGATAGAATGACCGGCCACCCGGTGCACGAAAGGCAGAAAGCCAGCTACATTGCCTACGAGGCTCCCCAGCAGCGTGTTCCATAGCTCTCCCCGGTTGACAGTGGGGCTAAGAAGGGTGAATTGCCTGGCTCGTCCTCCTAGTTCGCCAGCCCGGAAAGCAAAGGTGACAAACAGTGGAGCATACAATATGCCGCCGATAGCAGCGATGGCGATCAGCCGCCGGGAATGCCGTACCCAAAAGGACTCTCGGCCACGTGCGGCCCAATCTAGCAGAAAGTAAAAAAGCAACACAAAGGGGGTTAGTTTGCCCGGCACGTAAGTATAGGCTGTCAGCCCCAAGAATATTCCGGGTAGCAGCGTAGCCATTCGATGCGAGGAGTGCAGTGACCGCCACACTGCTGCCAAACAGAGCGTCTGTACCAGCACGGCCAGGGGTTGGGGAAAAGCCTGACGGCTCACGTTAATGTACCATTCTGCCACAGATAGTCCCAGTCCGGCAAAAATGCTGACAGCTAGCGCCGCCCAGGCTCCCATGCGAGGAATCAGCAATCGGTGCAGAAATATAAAAGCTACACCAACGCTGATCACGCTCAACGCTGCGCTGAGCATCCGCGCCTGCCAGATGCCTGCGCCGAAGAGAGCAAAGGTGAGGGCCAACAGGTAGGCATAAAGAGAGCCTTCGCCACCTTCATGGGGCGTGATGAGGTAAAAATGGCCTTGCAGAATCGATTGGGCATCCAGGGCCATATTTGCTTCATCAGGGAAAAAAGCCGGAGGAACTTTGTCGAGGCTACCATAAACACGAAAAAAAACAGCCGACAAGAGCACTAACAGCAGCCCGGCTAACTCCCCATAAAACGGGCGTTTCAAGTCTCTCACCTGATTGAAACCTTCCCAATTAGGACGGCATTATTGTTTTGTTGGGACGGGGTAGAAACTTCAAGGAGGGGCAATCTTTCCTGCGTAAGTGAGTCATACACACCTGCGACCAGGGTGTATTCACCTGCCGGTATCGATTCATCCAGGTGGATCACATGGTGATCGGGTATTACCTCGCCAGGGGCCCAGGCATACGTAGGCAACGCGTCGTCAGGTATGTGATCCGATTGAGCTCGTAATTGCCCGGACGAGTCGAGCACATGAATAAAAGACACGTACGATGGCTTCACTTTCTGGGAAGCTTGCCAAAAAAGAGTCACCCTCAATTCATCGCCAGGCCTCAAGGAAGATCTAGGTAGTTGCGTGCCCGACAGAATAACGCCATCCATAAAACGAGCTCCGACGGAACGTGCCGAGCGTGGTACTTCAAATTGTCGCCAGTGAGGGCTGCCTTCCGCAATGCCCCATACTTTTCTCACTTGAGCAATGCCTAGCAGCGTCCCATCAGCGGGAAGTTGGCCCTGCCACACAGAATCGAGGATGACAGGCCGCAAACGGGCGTTCACGTCCCAAGAGTCAGGGTGAGTCAGTACCCCAAGCGCTAACTGATAGGCAGTCAGAGGGCGCGTATTCCAGGGAACAGCTTCCACGTGGACACGTACCACTTCATCCGGCCGCCAACGACTGGTAGGATACCAGACCGTCGTTGCTGGCTCTTGCGTCGTTGCTCCCAACAATTGGCTTTGCTCGTCAAGCAAGTACAATGTAATCCGATAATCTGATTCTATCTGGTGGAGAGGGCGGAAAAAGAGATCTACCTCTACTTCACCTTCACGCTGAGTGATCAAATTATATCCCAAAAACTCCAGTTCGTCGCCAAACATCACCTGGGTCGGATATTCGATATCTGAAACATTAGCCCGGGCAAAATCAAAGAAATCGTCTGGCAATGGCTGGCCGGGAGCTTCATTGCGAGACATCACCAGATACCCATCGGTGGCGGCTACCAATCCAAAAGCAGAATCAGGTCCTACCAGGGTTCGCAAATACTCGTGCAGATTTGGCAGCTCAATCAGCGAAGACACATCAACAAACACATAATCCACACGATTAATATGCGTCGGTAAACCGTAGAGCTCAGAGCGTGCACTGAAGAAAGGGGCGATGTTGGGCTGAACCAATATTGAAGCATCTGCCGGCACCAACTGCATCAGCGATGGTAACCGTTCGTGGTGAGCGGTTACCGAGGGTAGTGAGAAGGCCCGAGATAGAGGGGAAAATCCGCGATAATATTGATAGGTACACGAGAAAGCCAGAACTATCAGCGACAGTGTCAGGGCCAGACGCTTGTACAATGCCTCATCTGAAGAGAAATGCCAGCGGCCAAAGGCAGTTCGCAGCCAACGCGCCAACCGTTCAACGCCATAAATAGCAGCAGCAATCATAAAAGGCACAATGGGAGCTGCGTAGTGAAACTCTTCAACGCGCGTTTGAGTAAGGCGCGTACTCAGTAGATTTGCGACAAAAGATGGCGCGGCAAGCACAACGGTAAGAGGATCAAGCAAGGCTGTAAAGCCAACCGGGGCTAACAACCTTAGTAAGTAATCTCCTGCGTGCGCATATTCCCACGACTGAGGCCAGATTTCGGCAAGATTCGTAAAAAATGCGGTGATCATCTCCAGGGGTGTACTTCCCAGCCATGCGTAGCGAGAAAATTGCACGTTCTCACCGATTGGGCTGAAAAGCGGCTGGACCACAAAAACCCCGACAAAAAACCAGACCAGTCCCAGAGATAAAAAGGTGAGCCCGATTTTCCAGAGACGCTTCCTCAGGATGGCGTAAGCGCCGACCAAAGCCAGGATAAGCGCCATTTCTTCCTTAGTACTTAGGGCTAACAATGAAAAAATGACAAAGAGACCGTTGCGATCCCGCTCCAAGAAATAAAGGGCAAATAACCAGAAGGCAGCGGTTAACACGCTGGGATGGAACTCATATAGAACACCTGATTGCAGCGCAGGGAAAAACAGGTAGGCTAAAGCAAAAACCCCGCCGGCGATGGTGCTTTGCAGGCGGTCTCGCGCCAGCCAATAAGCGGGCAGCGCTCCGAGAGCAACCACCACCACCTGAATCCATAGCAACGTCTCGGCCCAGGGAAAAATACGATAAAGCGGAGCAATCAAGAAAAAGATGGGTTCGATGTGAACGCCCAGACGGTGGGTAATAGGATAGGCGTAAGAAAAAACGAGGGGTTTCCCGTGGGCGGTGTTCCACGCTGCCTGACTCATATTCGTCAGGTCGTAGCCGATCATGCTAAACGAAAACAACAGGCGCAGCGCCATCAGCCCGAAGACTGCCGCAAAGATCAACGCTAGAAGGGCAACAATCAGCGTTCCCCTGCTGATATGATGTTGGGGCTTCACGGTTCAACTCTGGCAGAAGACAATATGATAGAGTCAGCGGTCCTTGTTGTACCTGATGCGACTCGCAACCGTTCGCCGCTCATCGGGTCGTACATGCCAACCAGGATCGTGTATTGCCACGGCGGGGCATCTTCGTCCATAGGTACCAGATACTCGTCGGTGATGACCTCGTCTTTAACCCAGCCTGTGGTTGGCAAGGTATCGTCGCCTGGGACACTGTCCCACTGCCCTCGGATGACGCCATCGGGGCCTACCACGTGGACGAAAACGGTGTACGAGGTATTCATTTCATCCAGCGCACGCCAGTAGAGAGTCAACGGGAAGGCCCCGCCGGCCGCTACCTGCTCTTGCGGCAGATCGTAGCCGATGAGTTGTACCACACCCCCCAGATCCACGCCAACCGGGTGTTGTACCTGAGGTGTCTCAAAGTTACGCGCCCGCTCGACAAATTCCAGCTTGCCTAAGATCACCCGATCAGACGCATACTCTTTGGTCGTCGAGTCTACCAGACGCATGCTCAGTAGATAAAAGCCCGAACGGGCGGCGGGCGGCATTTGCAGTTGGTGCACGTCGACGAGCACCTCTCCCCGTCGCCACTGGCTGGTAGGATATTCTTCGGAAGCCAGATGGTTTAGCCAGCCGCCCCCCTCATTTCCAGCTACACTCTTGGCGTCAAGGCTTACCATATAATCCTTATCTATCGGGCGATGCGCTCGCCAGTAGAGCGTTATCGGCAATCGTTCACCGGGGCCCACCTTCTCTGTACCCAGGTCGTAGCCCATCAATTCCAGTCCAGGTGCCACCGATGTGCGCAGGGTATGTTGCATATTTATCTCTCTGGGCCCTGGCATGCGACGGGGGGGAGTCACCGTCACCCGGCCCACATTTCGCGCTACGCCAAAGGTCTCGCCGGTATCAAAAGAATACATTGCCACTTCCAGGTAATAGTCACCCGGAGGTGTGCCAGGTCGGAGGTTCAACCGATATTCGTCTCTGATATACATGCCAGGTTCCCATTGGTTGGTACGCCACAGACCACCCAGTGGCAGACGGTCTACGCGCCCCCACACATTACCCATCTTGTCCACCAGCCGGACGTATACGTTATAATCTTCCCGGACGTGATACAGCGACTCCCAGTAAAGGGTGATGTATAAGTTATCATCGGCGTGCATCACCTCTTGGGATACGTCATATCCCATCAGACGAACAGCCCCCCCCAGAACAGCCCCAGCCGGGTGTGTGATTCGCTCCGGTGACTTCCTGCTGATGATCGGTCCTGGATAAACCCAGGCATAATCTAAGCCTTCCAATCGAACCGTGTGTATAGGCTGCCGATCCTGAAAATAGGCTAGCAATTCCTGGCTGGGAAGCCCTCGCTGGACTTGATTGATGTACAACACCGTATACTCGGCAGTCAAAGCTGGTTCATTGCTGGCGAGATCAATGCTGCGGCCTTTGAAGAAGGGAGCAAACTGGTAGCTATACCATGCGGTGACTGTTTTCTGCGAGGCATCTGGCAACTGATTAAGGTAGGCTGCTGCCTGGTCCAGTCCTTCTCCCCAGCCAATGTTAATCAAATAGGGAGCAGTAAGCGGGCCACCGAGCAGCGGATTGAGAAAGTTAAAGTAGTAAGGATAAAAGAGCGACACAAATAGGATCTGGACCCCTATGGCTGCCCCCAAAGCCCGGTCCCATCGTCCTTGCAGTCGTGTCCAGCCGGCAGACGCCAGTCGGCTGGTAACCCAGCACAAGGCGATGGCTGCCAATAAATCCAGGGCCGGGAAAACAGGCAGAATATAACGGTCACCCCGTCGTCCAACGATAGACACCGGTATTATGAAGAGAATTACGTAAGCCCATAGAGCCAATAACAGCCCACGATAGCGACGTAAACGCCAGGTTGCTGCGATGCCAGCCAACATACCGATCATCGTCAGGGGCGTAAGGTGGAAGGGGAGGCTAATGAGATAATATAGAGGGTTCTGATCAGACCTGGTAAGCCCCCAGAACACACCGCTGGAGGGATGTGTTGTGTTCATCGCGTTACGGACGTTCTGGATAATCCAATATAGTGCATGGCCAGGATCAACCCACATAGAAGGCCATAGAGCGTAGAAGGCGGCGACTGCCACCACGCTCCATATTCCAATCGCCACGATAAAGCGCCGCCACCCTGCGTCCACTACCCAACGTCGATTCGTCGATTGAGCGCCATCACCCCGTGGCCATTCCGCGCCTGGCAGTGGCGCATCATTATTGGGGTGCAGGGCGTAGATGAAGCCAGTCGCCACCAGGATGGGGCCAAGAATGGCTCCTGGCGTTTTGCTGAGCGTTGCCAGCGCGCCGGTCAGCCCTGAGAGTACCAGCCACCGCCAGCGCCCTTCCTGCAAATACAAGAAGAAAGCCAGGAAGGACAGGAACATGAAATAGGCAAGTGGGGCATCCACGTGCAGGATGCGCGAATTTGCCATAAAGAAGGGGTCGAAGGCTATGAAAAGCGCGGCAACCAAAGCGATCCGCCAGCCCAGCAGGCGACGCATCAGCAGATACATCCCCAGTATCGCCAGGGACGCCACGAGCACCATCGGCAAACGAGCAGCCTGGATATAAGCTAACGGGTAGTCGGTTACGTGCTGCAACGTCGAGGCCAGGTCCGGCCCGGCGGCGGGCAGCGGAGCCCATCCCCAGCGGTGCAGCAAATAGCGCAGCCCCAACCCCAGCCCGCCCAGAGCCATCGTCGGCACGCCTGGATAGCCAAGCAAGACCGCTTGCGCCCAATCTCTGGCCAGCACAGCGGTGAGAAAGCCAGACGCAAAACGGAGTTGGTCGTCCTCGTCGGCGGTGAGAAACAGGTTCAACCCCAATAGACGTGGTATCAGTGCCAGCAGGAAAACACCCAGAGGAATGGCCCAGATTAGCCAGCGACGATGCACCTCCGCACCGTATTGCAGGTGTTCGATAGCCTGTGTGGCCGATGCTGGAACACCATCCTTTGGATATTGGGTTATCTCTTCCTTGAGCGATATGTCAGTCGTCAATTTGAGAATCCACAAAATCAGCAGATAAGCCAATCAAGGGTGATTGGCACCTGTCCTGACCTAGTTTACAATCTTGAATCCCGATTCTCCAATCTCTAATAGAGCCAACGCCACGCTGTCGTCGGTGCTGGGCAAACGCGCTGCGTGAACCGGCAGCCGATCCATCGTTTCCAGGAGATACATCCCGGCGACAAGCTGGTAGAAACCAGGCGGCAGGTCCGAGGGCAGCGGCAGCCGATGCCAGTCAGGGATCACATCGCCCGGCGACCAATCACCCGTCGGCAGGTATCCTTGTAGCGGCTGGCCATCGTGCTGGGTGACCAGTCGTCCTTCCGCGTCGAGCAGTTGCACAAACACCGTATAATCTTCTCTCACCGGCTTATCCGCCCGCCAGTAGAGAGTTACCTCTAATGCCTGTGGCTTACCTTCTATATGATACTGCCTGCCGCTTGCTGCTTGTTGCCAGTTTTCTACGTCGTAACCAAGCAACTCTATCGAAGCACCTACCTGGACATCAACCCGGTTAGGGATCTGGCCTGCCGGCACCCGCCGTCCAAAGTAGATAACGTGATGGTCATCCCATACGCGCCGTGCCAGATAGTTGTTTTCAACCCACTTCATATAGTCATCCAGGTAGGGCAAACGCAAAGCCCAGTCTGCCACTGCTTCCACCGGGTAACCTTTGGAAATGGCGATCAGTCGCTGGCTGGTCTGTCGACCGGTATCAATAGCTACCTGGGCCAGATCACCCAACGGAGGCGGGCTTTGCCGGCCGGCCATAAAAGGCACCAGCAGGTTATCACTGATCACGTTATCGGTGGGACGCGTAACCTGTTTTAGAAACGTAATCGCCTCGGCTTCACGTCCGAAACTGGCGGCCAACACCGTCTGGTTTGCCTGTACTGTGGCGGGGAGAGCTAGCAAAAAGGCTATTCCACCCGCCAGGCCCGGAGTGCTCCAGACCCAACGCTGCTCTTGCAGCACAGTCACCGTCTCGGCAACCGCCAGGCCCGCCAGTAAAGCCAGAGGCGGTAATAATATGACAGTGTGATGTGGAAAGAGGGGCGAATGGATCAACACTGTGAATAAGGCACCGCCCAGCCACAACCCAACGGGGATCAGTATTTCCCAGCGTGCCCGCAGGTTCAGCAAAATGAGCCCGGCCATAGCCAACCCGACGATACCCCAGTGTTGCCGGGCAAAGTCGCCCAACTGCCCGATGTTGTCGGCTAGATGCCAGGGAAAGGCTCCCCGTAATTCGAACCGAAAGGCAATCGCCTGATCATACAACACCCCGGGATCATAGACCAGCAGGCAGACGAAAACCGGCAACAAGCCAGCCAGCCCCCACTCGGCCAAAGCCGTCAACCCTTTCTGCCGGTTGGCTGGGCTACGCCTGTGCCGGGCCGCGATAAGCCATAAAAGTGGTAAGAATAGCAGGGGGTTAAGAGCCTTGACCAACAGGCTCAAACTCAAGGTCAATCCGGATAAACTTAGCCAGACCCATCCACCACGCTTCCAATATGCCAACGCCAGGGCCACGGAAAGAGTTGCCAGAGCCACAGCCGGTATTTCACCCATCGTCATGCGGGATAGGGCAAAGGACAGGGGAGCCAGGCTAAAGGTTAAAGCTGCTACCAGGCCGGCCAGACGACGTTGCAGCAATTCTCCTATCCACGCCAGACTCAGCAGAGTCACCCCCAGGAAGCCCAGCACCAGGATGCGTCCGGTCACCAGGCTGACCCCGGCTAAGTCAAAGGCCCAATCCAGCGCTGCAATGAAAAGTGGTCCCGACACGGACACAGTTTCACTGTACAGGGGGTGCCCGCTGTGTACCAACCAGGCCCACATCAGATAAGCGCCTTCATCGTTGGAAGTGCTGAAGGCATTCAGGTTGGCCGCACGCCATCCGATGGAAACAACAACCACCAGGGCAACGAGTAGAAGGTAAACCATAGACGGGAAATTGAGACCAGACGATCTAATCCCACGTTCCCTTGCTCTCTCGATGCCTCTATCGACCATTCCCTGCCTGCCGTCTACTTCCTATCGTCAGGCAGCACGTCCGGGTCTAGCGTGCCAGGGCCCCACTCCTCGGGTGGCAACTCGTGGGTCAGGTCCATTTCAATCACGTCCATCAGCCGCCCATTGAGTTCGATCTGACGCATACAGCGCCAGCCGTAGCGCGCCACGTGGTGGCTGGCCACCTGGTGCAACCGCCAGTTGGTGTGTTCGACCACTGCCACCAGATAGTCAATCTCTTTCTCACGACAGAAGACCACTGCGGTGTCGAAGATACCCGAGGCCAATTTCTGCCCTCGATATGCCTTGCGCACACCCAAAAAAAGAAATTCGGCATCTGATCGATTCGGATCTCTGGTCGGTTCATCCTGTTCCACCCCGGTAGCGCCATTGCCAGACATAGTCCGCTTTGGGCTGGCTCCCATCTTGGCTGGGTAGCGCCAAGATTGATACACGTCGAGAAGAAGGCGAGGGTGGGTTAACAAGCGGGGAACGACGGAGAGTAACAACGGTACAGCACGGCGGCGTTTCAGGTCGCGGAACAACTGGCTGGTACTCGTAGTCAAGATTCCCACGCCGGCGACCACCTCCCCATCCAGCACGACTACGCCGAATCCTTGCTCGGAGTGGCAAATCTCCGCATACAGGGTGGTCAGGAATGGCTTGCCCAATTTAGTGAGCAAAGTGCCGGGCTGGCCTTCGATGTGGATCTCGGCCACCTGATCTGCGTGATATGGTTCCATGAGTTTGTATTCCATCCAACAGTTCCTCCTGGCGATATCACGTGATTTCGAGTGGACACGCAGATCTCGTCCCTGTTCGTTGCCCACTGCCACAGTTGGTATCTTCTCAAAAAGTAGGGGCCAACCCTTCCCCAAGATATTGAGAAGATGCCAAGATTGGACTCAGCAAGTATACACTCCCAGGCAAGCTCTCGCAAATCGTTTGGCGTATTGCGAGTCCGCCTCAAGTCGGGGGGAGAGATGAATTCCTTTCTCACTCGTGGGGCAAGGGATTCACGGGTTGAAATAAACCATCTGCCCTATTCCCATGCGGGTCAGCGCTTCCTCTGCATAATGACGCACCACATAGCTATCGTCGTCCAGCGCTTGGAAGAGGGCAGGGATGGCGTCGGGGCTTTTGACGGGAACCAGGGCACGGGCAGCACGGATACGTACCCAGGGGCGGGCAGTGCCCAAGGCATCGATGAGGACGCCAGACCCTGGCTCTCCGATTTTGCTCAGCGCATCGGCGGCATGATCTCCTGGACTGCCCGCCTCCTCTCGCAATAGCCAGGCTAGCCTCTCAATCGCAGTTTCTGCTTTCAGTTCTCCCAAGGCCAATGCCGCGCCGGAACGCACCATCTCGTCTGGATCGTTCAGGGCGCCGATCAAGATTTCAATGGCGGTGGGCGTACCCATTGCCCACAGTGCGCGCACAGTCCAGAAACGGGCATCGGCGTTGCCATTTGCCAGCACGAACGTCAGGTGGGGCAGAGCCGCCTCTCCCATCTCTCCCAATGCCACGGCGGCGGCTTCGCAGTCACCGTCGTCCGATCCGTTCAGCCGGTTCAGCAGTTGCTTGAGCATAGCCCTTCTCTCATTCAAAACTCCAGGTCTGACAGAGCACGCGAAAAATGGGGAAAGGCCGGCCGTTGCTGGAAATAGATCAGATGCGTCAGGCAATGGCAGTCAGATGCGCCGAAATTGACTACCGGCACGCGCGCGCCGGGAATGGAGCGCAGCGCCGAGGCCCATACACATTCTTTGCGCTTGTTATCCACGGCCCACCAGATTTCGATCAGCTTTGCATGGGCCAGCAGGTAATCAATGTGCCAGTGAGAGGTTTTGTTGCGCCGGTGATGATGAGCCAGCCGGGCAGCCAGGCCGCCTGAGCCCAGCGCGCTGCCGGCGTAGGCGTACCAGCCGGCCGCAAACTCAAAGGTCCCCAATTTGCCAATGGTGATCTTGGTAGATTGAGCCAGATGCAAGATCAGCACGTAGCTCC
>CAYTNQ010000101.1:0-15837 GCA_964439175.1 uncultured Anaerolineales bacterium | reverse complement strand
CCCCAGGACTTGTGGGCAATCATTCAGTACCCCCTATATATAGTAGACAGTGGTCAGTGATCAGTAGTCAGTAATCAGTAGTCAGTGGTCAGTGATCAGTGATCAGTAAACAGCCCGAGCGGGCCGGGGTAGTCAGCCCGCCCGGGGCAGGTGTAATCAATAGCCAGCAAGTGAAAGGCAAAGCGTCATTTTCGGCTTATATCTACTGATTCCTGATCCCTGATTACTGATTACTGATTACTGACTACTGACTACTGTTCCCGGAGGTTCTACTTGGCACGGCACCCTTACATTGCCATTGAGGGAGTGATTGGTGTGGGCAAGACCACCCTTGCCCGCTTAATGCGTGATCCCTTCCAGGCGGAATTGTTACTGGAAGTCTTTGAAGAAAACCCTTTCCTGAGTGACTTCTACGCCGACCGCGAGCGTTATGCCTTTCAGACCCAAATATTCTTCCTCCTCAGCCGTTATCGGCAGCAGCACCACGTGATTGGGCCGACCCTGGCCCATTCCCATCTCATCAGCGATTATACGTTTGCCAAAGACCGGCTCTTTGCGCACCTGAACCTGGCGGGCGACGAACTGGAGATGTACGAGCGAGTCCACAACGTCCTGGCTGAGAAGATCCCCACGCCTGATCTCGTCGTCTACCTGCGGGCTGAGGTAGATACGTTGATGGACCGCATCGCGACCCGCGACCGGCCCTACGAGCGTGCTATGAGCCGCGATTACATCGCCAACTTGCGCCTGGCCTACGAGCAGTTCTTCGCCGACTACCACGACGCACCGGTGTTGGCTATCGACACTGACGATTTGAATTGGGTCAGCGACCCCGGAGCGCTGGCGCACGTAGTGGGGCGGGTGCGGGCAACGCTGGACGACGGCTTTGAGCAGCGCCGGCTTCCGCTGTTTGCCGCCGAGTACCCAGAGGGTGCAGAATACGCAGCCTATGAACCCCGCCGTCGGCTGGCTGATTTTCAACGCTGGCAGCGTGTTCACGATCAGGACGATACGGCATTGACTGACCTTTACTTCAACTTTATCAACCTTACGCAAGAGATGGGCGAACTGGGAGCGGAGATAGCAGCTATCTGGCGCCAGCAGAAAGTGTTGTACGAAAAAGTCGGCAATCAGCCCCAGGCTCTCGATCAGGCGCTGACCGAGCACTTGCCCCCCCTGCAGGCCGCACTGGCCGATTGCCTGACTTATCTGTTGAAGCTGGCGAATCACGCCGGGGTGGATCTGGAATCCGCTTACCTGGACAAGATAGATCAGTAGTCAGTAGTCAGTGATCAGTGGTCAGTAGACAGGGGTCGGTAGGCAGGGGTCGGGCGCCCCGGCTGCGCCGAGCGGACCGGGGTAGACAGAAGAAGGTGACAGCAAGGAGTGAAAAGTGAAGAAACAGTTTATCGCCATCGCCGGTAATGTGGGGGTGGGCAAAAGTACGCTGACCGCGATGCTGGCGGAGAAGTTGGGTTGGGAGCCCTTTTACGAAGCGGTCGGAGATAACCCCTACCTGGCCGATTTTTACAAAGACATGCGACGCTGGAGTTTTCACTCCCAGATTTTTTTCTTATCGCGTCGCTTGCGCCACCATCACCAATTGCTCAACAGCCCCAACTCGGTAGTGCAGGACCGCAGCGTGTACGAAGATGCTGAGATTTTTGCTTGCAACCTCCATCAGCAGGGCCATATGAGCGACCGGGACTATTACAGCTATCGCGAATTGTACGAAGTGCTGGCGCTGTTCCTGCCCCCCCCCGATCTGATCGTTTATCTCAAAGCCTCAGTACCTACCCTCTTGGAACGCATCGTCAAGCGAGGCCGTGACTTTGAGCGTGACATCTCGCCTCTCTACCTGCAACAGCTCAACGAATTGTACAATGAATGGATTGAAGACTTCACCCTGTGCCCCGTCCTCACCATCCCTGCCGACGACCTGGACTTCGTTCGCTTTAACGGACACCTGGACGTGATCGCCGACCAGTTGTTGGAGAAGTTGGGGCGCGAAGTGATAGCGCCTTTACGGAGCTAAGGGCATCGAGTTTGGAGTTTCTCCCTTGAGCCCCGGCCAGGTCGCCATCAGGCTGGGCAGGGCCATCAAGGCCAACGCCACCAGAAACAACGGCCACTTGAAGGGCTCGGGCCGGAGCGTGTTCCAATCAGTCCGACCAGCCAGCAGCGCGTGCAGCGCGTCGGACATAAGGACGTACAGCGCCAGCAGCCCGCCTACAATGACCACCCCCACGCGGACCGGCGTAATCTCCAACCGCTCCCCGCGCGCCATACGGACCATTGCCAGCACAGCGGTGACGCAGATCAGCGCGGCGATCAACATCGGCGCCAGCACCGGCCCCCACCAGCGCAGGGGGACCAGGAACAGAACGTCCCAGTCCAGCAGGGTCGCCGGCCAATCAACCAGCACTTTGAGCCATGCATAGTAGAAAATATCCCACATGCCAAACGCGAACAGTCCATACGCCAGCCGGTCGTGCCTCTGGCGACCGGCCAGCCAGCCGATACTGACCAGCATCACCAGGGTCGCCACCTCCCTCCAGATCTCCAGCGTGAAATAGGATCCCAGGGCAACGTGGTCATTGGTGATCTGGAGCAATCCCCGCAGATAGACGACCACCACCGCCTCCAGGAAGGCCATCGCCACCGCGTAGGCTGACACCCAAAGAAAACGCTTGAATGTGTCGTTCATAATCTATGTCCTTTCAGAGTATCTTCTCAAAAAGTAGGGGCAACCCCTTGCGGTTGCCCGCCTGGGCAGGCGCAGGCCCTGCCCTTACCCCAAGATATTGAGAAGATACCTTTCAGAGATAGCTTACCAAATCTTCCAGCCGACGTCCACCTCCTGGATGCATTCTTCAATGCACCCAGGAGGTGGACGTACCGGCGGGGTTCCCCCAATGCGAGTGGCGTGAGAATGGATCTCTTGACTTAAGGAATTGTAAGCCGGGGATAAGTGTGATATACTGGATGCGAATAGAAACTCCTCCGAGACCTCATCGATTGGATGTGTGGACGGTTCCCAGCCCATACTCCCCCAGGAACTGTAGAGGCAACCAGCCCCATAACGGTCGTCGGTCAAAACCCGCAAAGATAGAGTTCCGTAGGAGCGAATCATGCGGCACATTCTTGCTCGCTTAAGAATTAAACCACACAAAAGGAGACCCGAACATGTTGAAAGAACTTAAGGAATTCGCCCTGCGGGGGAACGTGCTGGATATGGCCGTGGGCATCATCATCGGTGCCGCCTTCGGCACCATCGTCAAGTCGTTGGTCGATGACATCATCATGCCCCCCATCGGTCTGCTGCTGGGCGGCGTGGATTTCGCGAATTTCTTTATTTTGCTCAAGGAGGGCTCGCCGGCTGCGCCCTACGCATCGCTGGCCGACGCGCGGGCGGCAAGCGCGGTGACCATGAACTACGGCCTGTTCATCAACGCCGTCATCAGCTTCCTCATCGTCGCCTTCGTGATTTTCCTGCTCATCCGCAACGTCAACCGGCTGAAGCGGGAGGAGGAAGCGCCCCCCGCCGAGCCGACGACCAAAGGCTGCCCTTATTGCATGTCCACCATTCCGATCAAGGCCACCCGTTGTGCGTATTGCACTTCGGAATTGCCGGCGGCTTAGGACCAGTGCGGGCTAAGCCGAACAGAAGCCGCCAGATCCGAGCTCTCTGGGCAGAGAGCAGGACTGGATAGGGTGAGCCAGAAATCTGTCCCGGCTGCTTGGGATATTAACCTTTGCGTGGAGAGATGTTCACCCATCTCTCCACGTCTCCAGGGTTATCTGGTCTGAGTAGTTGCTTAAAGGATTCATGAAAAAGCGCCTTCTATTGTTCCTGGTTCCAGCCGCTGCCATCCTCTTACTCAGCAGCGCCCTGCTCGCCCGCCCCTCTATCGGCGCGCTGCTACGTAAAGCCGGGCGGGTTCTCACGCAGACGCCCACGGCCACGCCCACCAGCCGGCCGACGCCGACGCTGACCCCAACCCCTACGCCAACCACCACGCCTACCCCTGAAGCGGCCGCAGGGCCACCCCAGCGAGTCCAGATCTATTTTTCGGCGATAACAGAAAAGGCTGAGAGATTGAACCAGGCGCTGCAAGACCTGGGAGAACTGCTGCAGGCTCCGCAGTTGCAGGATCAGGATTGGCAGCGCCTGGTAGCAGCGTCAGTAGCTGCCATTCAGCTTATCCACCAAGAGCTTATGGAAATGGAAGTGCCTATAGAAATGATCGGAGTCCATAGCGCCCTACTCGACGCTACCTTTGATTGTGATGAAGCCATGTCTTTTCTCCACAACGTCGATAACATAAATTCATCAGACGTTAGAGTGGCCACCAGGCTGATGGGAAGCTGTGGCGAGAAATTCTTCAGCCGGGTACGAGCTCTGGAAGGATATCAGTTGCAAGTAGAATTCTATTGATCCATTCAGAAAAGGAAACAATTGGGATAAAAGGGGGATTGTTAGGAGTTAGGTGGGTGTGATATACTGGATGTAAATAGAAAGCCCCCGTCATAGTTGAGGGGTATTCCCAGACCAGGCGAGTGCTCATCCGCCTACTTCCCTTCCTCATACTTGAGTACCGTACCACCAGCGCGCCGCCCGGCTAATAGGGTGGCGTTTCCTGTTTGTTCAGGGGAGTGAGAGCCAATGGCAACCAACATGAAGACCATGGCATCTACCGATCTTTCCGCCCTTACCGGCCCGCCGGGGCCGGTGCTGAGGCCGGCAAACTGTCCGGGTTACGGGCGGGAGCTGCCCGGGCACTGGCGTTGCCCATCCTGCGCCATTGCCGATGACTGCTACGCGCGTTATGTCAGCAATAGCCGTGCGGTGAATGATAGGGGTAGCTTCTCCAGCCCACCGAGGAAGTTGGATTAGCTACCCCATACGATTTCGATAACTACTGCCTACAGGTCCTCCTTGGGGAAAACAGTAAGACTCAAAAATTTTTTGAGGTGATCTTCGTGCCTCTCCTCAACAGGGGCCTGTGAGTTGTAATAATTTTCAGGCACGCTCTGGGGAGAGAGCCCAGGCCTTTTCTAGCGGGCGCGTTCAAAATGGGTTGTAGGGACACCCCTTGCGGGTGTCCAGGGCAGGTGCACCCGCAGGTCCCCTCTGGGGAAGACCTGCCCCTACCAACCCATTTTGAATACACCCTTTTCTAGCCGACCCCATCGGGGGGCAGGCAGCAGGGAGGTAAGAGATAGGATAGAAGGGGGATTGTTGAGGGACAGGTAGGTGTGATATACTGAGGCAAATAGATATCCCCTGCCGCAACCGAGGGGTATTCCCAGACCAGGTGAGTGCTCATTCGCCTACCCCGGCTCCTGATGCTCGTATATCCCACCACCAGTGCGCCGCCCGGCCCAAAGGGCGGTGTTCTTGTTGATGATTGGGTAAAAAAGGGGGAACAGGCAAGATTACTTGGTGGGGCACGAGGAGCGATGGCGACAGAAGGAAAGTCAATGACAGAAAAAGCAAAAGAGGAATTGCTAAGATTAGAGGAGCAGATGATCACCTTGGAAGAGAAAAAACACGAGGCTGGCAGACGGCTGGAGGAAATACAGGGAGAACTGTGGCTTATCCGGGCGCGGCTGTTGCTAGAGGTTGCCTGGGAGAGAGACGAGAGCGGAAAGCCGATATACCCCAATCATGAATCGAGGGAAGAAGCGGTGACAGCGCGACTGGAGGAACACGATAGGTATCAGGCGCTGCAGAGGAAGGAGATGGCCCTACGCCAGGAACAGGATAGCCTGCTCAACGAACTCAGGTCACTGTCGGAACGAAAAGAACAGTTGATGGCTGAGTAGCAGACCATAGCAATCCTTCTCCGGTAGAAGAAAGGTATACCCAGACCAGGCACGTGCTCATCCGCCGATACGATTCATGTCAACTGGGACACTACACCGAATTTGGAATATAACGAATGGCCTTGTATGGGAGAAAATTCGTCGTTTCAATAAAATCCAGTCCGGTATGACCTTCAATTGGTGGTGGTGATACTAATCTGCGTCAACGACCAACCAAACATGCCTGACGTTCACACCTATGTTGCCGACGTTCGGCTCGCACGCCAACATAGCTGATGCACACAAGCCACCATGTATGACAAGACCCCCGCCCGACGCAGTGGGGCTTTTTGCTTTGGCTAAAAGTCATATGCAAAAACGCTATGATCTTGCGTTTAATAAAATGAAACCCCCCTCGTACAATTGAGGGGCGTCGGGAAACCAGGCAAGCGCTTGCCTCCCAGTTCTGCAAGTGGTGCTTGGCTTTCAACCTAAAGTCTACATATGTATCAGCTATTGTCGCGTAAGCTCCCACCCCATCCCCAACAAAAAGACGGCGGGGGAAGTATCCCCCGCCGTCCTGGCTTATCACGCTGATCTGTCTACTGCTCCAGCCAGTCGCAGATGCCGTTGCCGTTCTCGTCTATGAAGTTGGCCCCGTGCATGCCGTAGCCACGCCCCATCATCCCGGCCCCCCGTCCGCGCGGGGCATCCGTCCCGGCCCGGCCGTAGCCCAGGCCCTGGCCCACGTTGTCGCACACACCATCGCCATCCGCGTCCACGAAACGATCGTTCACGCCGTCGCCATCCTCATCCACAAAGCCGTAGGCGTGTCCGTAGCCCATCCCCTGGCCGGGGCCTGCCAAATCGCGCACCCCATCCCGGTCCCCTTGCGGCCCCTGGGCAAAAGCGGCGACCGCCAGTACCACCGTCAGGCTCAAAGCCAGCACTACTGCCAAGCCAATCACTGAAAAGCGTTTCATCGTAACAATCTCCTATAGTTTGATTTTTTGGGTTGTGGTGATGCTCTCATCACCTTTCTGACTATAGGATACCAGCCAAATGTGAAGAGATCATGCGCGAAAAATGAAGATCTTATGAATATGCATGTTGTGAAGGGAGGCTAAAGCCTTGATTCCAGTCTCCAACGTGTTACGCTCCCGTTTTTACTTGAAATTATGGAGCGAATGTGGTATACTAAATTCTACATGGCTCACTGGGACCAAGCAGCATTTCTGATTCATCCACATTGTCCCCACTCAAAGCAAGGGATAGTTCATCTTCTACCAAAGTCAGGTTGATACCTTCCAGCACCTTAAGAAATGACATCGCTGGCTGAGCTGGTTTGGAACAGAGCGATCGGCTTCGACTACCTCTGATAACGAGGAACCTGGCTGGAGGGTGGAACGGCGACGACACCTCCCCCAAGAACTGCACTACCAGGCTGCTGCGACGCTGGAAAGTCTTCCCGAACTTCTCGGGTAATGTCTATCGGCGCCGCCGGGCCCACACACTCCATACTTCTGTACCTGCCTCGAACCCCTGAGGCCAGGGGGCCAAGCTCTGCTCCAGCCGGGCCAGCGGAGCGAGCAATTCTTCAGACGGTCTAGCAGGTTCTGGGCAGAAGTCGTGATCCCCGCGTAGTTGCGTTCTGGCAACAATTGCGCGACTATTTCCACTGTCATCTCCACATACATCACCTGCGTGCCCCGATCCTCTGGGGTGATGGCTTCCAGCACCTGCAAGCGCCTCTTCAATCAAATCGACATAGCATAAATGGCAATGGCCTGACGTTCTCACGTCTCGGCTTGCTTGCACGGCATGGGTACCATTAGCGGGCGGGCCGGGCGACGTTTGGCGACGGAGCCCCTTGCTCTCTCCCTCTGGCCCGGTGGGTTGTCCGAGAAGTGTCAACCTATTGGTGAGCCATCCCTTTGCTTAGAGCCTCAAAAACATATCTTAAGCTCAAAGCATCAGAAGGAGGGATGAGTAATGACCGCACTTGAACACGGCATCATGATCAATGCATCGGCTGACATTATCGAAGCCATCGCAATTGATGGCAAACGTGCGCCGGAGTGGGTTCCAGGTGTCTTGCGGGCGGAGCCAGACGATGTTCACCCGGAACCAGGCGGCAAGCTATATATGGTCTACAAAATACCCGGAGTCACCATCGGCTTCACATCGACCATTATGGAGCTCAAGCACGGCCGAGGCCTCACTGAGCGAATGGACGGTGTGATAAGGGGCATTATGCGCTGGGAATACCTGCCTGAAAATGGGGGGACCTGGGTCAAAGTCAAGTTCGACTACGAGATGATAGGCGGCATCCTGGGGAAGGCTCTCGACCGGCTGCTGATAAAGGACATGAATAGGAGAAGTCTGAAGAAGATCCTCGAGAATCTGAAAGGATTGGTGGAAAGTTCCGTCTATCAACCAAACTAGTGCCCGATCAGAGTGATCTTGATAGGCCCGATTCAGCCCCCATGGGCATGGCCTCGGTATATCATAATCTCTGCGATGGGGTACTAGTCTCCGGCGAAGTTTTCAGGATTCAACTTTTGCTCTGGTGCGTGCCTACACCCCTCCTGTGGAGAGTGCTTAAAAAGTGTTCGTAGTAACCACTTATGAAGGTTCAAAAATTATCTGGGTAACACGGCAAAAGCCGCACCGGCCTACCCCACGGGGGTCCCTGCGGGAGAAGAGCCGGTGCTAGGCCGGTTTTTCTCAGGAAATCTACCTAGCACCGCCTGTTCTACGGCGGTGCGGCCCATGCATCGGTAACCCTTTAATTTCTTAATCTTCATTAGTGGTTGGCACCTCGTATTCGGAAAGCGCTCAAACCACTAAAGTGGTTACTACAAGCCCGGATGCGGGCTCTTTAAGCAGTCTCCTGTGGGGGGCTTTCTCCTGTGCAGGCCTGCCCCGAGGGGGGACCATTGGGCGCTCGGGACCACTGGGCGCTCCGGGAGGGTAGGCTGAGTTGTTACCGATCTTCTTCGGGCGGAACGTGCCGGAGCGCATCTCCGGTAAAAAGACGGCGGTGGAGATTTCCACCGCCGTCTTGGCTTATCACGCTGATCTATTTGAGCAGCCGATCTTGAGAAATATCAGCCAGCATGCGATGAGAAGGCCCCGCTCGATGAGGCGAAGTCTTTGATTCAGTTGGAAACTAGGAAATTCGGCCTAAACTTATTGAAACCAAAAGGGACATGTGATATAATGGGTACAATAAGATCTGCTGCGACCCAGGGGATTTCCCCGACCAGGCAATATGCTTACTTTAACATTGGTATATTACCGAGCATATATCTATTTCCTCTTATGAGCACGCCGCCTGGTCAAATAGGCGGCGTTTGCGTTCCGGGCGGGGCATCTCTCAGGTAGCCAGTGCAGAGGCTGACCAAAGAAGGAGTGAGCAACATGGAGCTACGAATCACGGTGTCGGAGTCGGAGTCGGCACAGCCTGTCGTCATGGATTCGCGTCTGCCCCTCGAGCCGGAGATGATCCTCATCCCCGCTGGAGAATTTCTTATGGGCAGCGATCCCCAAAAGGACGAACTTGCGGAAGATCACGAACAGCCCCAACACAACTTGTACCTACCTGACTACTACCTCGCCAAGACGCCGGTGACCAACGCTCAGTATGCCCTTTTTGTAGAGGCTACCGGCCATACGCAGCCCATGGATTGGATAAATGGGAAACTACCCTCAGGTAAAGAGGAGCATCCTGTCATTTGGGTTTCCGGTTATGACGCTCTAGCCTATTGCCACTGGCTATCCGAGGCCACCGGCAAGCCTTACCGGCTGCCCAGCGAGGCCGAATGGGAAAAGGGGGCACGGGGTACAGATGGGCGTATTTATCCCTGGGGGAACGAGTGGGATGCGAGGTGGTTAAATTCCAGGGGAGGGGACCAGGGCGGTACCACGCCGGTGGATGCCTGCCCCGGAGGGACTAGCCCTTATGGCTTGCTGGGCATGGCCGGCAATGTGTGGGAATGGACGCAGAGTTTGTGGGGAAAAGGCTGGGAGACGCCGGATTTCAAGTATCCGTACAAGCTGGATGATGGTCGTGATAACGTAAAAGCTGAAGGTGACGTTCTCCGCGTGTTACGCGGCGGCTCCTTCCTCAGTCACCAGAAGTTCATCCGTTGCGCTTACCGCGCCAGGTACAGCCTGTACTACAGGCTCAACCTCTTTGGATTTCGATTAGCAGCTCCTTCCAATCCTTAGGATCCTAAAAGAATAAAATCCCTCCATGGTTTCGCGTTATCTATTGCGGGATGTTCTGGTCGAGAGTATAAATGGTCAGACCCCTGGCTTCTGGCAAATCGGAAGGGTGTGACTAAATTAGTTGGGAACATCCTGGCGAAGGTTCAGCCCGGTTTAGTCAGACCCAAATCAGAATGTCAGGGGTCTTTTCTGCTGATGGTTGACAGCTACTTGATGGCGTAGGTCACTTGCACGCTGACGTTCACCTGGGTTTCGCCGGGTTGAATCGGCGTGCCGCCCCCGCCGCCCATTCCCACAACAGCGCGCTCAACGATCGGCCCGGGCGCGCCAATCACTTCACTGACCGTCAGCACTTCGCCCAGGCTCACGCCGGACAACTGCGCCAGGCTTTCGGCACGCGCTTTGGCGTCGGCGATGGCTTTCTCGCGTGCGGCCGCTTCCAATTGGCTGGGGTCTGAAACCTCAAAGTACACGCCGTAGATAGTATTCGCGCCGGCACTCACAGCCTGGTCCAACACATCGCCCAGCTTGCTCGTGTCGCGAACAGTCACGTTAACCTGGTTCGACACGTGATAAACGACCCCTTCGCTGCTGGTAGCTCCGCCTTCAGCCGGCATAACTGGCTGGGGCCGCTCGGTGTAGATACTGTAATTGGTGGTCTGAATATCTTTATCGGCTATGCCCATTGCCTTGAGCTTTTCCAACAAGGTCGTCATCTGCTCCTTGTTAGCGTTCACCGCTTCTTGTGCCGAAGCGCCGGTGGTTTCCACGCCGATATTGACGTGGGCCACATCGGGCGCGCCGCTGGATTGCCCTTGCCCCACCACAGTAATCGTGCGATCGGCCGGCGCGTCGCTGGCCTGGGCCTGCGCCACAGGCACAGCCGCGTTGCTACACGCGCTCAGCAATATCGCTCCGAGCGCAAGAACGGTAACCGATAAACCCAATCGTTTGTTCAACATTCTAAAGCCTCCTGCATTAAAGTATTTCAGATGGGCACGTTCAAAATGGGTTGGTAGGGGCGGGTCTTCCCCAGAGGGGACCTGCGGGTGCACCTGCCCTGGACACCCGCAAGGGGTGTCCCTACAACCCATTTTGAATGCACCCATTTCAGATTGGTTATCGACTTTCAAGTATATAGACGTAGAAGATGCCAAATAGGTTCCGAGATTAAGCACTTATCCTAATCATTATAGTAGGTGTCCGGTCGCTCAGAGACTCCCGCCTGCCAGGTTCGGCCCGGTTTCCAGGGCAGCCATTTTTGCCCCTCATGGCTGCTGCTCAGAACATAAACTCCCGAAGCAACCTGGGCCCGACCAGCGGTATCGTAAACATAGGTGGTACCATCGGCCCGCTCACCGGGATAAACGTTTACCAATAGTCGCCCATCTTGCGTCCAGCGTGGTGCATCGCTGTCCATCTTATCCGGGGTCTTGAGAAAGTAAATCGATTCGTCCGAAAGGCGTACGAGGCCAACTGAGCGACACGGCTTGCACTTCCGGCTTTTGTAGTCAACCAGGAATGCCAGATATTTACCGTCTGGTGACCAAACGGCACCTCCCACCGGCCGGCGGTCGTCATCATCAGCCAGCAAGATTCGACCGCTGGAGCCATCACCCGCAACCAGGTAAAGCTTAATCCCCTCGCTAATCGCAATTTGGTCTCCTCCGGGTGAAAAGCTTTCGCTGAGGGGGGGTGGACCCATTTGCTCTCGGAGTCTTTTGTAGCCCACTGTATCTTCCACAAAGATGCGACTCTCGGCGGCAGTAGCGGTGGGCGTGCCGGAGGGACGAGCTGGCGTTGGGATAGTTGGCGTGGTTGGCGTGTTTGGCGTGGGCGTGCTGTTGGGCGCAGGGTTCGGACCGTCGCGTGTGGGCCAGGCCAGGAGTGCCGGTATGCTCACCACAGGGATACTGTCGTTGACGTCATAGGCGGCGACCACGGTAGCCGACACCCAGGCCAGGCCATCGGGTGCGGAGACCAACCACCAGGAGGAGTCACCGTTGCGTCCCACAATCTCCAGCCGGCCGCCGAGGGCCAAAGCGCCAATCTTGTTATAAGAAAGGCCGGGGCCACTTCGCAAGTTTACCTCACCCATATTAGCAATCACAAAGGGTTGGGGCGAGGAAGACGATGCCGGGTTTGCCACAGGTGTGGCTGACGCAGTCGCGCGTAATACCTCCACCTGACTGACGAGGGATTCGATCTCTCCCTGCAAGGCCTCTGCCTCTGCATTGGATGCGGCGGTGGCTGTCGCGTTAGTAGACAGGCTGGCCGCCTGATGCGTCATGACGATACTGAGTGCATTCGTTAAGGCACACACGGAACAGAAGGCGAGTACCCCAGCGAAAGCGGCAAAGGCAAATACCAACCCCACCTGGGTGCCGCAGCCACCTAAAAATAACTTACCCAGATTGCTTTTCCAAAATGTGTCCATACGATCACTCCCACCAATCTCTCTTTGAGCGGGCGTCGAGGAATTTTCCATTGTCGCGCATGGCTACGATGAGTTGATCGGTTGCGATCCCGACTGGGGTATCCAGGGTCAGCCCGGGCAACTCGCTCCCCTGGCTCTCCTGGAACAGCGCCACCAGGTTGGGATCGGTTTGCAGTCCCAGGTAGTGCACGGTGTAACCCTCAACGACGCTGCCGTGCCTGGCATAGAGAAAGGTCAAGGTGTCTTCCGCGGCATAGAGCACCACGGCGTAATATTTGCCCTCGTAAATATCCCGTTCCGTCTTGGGGATGAAGACAGGATCGCCCGGCGTGGTTTTAATTCCAACCAGGACAGCGGTTCCATCCTCGATCAGTTTTCCCTTACAGTTACAGCCCCAATCCCAATCGTGGACTACATAGGTGGCGACAAAGTCGGGCTTGAAAATGGCCGAGAGTTTCGGCGCTTGCGGATCAATGCCCGAGCCCGGAATATCGACCAGTTCCGGCTTATAATCCGCCGGCTGAGGGTCTCTCAGCTTCAGGTTCAAGTCGCCGTGTTCTGCGGCCGGCCGGCTCTCACGTTGCCCCTCGATAGGGATGAGCGTGTAGGAATTGGTCGACGCAGCCAAAGCCTGAACGGGAGCCGTGGGTGTCGGTGTGGCGGCCGGCGTGGCTGTAGCTTCGGGTGTAGGCACGTCAGTGGCCTCGGAGACGTTGGTTGCAGTCACCTCGGGAGTGAAAGCAAGGGTACTGGCCGGATTAGTTTGTGCGGCTTGTGTGGCGATGGCGGCCAGGGTGGCGAATTCGGTCTCCAGCGTCGATGGCGTGGCGGTGGGGCCTGGTGTGCTGGTTGGCTCTGCGGTGGGGGTTTCCGTTGGGGCCAGGGCTAACTGACTGGCGGGTGTGACCACGACCACTACGGTGGATACTGAACCTGGCCTGGAGATGCTTACTTCATATCCCGACATGGTCCACGCCAGGTAAACATTCAAGGACGTAGAAATTAGAAGAAGCACCAACAAGACGATGGAACTGAGCGTGGTGATGCTTAAAGCACACCCCCCCACAAACCACAGCCAACTGGTGCCCGCCCTTGGCTCTCGCCCGGTCGTCTCTTCGTTTTGCATTTTTCCCCTCCCTTATTGTTGTATGAGATGGCAATCGAAGAAATCCGCCACGCGTTCCATAAATAGCTGCCAATGCTCACCTTTGAGTACGTGACCCTGCCCGGGATAGGTAAAGTATTCGACTTCTTTGCCCGCGTCCCGAAGAGCCTCCCGGAGCGTCGCCGACCATTCAGGCGGCGTCCTGGTATCGGCCGTCCCGATGTGAATCTGTACGGGAGCAACCACGAAATCAAAGTAATTGATGGGTGACGTTTGATACAGAAGCTCAGGATTAGACACCGCCTGGGCGTAAGCTTCCGCCAGGCTCTCATCAATGTCACTGACGAGTATCTCAGCTCCGCCACAATTGTCGGCCAATTGACCTGATGGGCCCAGCTTGCAGCCAGTTCCCCAGCGTGCCAGCACGTCGGCGTCATCGGCGCTGACCGGGGCATAAAGTACGGCCGCTTTTATGCGAGGGTCAATGGTGATGGCTTTGGTGGTGATGCCACCGCCCATGCTGTGCCCCCACATGCCGACCCGCTCAAAATCAGCGTCAGGCACCGAGGGCAAGGAGCCAATCAGGTTGAGCACATCCATCACCTGGCCGGTGCTGAAAAAGCTATTGTCAATGTCGGACTCGCCCCAGCTCCGAAAATCAGGCGCGATGGTCAAATATCCGCGCCGGTTCAAATACTCTGCTGCGTTCCAGGTATCGGCCCCGGACCAGTAGCTATCGCGGGGGATGTATCCGTGGTTCAAAATGACAACCGGGAAAGGCCCGTCGCCTTGTGGCACCTGCATAATCCCGGTGATGGTTAAGCCATCACTGGGATAATCAATGTAGTAGCGGGTAAAGACAGTGGTTACGGTCATCACTGAGCGCACGCGAAGCGTGCCGCCGGGATATGTGCGTGCCCTCAAACCCTCGATGGTGTAGTCAGCCAGCGGATGGGGTATTGGGATTGGCGCGATAGAGGAAATTGAAGGCGTAGCCGGTGTTGGTGTCCCGAGAGGGAGAGAGGCGGTTGTTTGTGAAAGCATGGCGACTTCGGTGGCTAAGGCGGCCAGCGTCGCCCTGGATTCGGCGATGGTCACTCCTGCCGGGGTAGGGGGTGGGTAACTGATGCTGATTGCACGGGAAGGCAGCCTCCAGGCCAGATAGACATTCACGAGGGCAGAAATGGTCAGCAGTACCATTGAAAACACAGCACAAGGTATAGGGAAACTCAAGAATAGCCCGCCGAAAAACATCGGCCATCCGCTTTTTCCCCGCCATCTGGACTCAAATCTTCCTTGTTTCCCGGGTGGTTTTTGTTGCATCAGTTGGTGCAAGGAAGTAGCTCCAACAACAAACGTGTGGCACCTGTTCTAACAGATGTCACACGTTGTCTGGGTTGTTAATCAAAGAGATGCATCAACTGGTTATGCGTAGCTCATGTTATGTCTTATAACCCTATTATATCTTATCTGGCGAATTATTGCAAGGGGATCCTGAGCACCGCGCACAGGCCACTTGCGCTCCCCGGCGGCATGGGATAAAATCGAACGCACCCCAATTACGAACCAGAGAAGAGACCATGACGCTCATCACCCTCGGCCTGGCCTGGCTGGCGGGGATCGCCCTGGCCCGCTGGCTGGAACCGCCTCTTCCGACCCTGGGGCTGCTGGCGCTGCCGCCGCTGGCGGCGCTGTTCCTCTGGCGGCGGGAGCCGGGTCCACGCCTGGCGGCTGCCTGCACATTGGCCTTGCTGGCCGGCGGGGTACGCACCCTGTGGGCCAGCCCTCACTTTGGACCGGACGACCTGGCCACCTATAACGACCAGGGCCAGGTGACGCTGGTCGGCGTGGTGGTCGACGAGCCGGATGTGCGAGATACCTATCAGAATCTGCGTTTGCGCGCCGAATCGCTGACCATGGAATCGGTAGGGGTAGGCCTCCCCCAAAGGGGACCTGCAGGTGCGCCTACCCCTGGGGCAGGTGCCCTCAGAGAGAGGGCTGACGCAAGACCTGCCCCTACAAGGGTGACAGGCACCGCCATAGAGGGGACTGACGCAACACCTGCCCCTACGCCGGACATACTGCCCGTGAGGGGGCTGGTGCTGGTGCAGGCGCCGCGTTACCCGGCACGCGCCTACGGCGAACGGCTGGCGGTCAGCGGGGAGCTGGAAACGCCGCCGGTGTTCGAGGACTTCTCGTACAAGGATTACCTGGCGCGCCAGGGTGTGTATTCGATGCTGCGCCGGCCGCGCAT
>CAYTNQ010000100.1:0-16000 GCA_964439175.1 uncultured Anaerolineales bacterium | reverse complement strand
CAATCTGCGCCCGCGTAAAGGGCTGGGGCAGCACTTTCTGGCTGACCCCAATATTCTACGCAAGATCGTCGAGGCAGCGGAACTATCATCCGAGATGGCGGTGCTGGAGATCGGACCCGGCCTGGGGACTCTTACCCGCTTGTTGGCCCGGGCTGCCGGACGCGTCGTCGCCGTCGAACTGGATCAGGCGATGATCGGCCTGCTGCGGGAGGAATTGGCGTACCTGCCCCATCTAGAATTGGTACAGGGGGACATCTTGCAGCTTGACCCGGCCGCCTTAATGCGTGGCCCTCAGCCCCCCAATCTCCCCTGGCCTACCCGCCAGCCCGCCCGGGCTCGCGCCAGCGGGCCGGGGGGCAGGCAATCTGCCAATCTCCAATCTCCCAATCTCCAGTCTCCTCTTATATACGTCGTCGTCGCCAACTTGCCCTATTACATCACTTCGGCCGCCATCCGCCATCTGCTGGAGGCGGACCCGCCCCCCCGGCGGCTGGTGCTGACCGTGCAGCGTGAGGTTGCCGAGCGGATGGTCGCCAGACCGGGTGACATGAGTATGCTGGCGGTGAGCGTACGGTTCTACGGCCAGCCGCGGATCGTCGCCAAAATCCCTGCCGGGGCCTTCGTCCCACCTCCCAAAGTGGATTCGGCAGTGGTCCGTATTGACACCTACGACGCAACGCCGGTCCAGGTGCCCGACGCAGAGACTTTCTTCCGCGTCGTCCGCGCCGGGTTTGGACAGAAGCGCAAGCAACTCAAGAATGCCTTAGCTGCCGGCCTGGATCTGTCCCCGACCGAAATGGTCGGCGCTCTGACTCGGGCTGGGGTAGATCCCCGACGCCGCGCCCAGACGCTCAGTCTGGACGAATGGGCGAGCCTGGCTCGCGAGATATCTTCTTGACGTACCGAACAAACGTTCGTATAATAGGAGTATGCACACGCTTATCACACCTGACGCTCAACAGAAGCTGCAACTGCTGGCCCATGAGAGCAGGCTTGAGTGTGATGGCGAACCGATGCTGACGCCTCGCCAACAAGCCAAGCGCGATTTTCTGGACAGGTCTCTCTATCAGGTTCAGCGGCCGGACGGTCCGATGACCGTGCTGCGCACCATGCAGACCAGCGCTTGCGAGCGGAACTGTCACTACTGTCCCTTTCGGGCGGGGCGGGGCAGCACCGTCCGCGTCCGTTTGAGCCCCGACGAACTGGCCCGCGAATTCGACCGTATGCAGCAGGCGGGGGTCGTCACAGGGCTGTTTCTCAGCAGCGGGGTCGTTGGTGGCGGGACCAAAACCATGGATCCGATGTTGGCCAGCGTCGAGTTGATCCGGCGTAAATACGCATATCGCGGCTACGTCCATTTGAAGATCATGCCGGGGGCCGAACGGTCGCAGGTAGAGCATGCGCTTCGCCTGGCCGACCGGGTATCCATTAACCTGGAAGGCGCGAACGCGGCCAGGTTGGCCCGCCTGGCCCCGCAAAAGGACTTTGCCGGGGAGTTGCTGCAGGCCATGCGCTGGGCTTACGAGATTCCCAGGGCACAAGGGCTGCTGGCCAAAACACCTAGCCTGACGACGCAATTCGTCGTCGGCCCGGCGGGCGAGAGCGACCGCGAGCTACTGATGGCTGCCGACCAACTCTACCGCCAGGTGAAATTAGCCCGTGCCTACTACTCTGGCTTCAACCCTGTGCCCGACACGCCACTGGCCGGTGCTGATCGCACGCCTCCCATCCGCCAACACCACCTCTACCAGGCTGACTGGCTCCTGCGTTTCTACGGCTTCACCCTGGACGAACTCCCTTTCGACCACCGGGGCCTGCTGCCGGTTGGCGTCGACCCCAAGCTGGCCTGGGCGCGCCAGCACCTGGCGGAGCAGCCGTTAGAAATCAACCGGGCCAGCCGCAGGGAGTTATTGCGCGTGCCGGGCATTGGTCCGCGCAGCGCTGACGCCATTTTGCGTGCGCGCCGCCAGGGTCACCTGCAGAACCTGTCTGACTTGCGTGCCTTGGGCGCCGTCGCGGGCCGGACTGCTCCCTTCATTTTGCTCAATGGTCACCGCCCCTCTCACCAGCTAGGTTTTTGGGATCAGATTTAGCTTAGTCAGGGGGGGTAGATTGTAGAACAAGGGCCGGTGTAAAGCCTTATGGTCGAACCGAGTTTGCCATTGGACCGTATCATCCAGGGCGACTGTATAGAAGAGCTCAACCGTCTGCCCGAGAACAGCATTGATCTCATCTTCGCCGACCCGCCCTACAACTTGCAACTGCAGGGAGAACTCTGGCGGCCCAATATGACACGGGTGGATGCGGTGGACGACGACTGGGACCAATTCGCCGACTTCGCCGCCTACGATACTTTCAGCGACGCATGGCTGCGTGCCTGCCGCCGCGTGCTCAAGGAGACCGGCACCATTTGGGTCATCGGCACCTATCACAACATCTTCCGGGTGGGCAAGCTGATGCAGGACATCGGCTTCTGGATTCTCAACGACGTCGCATGGGTCAAAACCAACCCTATGCCCAATTTCAGGGGAGTGCGCTTTACCAACGCCCACGAAACGCTTATCTGGGCCCAGAAGCAACGTGGTGCTCGCTATACCTTCAACTACCAGGTTATGAAACGCCTGAACGACGGCAAGCAGATGCGCAGCGATTGGGAGCTTCCCATCTGCAGCGGGGACGAGCGGCTAAAGCTCAATGGACAAAAGGCGCATACCACGCAAAAGCCCGAGGCGTTGCTCTATCGGGTCATCCTGGCCAGCTCCAACCCGGGTGATGTGGTGCTCGACCCCTTCTTCGGCACCGGCACCACCGGTGCCCTCGCCAAAATGCTGCACCGGCGCTGGATCGGGATCGAGCGCGATGAAACCTATATCCGCCTCGCCGCCGAGCGGATCGCCGCTGTGCAACCCCCTCCATTCGAGGAGGAGGTCTTTCTCTTCCAGAACAAGCGGAGTCGCCCCCGGGTGCCCTTCGGGACGCTGCTGGAGCAAGGGCTGCTCCAGCCGGGCCAAAGCCTCTATTTCGGCCGAGAGGGAGAAGCTCAGGCTAAAATCCTGGCTGATGGCTCTTTGAAGGGGGATGGTTTCGTCGGTTCCATTCACCAGGTTGCGTCGCGCATCAAGAACGCGCCGTGCAATGGCTGGGAACACTGGTATTACGAGGATTCCCACACTGGCCAGCGCCGGGTTATTGATGAACTGCGTGAGGTGGTGCGCAGGCAACATGATCGCGACGAGTGAGCTACGTTTGGGAGGACTTGGTATTTGTTCAAATTTTGGAAAAGAAGATGTGATGAAGTAGAATGGTTGGAGAAGTTGATTAGTCCTCTTGTAGAGTCTAGGTGCAGTGAGATAGGATGCGAACTCACCTTTCTAATTTGCTAGCTCGCGGGCCGAATCAAACCACCGCCTTTTTGCCGGATCCTGAGGTGGAGGGGCTGGCCGAGACATTGGTCGCCTTCGCCAACGCCGATGGTGGCACCATTCTGATTGGTATCACGCCGGAGGGGCAAGTGACCGGCGATGTGCTGGACGAGGATGTGGAAGGGCTTCTTCAGCAAGCTCTTGGATTGTGCCGTCCTCCCGTCGCTACCGAATGGGGGCAGGCCGAATTGCCCCAGGGCACCGTAGTGCACATCAGTGTGGCCCGCAGCCCGGAATTACATAGCCTAGCCGATGGCCGGGTGCTCATCCGCCACGGTCCCGGGAACCGGCCGCTGGGGGGCGACGCTATCCGCCAGCTCGCTGCCACCAAGTCCAGTGGCGACTTCGAGGCGGAGCCAGTCGGCGGCGCGCGCCGCACCGATATGGACGACGCCGTCATTGAAGAATATCTGGAGAAGCGGGCAGAGCGAGGACGGCGTCCGGTTAGCGGCACAGTGGACGATCACTTAATCAGTATCGGTGCCTTAACCCCGGACGGCACGCCCACCGTTTCGGGTTTACTTCTCTTCGGCAAGTGCCCGCAGGAGTTCATATCCCAGAGCGGCATTGTCTTCGTGCGCTTTGTGGGCAGCGAGCCGCGTGGCAAGGATGGTTTGGCCGGATATGGCCGGCGCGCCGAATTGGAAGGACCGTTAGCTCGCTTGCTGGAATCAGCGTGGAACATCGTTTGGGAAGAGATGCGCGTAGGGGCCGTGGTAGTCGGCCTTCAGCGGGAGGAGCAACCTGAATATCCCAGCTTCGCCGTACGCGAAGCGCTGGTAAACGCCATCGCCCATCGGGATTACCGCCTCTCCGGCCGGCGCGTGGAGATCCGCATGTTCGAAGATCGGCTGGAAGTGATCAGCCCCGGCGGCCTACCCGGCTATATCACGGTAGATAACATCGTCGAAGAGCACTTTTCGCGCAATCCCCGCATCGTGGCTGGCCTCTTTCAGTGGGGCTACATTGAGGAGTTGGGGTTGGGCATCGATCGCATGATCGAAGAGATGTTGCAGCGCGGCCACCCGCCACCCGATTTCAAAGCCACGCCTTACTCTTTCAGCGTTACCCTCCGCAATGTGCGCGAACGGCGCCCATCCCCACCATGGGAGCAGAATATGAACGAGCGCCAGATGCGGGCGCTGGCTCACGTGCGTGAGTTCGGGCGCATCACAAACCGCGACTACCGCACCATCTGCCCCAACGTCTCCCCCGAGACCTTGCGCCTCGACTTGGCCGATCTGGTAGACAAAGGCTTGCTGCTCAAAGTGGGCGACAAACGGGGCACGTATTACATACTGAAATAAGCCAATCACGTCTGAGATTCCCAAAGTTATCCCAAAGTTATCCCAAGTTTATCCCAAATTTATGCCAAGTTGGTCGCCGATTCTTAGAATATCTCTATAATTTATCCAAAATTATCCCAAATCGTTTTGGGATAATTCGGTCACGAAGAAACCGGAGGCGTTGATGCGACGTTGGAATGGATGGGGTGACCAGGCCGTTGCGTATCCCCTTTCTCCCTCGGCGCTTCGCTTTCTGGAGGAGGTTCTCGGCCCAGCGACGCCGCCGCAAGACGCCGCGTTAGCCCAAGTGCTTCGCGCCGTCCCTCGCGGTCGCCTGCCTGCCTATCCGCTGGTAACCACTGACGCCGAAGCGCGCTTGTGCCACGCTTGCGGCCAGAGTCTACCTGACTGGGTTGCTATTCGGAGTGGGCATATTCCGGCCTTCCCGGATGGCATTGCCTTCCCTTCATCTGAGGAAGAGGTAGCGCAACTTATCACATTCGCTGCCAGGGTTGGTGCCCACCTCATTCCTTATGGCGGCGGGACGAGCGTCGTGGGTCACGTAAATCCGTCTCCAGGCCATGCCCCGGTTCTCACCATGGATATGGGCCGCATCAACCGCCGGTTTGCCCTCGACGAGGTGAGCCGGCTCGCGACTTTTGGTGCCGGGGTAGACGGTCCACGCCTGGAGGCAAGTCTGCGGGCGCGAGGCTATACCTTGGGGCACTTTCCCCAATCCTTTGAGCTCTCTACGCTAGGCGGCTGGATCGCCACCCGCTCCAGTGGACAGCAATCCCTGTATTATGGACGCATTGAAGAGTTGTTCGCAGGCGGACGGCTGCTCTCGCCCATGGGGCGGCTGAATCTGCCACCTTTCCCTGCCAGTGCCGCGGGGCCTGACCTGCGGCAGCTTGTGCTTGGCTCCGAGGGGCGGCTGGGGATCATCACCCAGGCCACTCTGCGGGTCAGCCCGCTGCCCGAACGGGAGGAGTTCCACGCCATCTTCTTCCCGGTTTGGGCGCAGGGTGTGGCTGCCGTCCGCGAGATGGCTCAGGCCCGGCTGCCTCTTTCAATGTTGCGCCTGAGCGACACTGTCGAGACGACCACCACCCTGGCCCTGGCCGGCCACGAAGGGCTGGTGAGCTTGTTGGAGCGGCTGCTGCGTCTGCGTGGACTGGGTCCGAACAGGTGTATACTTTTTGTTGGTATCACTGGGTGTGACGACGCAGTGAAAGCAACCCGCAAGCAGGTGATGGAAGTCGCCCGCGCTTACGGCGGTGTCTGTGTGGGACGTAAGTTGGGGGAAGAGTGGCGCAAGAGCCGCTTTCGCACTCCCTACCTGCGCAACACGCTCTGGGAGCGAGGCTACGCTGTGGATACACTGGAGACTGCCGTCCGCTGGTTAGACGTTTTCCCCACAGCGGATGCCATACGGCGCGCCCTGCGGGATGGGCTAAAGGAGGTTGGGGAGCGTGTCCATGTCTTCGCCCATTTGTCTCACATTTACACCGACGGTGCCAGCATCTACGTCACCTACCTCTTTCGACTGCCTCTGGCTGACTCCAGCCCGCACGGCATAGACCCCGGCGAGACCCTGCGGCGCTGGCGTCTTCTCAAGGCCGCCGCCAGCGATGTCATCGTCGCCGCCGGCGGTACCATCAGCCACCAACATGGCGTGGGCGTCGACCACACCTCCTACCTGCCGGCCGAAAAGGGGAAAGTGGGTATGGCAGCCCTGCGCAGCCTGTGCCGAACTTTCGACCCCGAAGGTGTGATGAATCCGGGCAAGCTGGTATTTCCGTGAATCTTGGAACCTGCCTATTGCGCGCACTCAGCATCCCGGACGCAATATCCACTACGCAACACGCAATACGCACGCGAAGCGCGCAATACGCAGTACTTTGTATGCCGTATAGCGTAAGGGGATTCTGATGCAGCGTTTGGTACACACTATCGCCTCCCTTATTCTGTTGGCGTTTGCCTGGCTGCTGATCGGAACTGGGTGCACTCGCACCTCACCTGACCCAATCGACATGCTGTCCCGGCGGTCGGGGGAGCGAGGGCTGCGACTGGCAGCCCACACCTTACGCGCCGATGACCGTTCGTTGGCGCTGGCGCGGGCAGCCGGGTTTGACACCGTGGTGCAGGTCTTTGCCTGGCGCGAGATCGAGCCCACCCGGGGCCAGTTCCACTGGGAAGTGACTGACCAGGTAGTCGCTGGCGCCGAATATTATGGCCTGGATTTGGTGGTGCGCCTCGACCAGCATCCGCCCTGGGTCAGCGATGTGCAACCACCGCTCAACGCACCGCCTGAGGCGCTGGGAGACTATCGGCACTTCGTGGAGCGAGTTGCCTGGCGCTACCGGGGTCGCATCCGAGCCTATATCATCTGGAATGAGCCCAACCTGGCGCTGGAGTGGGGTGGCCATGCGCCCGATCCGGCTGCTTATGTGCAGTTGTTACGCGCTGGCTACCAGGCAGTGAAGGCGGGTGACCCCGACGCGCTGGTGATTGCGGCGGGCCTGGCCCCGACCAACGGCGATGGCGAGCGTGCCATGGATGAACGCATCTTTTTGCGGGGCATGTATCAGGCGGGCGCTGCTCCTTACTTCGACGTGCTGGGCGCACACCCGTATGGCTTCGGACTGCCTCCTGACGCGCCAGAAAGTGCCAACGACGGGCTGGTTTTTGCTCGCCTCGAGGATCTGCGGGCCATTATGCTCGAACAGGGCGATGGCGATAAGCCGGTGTGGATTACTGAGATGGGTTGGACAGTGGACGCGCCGCCCGATCAGCCGGGCCTCGGTGTGAGCCTGGCGCAGCAGGGAGCGTATCTGACTGGTGCCTTGGACCGCGTCCGCCGCGAATGGCCCTGGGTGGAATTGGTGACGGTGTGGAATCTGTCGCAGCCAGAGCCAGGAGATCCTTTTGGAGGCTATAGCCTGATTGACTCGACAGGGGATCCCCGGCCAGCATATGAGATGTGGCGCCAGGCGGAGGGGAGCAAGAAGTTGGGGGCCAGGGGCAGGGGGCTGGAGGCAAAAGGTGGCGATCACTCTGAGCAGTTTGCAACTGGGGCTGAGGTCGGGGTGGTGCCGATACTGGCGCCGGACGCGGTAGTGCACCTGGGCGACAGCGACCTCCTGTCGCCGTGGTGGCCTCTCTTTGCGGGGCACAAGCCAAGTATCGCCTGGACTGGCGGCTTTTACCTGCGCGACCCTGGGACCTCCGATTGGGTGTTGGTATTGGAATTGATGCAACAGAACGAGATCGGGGCCAGTCTGGTGGTTAACGATGTGGCCCTGTCGCCTGACCTGCCAATGGAAGATTTCGCCCGTCGCTGGTTGACCGTGCGTCGTGACGTACCGGTCTCGGCCTTGCGGCCCGGCTACAACGAATTAACCGTCACTGCCGCCCGTCTGGCACCGGACTTGCAACACGATGAATTTGCCTGGGACGATTTCCAAATCAGGAATGTTCGGCTTGTTCGGTCGCCTCGATGATGTGGGCACGGGTGACGCGGATGAGGTCTGGGACGGCCAGCCGCAGGTTGATTCCCCGTTTGCCGGCGCTGACCAACAGGTGGGACAGTTCAGTGGCGGGACGGTCGATGAACACCTCGAATGGGCGATTGAGGAGCGCCAACGCCGAAATACCTCCCACCTGCAGGCCGGTCAGCGCTTCCGCCTCTTTGTGCGAAGCCATGCGCACTTTCTTCTCGCCTACTGCCTTGGCTACCCGTTTCAGATCCAGCTCTCGGTCGCCGGCGACCATAATCAACATCGGCTTTCCCTGGGAACGCAGCACCACCAGGGTTTTGTAAACTTGCCGGGGTGGCAGTCCGATGGCCTCAGCCACGCCAGCGGCCGAGTGGATGTCGGGCGAAAAGGTGAAAACTTGATACGGGATTTTGCGCGCATCCAGGACGCGCATGGCGTTTGTCTTGTCGTTACTCATAGATCAGCGGCCAGCATCAATGGATTTTCGTAACTCACGATTATAAGCTTTTCGGGCTTTTGCACAAACCAGTTTTTTCAGTTGAGCCATACTCCCTCCTATTTGCTCCCTTTGAAACGCCCCACGACTTGAAATTCGTTCTTGACAATGGGGTGATTATATTGTAATCTAACTTATGATAACATAAAACAGCGCAAGCCCGAGCAATCCGTTGTGGGTCAGCTTCTGTCTTCCTCTCTCCCTTCACAAGGTCATCTTTCATATAGTCGAATGGGACAAGTTTCAGATGACACGTAACATAATCTCACCTCGCTATCAGCCTACGTATCGCGCAGATGAAATCAATTTGATCATTCGCTTCGCATTGCGCGGGGAGTCTCTGGGTTTTGTCGGTGTCGCTGGTATTGGCAAATCTAATCTCGTCAACTTCCTGCGCGATATTCAGCGCAATGCCCAACACATTGAGCAAAATGTAGAGCGTATGCACTTTCCTATTGTGGACGCAACACATTGGCCGGGTGATCCCATTAGCCTGTGGAAGATGATGCTGGATGCGCTGAACCAAGCGACGAAGGAACTTGCCCCAATCCCAGACGACAATAAGATAATCCCCATTTCTGAAGAAGAACGTGCATTGAGCACGCTGCGGGCGCGGCTGGGATGGGTTTGCCAGGAGCTCAAACACAAAGTTATGTTTGTCTTAGACGATTTCGATGCGGTGTTCCAGACGGGACCGCTGGCGATGCTGGAGCGATTGAACGGTCTGCGGAGTGAAGGCAATCGCGAGGCGCTGAGTTATCTGGTCTTTACTAAGCGTCTGCCCCACATTTTGGGACAAAGCCATCATATGGAAAACGGATCGAAGTTTTACGATCTATTTCGCCACAATATCTACGCTCTGGAGCCATACACTCCGGATGATGCACGCCAAATGTTGATGCACTTGAATGAAGTCGCCGGTAAACCTCTTAACAACAAAGAGCTTACCCAAATTCGCGCACTTGCTGGTGGCCATGCTCAGTTGCTTAAGATTGTTTTTAACACCTGGGTCAACGAGGGGGTGTCGGGTGCTGATCCACTGACCTACTTTGCAGCCAAGCCTGACGTTCAGCAGGAATGCCGGCGGATTTTGCTGAGTTTGCATGAGCAGGAGCAAGAGGTAGCTTTGCTGGCGGCGCGAGGCCAGCATACACCAGACCATCAAGATACGATAGATCATTTGGTCCGCCGCGGTTTGCTGTCAGCCCCCACTACCTGGTTCAGCCCTCTCTTTGCTCAATTTCTGAGCACCTATGAAGGATAAGGAGTTTTGCATATGGAAATCCTGTTGATCGTCGGAGTTGTCTTGCTGGTAATACTCATCGCGATTGTGCTCAGAGCTACGCTGCGCGTGGTCCCTCATGAAGAGCGCCTGGTGATCTATCGGCTTGGGCGTTTTCGGCGTGTAGTGGGTCCAGGCCTGGTGCTGGTAATCCCCGGACTGGAGCGAGTCGTCCGAACTGTCGAAGTACGGGATCATCCCATCGAGGTCACTGTACCTGGACTCTTTGCCTTTGGTGTGCCCAACGAACTGACACTTAACCTGTGGTGTAGCTTTGACCCGGTGCAGGCAGCCGGGGGCGACCGGGATAAGTTGGCCAGGCTTGTACAAATCAGGGAGGGGGAGCGTCACCGCCAGGTTGAGGTAAAAATGCGTGAGGCGTTGGTTAACCAGATTTCAGATTTACAAAAACGCATGCCGTTGCCACCTAAGGCTACGTCGATGGATGGCGTTATAGCCTTAGCGCCTGGGGGGCCTCGTTACCGCCAGCTCCTTGAAGGGGTTAAGCGTGAACTGGAGCAGACATTGCCTTCAGTGGGGGTTATCTTAAACCCTGCCCACTCTATCGTGCTGACCGGGCGAAATTTATCAAATGAAGTGGTGGAAGCTATTAAACGTCGTCGGGGTAGGGAGATCGATAGCGAATGGCTGACGAACTATGTGGATAGCTTGCGCCAGCGCTTTCCTGGCGTGTCCAACGCCGTGCTGGCTCAAATGTTGGCTTCCATTGAAGGTGTGGACGCGGGTAAAGTCCAGCGCCTGCTCCTGGAGCACGATGCAGATACCGAGTCTGAGGTCGAGTTCGAGATGGCCAGAGATGGGGAGGGGCCAAACGTCATCACCAGACCGAAGGCGAAGAAACGAGATACAGCCGCAGAACGCCAACCTGCGCGTCCAGAAACTCGTAGCGACCTTCCCCCTGGACCATCCCGACCTCTGACCAAGGACGATCTCGCCATTTTGAAGCGTGTGCCGCGCAGGGAACACAACCAACGATTGAGTGCTTAAAGCTGACCAACCTATGCACCCACAAGCAATCAGCGACCGGTTTGTTCGTTACTATCAAAGCCTGGGCTTCAAGCAGTTGCCGGGCACCTCACTGCTGCATCCTTCTATCCCGATGACGTTTGTCATGAGCGCTGGCCTGGCCGAGGTCGAGACCGCCATCGATCAACTCGGGAGTCGATCTCCCGATGATGACTACGTGATGGTACAAAACTGCTTCAGGCACTTTGACGTGGACAGAATCGGCAAGAGTGACCTCCACCTCAGCTTGTTTGAGATGCCCGGCGCTTTCTCATTCGGCCACAACACTAGACGAATCGCCATACGACGTATGTGGGAATTTTTGACGCGTGATCTGCAGATTGACTCAAGTCGCCTATGGGCAACCTACTTCGCTGGCGGGAAAATTTCGGGACATCGCTTTAACCAGGACCTTGAAACCTATCAAGCTTGGCGGGACCTCGGCTTACCTGAAGATCGTGTCGTTGGCTTGGGGGCAGATCACAACTTCTGGAAGCAGGGCGGAGGGATTGACGGCCAGGAAACCAGTCGAAAATGTGGACCAAATACGGAGTTGTTCTTTGACCGTGGCTCTCAACTGAGTTGTAGACCTGATTGTCGCCCTGGGTGTAAATGTGGACGGTTTGTCGAATTCGCCAATTCACTCTTCATTTTTGCCGAGATAGATGCCGAGACCGACGCTCTGTCTTTGATGGCAGATCCCTTTACTGAAACGGTCATTGGCACTGAACGGGTGGCAATGATCTTGGAGAGTCAGCCGACGGTTTTTGAAATTGAGACGGTACGACCGCTCATTGAAGATTTGAGGTCTTTCTACTCCCACTGGAACGTAGAAGTCGCCTTCAATGCCAGAGAGAGCGAGCGTATCCTGGTAGACCACTTAAGGGCGTTGGTATTCCTGGCTGCCGACGGCGCACCTCCGCCTGGAAAAGGTGGACGAAGACGCCTGATGAGGATCCTGATTCGCAGGGTATTGGCCCAGATGCGAATCTTGCAGATTGATCCGCTTGGCTGCTTGCCGGCTCTCATTGACCACGAAATCGTTCTGGATGGGAAACGGCATCCAAATCTTGGCCGTGGACGTGACAGACTTTTGGCATACATAGAAGCGGAGGCTCAGGCCTTCGACCGCACTTTGTCTCGTGGCTACCGCCAACTTGACCGGCTTCTCGCCAGAAACGATGGCTGCACGCTGGAAGGAAAAGACCTCGTCAGGCTAGTTAAACAGTTTGGCATTCCCGTTCCCTTGTTAAGAGTTTCTCTGGCCCACAAGGGATTAGAGTTCAGGGAACACGAGTATCGGAAGGCGGTTGAGCAGTGGCGCTGCACGGTGCTCGCGCCGAACGCTGCCAGTCGCTGACAGATTTGCCGGTATCACTGCGTTCAACTCGTGGACGCCTGGATCTGCAATCACAACCAGTTGATATGGTTGGCGCGGAGGTAGTGAAGTATGCATAGCTCCATCCTTGGATCACAAGAGAAACAAGCTGAGATTCTTGATCAGATCCTGTCCATTGGACAAGCGGCCCAACGACATATTGCTGAGAGGCCAAAGAAAGTATATCAGTTGTTGGTTGAAGTCGTGTGTAACATGACCGGGGCTGACTGTGCGGTAATTTATCCCTATCATCCCGCTTTTGGCGAATTCTACGACGTGGAAAACGTCGCTGCCTGCGGCTTGCTCCACGATCTGCCGGTCGAGGAAAAAGCCGATAAGAAGAGGCGGCTATCTGCGCGCGTTCATCGAGAGGGTGAGGTCGTCCGCGAGGACATCGAACGGGAAGAGCCTCAAATGCTAAAAGAGAGTTCTTTCATCGCTCGAGAAGGCATCCAGGCCTTTATGGGGCTGTCTCTAAGGGTGGGCGACAACATCCTGGGAATCCTATACGTTGATTACAGGCAGCCACACTCTTTCTCCGAAGATGAAAAGCGGATTATCCACCTGATCGGCCAGCAGGCTGCTATGGCTATCTCGAATTCGTGGAGTTACCGATTGGCAGATATGCGTGCAGAAGCGGTTGCCAGGTTGAAGGCGGTTGGGCAATCGTTGGTTGCCATCGAAGACCCAACTCAGACACTGGATAGCGTGTTAGAGGACATAGCGCACAGCGCACAAGAAGTTCTGGACGCTGATATAGTAGATCTGTACCAGTATATTCAGGCTCGCAATGAGTTCGCCTTGCCGCCTACACTTATGGGTGAGAGATTGCATCTTCATTTGATACCGACCAAGATATACGACGACGATGTAGTGGTGGCGGCGGTAAAGATGGGGGAGTCTCAGTACTTCCACGACGCACGGGCGGCTTCGTTGTTGACAAGAGATTTTGATATCCCCCATGATGATGCTCCGGATGAGCGATTTGTGGTGCGCGAGAAGGTTGCTTCTTCTGCTATTATCCCGCTAAGGGTAGTCGGTGAAACTGTGGGCGTGATGTTTGTGAACTATCGCACGCCCCAGTTCTTTGGCCCGGAGCAAAAGGACGTCATCGAGTCCTTTGCAGCCCAGGCTGCCGTTGCCATTCGAAATGCCAGACTCTTTCAGTTAGAACAGGAACAGCGGCAGCAATCGCAGGCACTGCTAAACGATTTCCAAATACTCCATGATGTAGCCAATAACCTGGCTAAACAGCCCGTGCTGGAGCAGATATACCAGGTGGCTGTTCAATCTGCTGTACGGACTCTGAATTGTAGTCACAGTACTATTTTTATTCTGGATAAAAGAGTGGGCGAATTAGTGGCTATGGAGAGGATTGGCTCACTTCACGGTGTATCTGAAGTCGGGCGTTTCAAGCCAGGCGAAGGTTTAGCCGGCACTGTTGCTAAAACTGGCGAGTCAATATTGGTAAACGATGCTGCCAGCGACGATCGCTTCACAGCAGGCAAAGTCGTACCTCGCTCTGCCTTGCGCTCCATCATTTTAGCCCCCATCAAGATCGAGAACGAGATCGTTGGCGTTATTTCTGCGGATAAAGATGAGGTCGGCGGCTTTACCCAGCACAATCTGGAGATGTTAGAGACACTGGCGCTGGATTTGGGAATTGCGATAAACTTGCGCCGGCAACAAGACACATTGCAGGCCGTCGCCGAATTTCAGCGGGCAATCAGCAGCGTTCTTCCGGTTCAGGCCCAGCTCGGACAAGTATATGAAAAAATGTCAGGGCTGATGGATACCAGCAGCATGTTCATTGCTCTTTATGAAGATGATACTGGCGTTATCCGGTTTCCGCTAGTTTACGAAAGGGGGCAGCTTATTGACGACGAGGTTAAAGTCGAGGGTCGCCCTTATGCCCCGCGACCTTTTGGCACGCGTCGGGGCCTGACCGAATGGGTGATTCGCCACAGGGAGCCCTTACTTGTCGAGGATTTTGAGGCTTGGGCTGTGGGGGAAGATGAGGTTGAAAAGGCTTTCCGCCAGGATGTAAAATGTTGTTTATTGGTGCCAGCCCTCTTTAAGGATAGAATCATCGGTGCCATCGGATTACAGAACTTTGATCAGCCCTGCGTATTCGATAATGATGACCGCAACCTGTTAATAACCATAGCCAACCAGATGGCCATCGCCATCGAAAATGCGCGGCTCTACCAGGACCTTGAGCGGCGTGTTTATGCGCTCAGCGCCTTGAACGAAGTGGGGCAAACCTTGACCTCCGGCATTCGTTTGAAGGAAGATGAAATCCTGAAGTTAATCTACGGGCAAGCGCGTAGACTAACCGGTACACAGAACATTTACATTGCCTTGTACGATGAAAAAACTGATACTATTACCTTCAGGCTGGTGATGGAGAGAGGCAGGCGTGTAGATGTTGAGCAGCAGAAGGGTTTCGCACCGCGCAAGATCGATAAAGCGAAGAGAGGGAAGACAGAAGAAGTCATCTTGACTCGAAAACCAATCTTGCACAAAACCCACGCGGAAGCGCTGGCATGGTATAACGAACCAGGCCATCGAGAGTATGTTGGTGAAGTTTCCGCTTCTCATCTTGCGGTCCCGATGGTAGTTGCCGAGAGAGTAATAGGTGTCCTCGCCATCTATGATTGGGAGCGAGAGCATGCTTACGACGAGCAAGATTTGCAGGTCCTCTCCTCCATGGCCAGCCAGGCCGCCATTGCCCTGGACAATGCAAATCTATACGCAGCAACGCGTGAAGAACTGATTGCCGCCAGGCAGTTAGCTGCCCTGGGCACGGTTACGGCCGCCATCCAGCACCGCATCAACAACACTCTCAACATCATCGTGCCCAACGTCACCCGGCTGCGCAAGCGCGTGGACACGTCGAATGAGACCATCCAGGAAATCCTCGACATCATCGAGCGTAACACGCAGTACACCTCGGATTACATCGCCCGCATTCAGGAACCGCTCAAGGAAACTGAAGTTCAAGCCGTTGACATCAACGCCAGTCTGCGCGAGGCCCAGGCTCAGATTTGGGGGCAATATCAGGACAGAGCCGGGTTTGGGGCAGTCAAGGTCGCCTATAACTTGGACGACTCTCTGCCGTTGATCCAGGCTTCTCTGGGGCAAATCACCGAGATATTCCGCAACCTGATCGAAAACAGTTACAAAGCGATGAGTCCCGATGGAGGTAACCTGACTATCGTTAGCCGGCGTGTTGACGACCGGCTTGAAGTGGAAATCCAGGATACCGGCCCCGGTATCCCAGCCAACATACGGGATAAGCTCTTCATCAAGCCAGTGCCTTCCAGGAGGCCTGGAGAGGGCTCTGGGTTGGGGTTGTGGCTGACCGGTCTCCTGTTGCAAAAGTATGCAGGAGAAATTTCAATAGAAAAGACAGGAGCTGACGGCACGATGATGCTTGTCAGGTTGCCTGTCTCGAGGTCGTAGAAGCAGGTGCGGCTATCCTTTCTGGAACACAGGATGATATATATTACTGGACTTTGTCCAATTTAGGTTGAGTAACAGGCCACTTCAAGCAAGGAAAACAGGGTGGCCCGTGGGATTAGGAGCATGTCGGCATCTTGGGACGACG